>NZ_JAFLJN010000049.1:0-247 GCF_018682595.1 Janthinobacterium sp. JC611
AGGCCTAGGACATCACCCTTTCACGGTGAGTACAGGGGTTCGAATCCCCTTGGGGACGCCAGGATTTAGTTGTAAAGCAAGAGTGCAGTGCTGAACGGGCCTGACAAGTCAGGCTTTTTTTGTTTCTGCCATATTGCCGCAGTACCGGGTCAGGATGCGAAATAGTGCATTCAGGACAGATTTCTGTCCCCATCGTCTAGAGGCCTAGGACATCACCCTTTCACGGTGAGTACAGGGGTTCGAATCC
>NZ_JAFLJN010000050.1:0-316 GCF_018682595.1 Janthinobacterium sp. JC611
CGCCTGCGGGCAGGCGGTTGGCGGACGCGGCCGTAGGCGCCTCGAGCAGGCGCACGTCGGGCGTGCGCTCCTGCTGCTGGCGCAGGACGCGCTCGCGTTCTTGCTGGCGTATCAGTTCTTGGCTGGCATCGTCGCGCTGGCTGCTGCCAGGCGGGGTGGGAAGGGGCGGCGCGATGTCGGGACGGGTCTGCGCGGACACGGCGGCACACAGGGTGCCGCTAAACAAAAATACACCGCACCATGGCGTCAAGCGCAGGTGCATATGTTGCCTTAAGTAATTATTTACGTAAGGAAATTATAAATTAATTATTTCTAT
>NZ_JAFLJN010000051.1:0-200 GCF_018682595.1 Janthinobacterium sp. JC611
AACCGTCTGGACCACGTCAACACCAACTTGTCGAACATCGCCACCAACACCAAAGCCGCTACCGGCCGCATCATGGACACCGACTTCGCCACCGAAAGCTCGAACATGACGTCGTCGCAAATGCTGCTGCAAGCTGGCACCGCGATGCTGAAACAAAGCAACAGCATGTCCTCGATGGTCATGTCCCTGCTGCAATAATA
>NZ_JAFLJN010000052.1:0-251 GCF_018682595.1 Janthinobacterium sp. JC611
GTGACGGGCCAGGTGGCGGGCAACAAGGTCTACGATGGCAATACGGTGGCGCAACTCACCGGTGGCAGCCTGAGCGGCCTGGTGGGCGACGAAACCCTGGTCATCGGCGGGCAGACGGCGGCGTTTGCCGACAAGAATGCGGGCAATGCGAAAGCCGTGACGGTCATCGGCACGACCTTGCTGGACGGCTCCGGTGCGGCCAGCAACTACACGGTCAGCAATCCGACCGGCTTGACGGCCAGCATCACGCC
>NZ_JAFLJN010000053.1:0-306 GCF_018682595.1 Janthinobacterium sp. JC611
CCGTCAAGCCGGTCGGATTGCTGACCGTGTAGTTGCTGGCCGAGCCGGAACCGTCGAGCAAGCTCGTGCCGCTGACCGTCACGGCTTTCGCATTGCCCGCGTTCTTGTCGGCAAACGCCGCCGTCTGGCCGCCGATGGCCAGGGTTTCGTCGCCCACCAGGCCGCTCAGGCTGCCACCGGAGAGTTGCGCTACCGTATTGCCGTCGTAGACCTTGTTGCCCGCCACCTGGCCCGTCACCGTCAGGGCTTTCGGCGTGATGCTGGCCGTCAAGCCGGTCGGATTGCTGACCGTGTAGTTGCTGGCCG
>NZ_JAFLJN010000009.1:0-265943 GCF_018682595.1 Janthinobacterium sp. JC611
TACTGCTCTCGCGCTATCGACAAAGCGTTGTGTTTGTCAACTGCGAAGAAGGAAGAGTATGAAGCGTTTGCAGCATTTCGTCAACCTTCTTTTTCACCCTGCTTTACTCGGCATTTGCATGCGTCGTTCAGCGAGGGGGCGAATTATAGCCCTCCCCCCGCAGACTCCGCAAGCGCTATTTTGCAGTTGGGCAAATATTGCTGTGTGATATCGTAGTGCCGACCATACCCTGCCTTATTCACCTTGATTCCCATGCCTATCCCACACATCAGCCCCACCGCCAACCCCGCCCTGAGCAGCGCACTCGAACATGCCATCAACAGCAAGACCAAGCCGCTGGGCAGCCTGGGACTGCTGGAAACCCTGGCCCATCAGATCGGCCTGATCCAGCAAAGCACGCAGCTGACCTTGCAGCAGCCTGCCATCATGGTTTTCGCGGCAGACCATGGCGTCGTCGCCGAAGGCATTTCCGCTTATCCACAAAGCGTGACGTGGCAAATGGTAGAAAACTTCCTCGGCAACGGCGCCGCCATCAATGTCTTTGCACGCCAGAACGATTGCGCCTTATATATAGTGGACGCCGGCGTGAACCATGACTTCGGACCGCGCGACGGCTTGCTTGACCGCAAGCAGGGTCCCGGCACCCGCAACTTTGCCAAGGAACCTGCCATGAACCAGGAGCAATGCCTGGCCGCCATGCAGGCCGGGATGGACCTGGTCGCCACCTTGCACGGCAATGTGCTGGGCTTTGGCGAAATGGGCATCGGCAACACCACCGCTGCCGCCGCCCTGATGCACAAGCTGACGCAAACACCGGTCGCCGACTGCGTGGGCGCCGGCACGGGCCTGTCCAAGGAAGGCATATTGCACAAACAGCAGGTGATCGAAGCGGCTGTCGCCCACCATGCGGATGCCCAAGAGCCACTCGACGTGCTGGCCACCTTCGGCGGCTTCGAAATCGCCATGATGGCGGGCGCCATGCTCAAGGCAGCCGAACGGCGCATGATTCTGCTGATCGATGGCTTCATCGTCAGCAGCGCACTGCTGGTGGCGGCGCGTCTGCAGCCGGCCATTCTCGATTACTGCGTGTTTTCGCACTGCTCCGATGAAAACGGCCATCGCCAATTGCTGGCCAGCCTGGGAGCGCGTCCGCTGCTGCACCTCGATTTGCGCCTCGGCGAAGGCACGGGTTCGGCGCTGGCCCTGCCGCTGCTGCATGCGGCCGTCAACTTCATGCGCGAGATGGCAACCTTCGCCTCGGCCCAGGTCAGCGAAAAATCCACGCCAGACTAAGACCATGAGCAACCCCGTTTCCGCCGCAATCCACCAGTGCCGTCTGTTCTTCATCGCGCTGCAATTCTTCACGCGCCTGCCGATACCGCGCTGGGTGGGATTCGAGCCGGCCTGGCTGCAGCACGCCTCGCGCTACTTTCCCCTGGTGGGTCTGGTGGTGGCGGCCATTTCCGGCGCGGTGTATCTGCTGGCCAGCTGGCTCCTGCCTTCCGCGGTGGCCGTGCTGCTGGCCGTCGCCGCCGGCATCTATCTGACGGGCGCCTTCCATGAAGACGGTTTCGCCGACATGTGCGACGGCTTTGGCGGCGGCTTGACGCGCGAGCGTGTGTTGGAAATCATGAAGGATTCGCGCATCGGCGCGTATGGCGCCATCGGCATCATCTGCCTGCTGGCCATCAAGTGCACGGCGCTGGCCTCGCTGCCGCCACACATCGTCGTGGCGACACTGTTCATCGCCCATCCGCTCTCGCGCCTGGCCGCCGTCTCGCTGATCCGATTCATGGACTATGCGCGCGACGAAGGCAAATCCAAGCCGATGGCGCAGGAAATGACTACCGCAGAATTCATCATCGCCGCCGTCTGCGCCCTGCTGCCGGCCATCGCCTGCGGCACTCTGGGGATATTCGACTGGGCCACGCTGGCCTTTGCCGCCGTGGCGGCGGCGGCCGCTGCTTTCTGGCTAGGCCGCAAATGCCAGCACCGCCTGCAAGGCTATACGGGCGACTGTCTGGGCGCCGTGCAGCAGGTGGCGGAAGTGACGATTTACCTGGCCATCCTGTCGAGTTTCCAGCCTCCCGTGCGCTTCTAGCTTCTATTAAACAAGCATGCGCCTGATCCTCGTCCGCCACCCCGCACCGCAAGTGACCAGCGGCACCTGCTATGGCCGCAGCGACGTGGCGGTGGCGCCGCACGAAATGGCGACGGTACGCGCCAGCCTGCAAGCGACTTTGCCGGCCGGTGTACCGCTTTACGCCAGTCCGCTGCGCCGCTGCGCCGGCCTGGCGGCGGCATTGGCGCAAGACTTGCCTTCCAGCGCACTGCGCTTCGATGCGCGGCTGGAGGAGATGGATTTCGGCGCCTGGGAAATGCAGCCCTGGCACGCGATTGCGCGCACGGAAATCGATGCCTGGGCGGCCGACCTGGCCTGGTATCGCCCCGGCGGCGGCGAGAATGTACTGGCGATGGCCGCCCGTGTCGATGCATTTTTAGGCGATCTGTTGCGCGAACAACACGAAACTGCCGTCATCATCTGCCATGCGGGTACCATCCGCCTGCTGTCGGCACTGCAGGGCAGGCTGCCATTGGAGGAAACGGCCTTGCTGGCCGCCCGTTCCGTCCATAAAATCGCCTATGGTGCGACGGTCGTCGTCGATTTCTGATATCGAATCGACCAGCCGGCCATTTCAGTCCACGCCCACTGCACGTATAATGACCGGGTTTTGGTGCCCGCGCTCATGTCCATGAGCGCAGTTAAACGGGAAACACGATGCCGCGCTCGCGGCGAACGTGTGCTGCCCCCGCAACGGTAAGCAAGTGTCGCCCCTCCCGACAGGAAGCGGACGACAAGCTATCTCTGACAACCACTGTGCTTGCAATCATCGAGCATGGGAAGGTGGGATAGCCGCACTTGCCAGCCCGGATACCGGCCAGGACAGGTGGAAGTGTGCGAACGGGGATGTTCGCGATCCGAATGGCCGACTGGCCGTCTTCGATCGTCATCGTCAGTTCCCACTTCTGTTCAATCTGGCCTACGGGGACGTCGGCTGGTTGCATATTACTTACTGAAAACTATCATGACCCATGCTGTTTCCCGCCACGCGGCCCTCACGTCGCTCGCGCTAGCCATTGCCGCGCCTGCCGCTTTCGCCCAAGCCACGCCAGACACCTTCGATCCCATCGTCGTCACCGCCAACCGTTACCCGCAGCACCTGAGCGAAGTATTGAGCGATACGCAGACCATCAGCTCGGAAGACATCGCGCGCTCGGGCGCCGGTACGCTGATCGACCTGCTGCAAAAGCAGCGCGGCATTGAGGTGACGCGCAACGGCGGCGCAGGCACTGCGGCCAGCGTATTCATCCGCGGCGCGAACAGCAACCAGAATATCGTCCTGGTCGACGGCGTGCGCATCGGCTCGTCCACCCTGGGCACGGCCAACTGGAGCGCCCTGCCCCTGTCGAGCATCGACCACGTTGAAATCGTCTACGGTCCGCTGAGCACCATGTATGGCGCCGATGCCATCGGCGGCGTGATCCAGATCTTCACCAAGAAAGGCGACGGCGCGACGCGCTTCTCCGCTTTCGCAGGCTATGGCAGCAACAACACGCGCCAGGCGGAAGCCAGCGTTGCCAGTTCGACGGGCGGCGCGAACAGCTTCAGCTACGCGCTGACCGCAGGCAAGGAAAAGTCGGACGGCTTCTCCGCATCCAAGCTGGGCGCCTCCTCGTTCACCTACAACCCGGACAAGGACGGCTACGACAAGGAAAGCATCAGTGGCCAGTTCGGCTACCAGATGGCCAAGGGCCATGAAGTCGGCCTGGTTCTCCTGAACAGCAAGTTGAAGGCACAGTACGACGCCGGTCCTGGCTACGATGCACGCAGCAACCAGAAACTGGAAAACATCTCCGTCTTCACGAAGAACGAGTTCCTGCCCAACTGGACCAGCGAACTGCGCTACGCGGAAGCGCGCGACAAGTCGGGCGACGACAGCAGCGCCGAATCGTGGGGCAAGAGCCAGATCGACACCAAGCAGACCGACATCACCTGGCAAAATGACATCCGCTTCGGCCGTGACAACCTGCAACTGCTGGCCAGCTACCGCGATGAAGACGTCATGTCGAGCAGCACGCCGGAAGTGACCGGCTCACGCAACACCAAATCCTTCGCCGCCGCATACAACATGGTGCGTGGCGCGCATTTGTTCAATATCAGCGGCCGCAGCGACGACAGCTCGGCATTCGGCTCGCACAATACGGGCAGCGTCGCCTACGGCTACCGCATCAGCAATGCACTGCGCGCCAACGCCAGCTACGGCACCAGCTTCCGGGCACCGACCTTCAATGAACTGTACTATCCGGGATATGGCCTGGCATCGAACAAGCCGGAAACGGGCCGCAACGCGGAAATCGGCCTGCACTACAACGACGGCGTCTCGCAAGCCAGCGCGACCTACTACCGCAACAAGGTCACTGACCTGCTGGTCAACACCACACCTTGCCCGGATCCGCTGTTCAACGGTAGCTTTGGCTGCGCCTACAACGTGAACAAGGCGTTGCTGGAAGGCCTGACACTCGCTGGCGCGCGCAAATTCGGCGCCTTCAATGTCAGCGGCAACATCGACCTGCAAGACCCGCGCGATGAAACCAAGGACAAGCAGCTGCAGCGCCGCGCCAAGCAGCACGCCAACTTCGCCGTCGACTACACGACTGGCGCGCTGACGTCGGGCGCCGAGTGGCAGTTGTCGGGCAAGCGTTTCGATGATGCCGCAAACAAGAACACTTTGGGTGGCTATGGCCTGGTCAACCTGTACACCACCTACCAGTTCGCCCGCGACTGGTCGGTGCTTGCGCGCTGGAACAACATCGCCAACAAGGATTACGAACTGGCGCGCTTCTACGCAACGCCAGGCTCGAAAGTCTTCGTCGGTGTGCGTTACGGCGTGAAATAAGCTTGTAGTAATGATGTAAGCTGCGGGCGATGGCATGCCGCCGTCGCCCGCAGATGCAGTTCTGCAGTCCCCGTTTTTAAGGCAGTACATGCACCCATTTTTCCGCAATATGCGCCACCGCGCCACCGTCATCCTCACGGTGCTGATCGCGTGCGCGATTGCCAGCCTGATTTTCTCCGGCATGATCGGTTCGATCGCGATTCCGCTCGCCGACCTGCCTTCCGCCCTGTTCCACGTCGTGCAGGGCAAGACCGACACCCTCGCCGCCACCCTGCTCGACCTGCGCCTGGGCCGCGCACTGACCGCCTTTGTCACCGGCGCGGCGCTGTCGCTGGCCGGCCTGATGATGCAGGCGCTGCTGCGCAATCCCCTGGCCGATCCTTACGTGCTGGGCATTTCCGCCGGCGCTTCCGTTGGCGCGCTGGCCGCGCTGCTGTTCATGTGCGCGCTGTGGGTGGTCGACGCGGCCGCCTTTGCCGGCGCCGTCGGCGTGTCCATGCTGCTGTACTTTTTTGCGCGCCGCGACCTGCGCGGCGGCACGGCGGCCGAAGGCGGCGCCTCGCTCTTGCTGCTGACGGGCGTGATCCTGGCCTCGGCCTGCATGGCCATCGTCACCCTGATGCTGTCCATCGCCCCGGAAAGCCGCTTGCGCAGCATGGTGTTCTGGATGATCGGCGACCTGTCCGGCGCGCCCGCGCGGCTGATGCCCTGGCTGGTCCTGGCGGGCGCCCTGGTCTTCGCCTTGCGCAGCGCGCGCTCGCTGAACGTCATGGCGCTGCACGCGGAAGCGGCCAGCACCCTGGGCGTGCGCGTGGGCGCCCTGCGAAAGGGACTGTTCTTCTGTTCCGGCCTGCTCACGGCCAGCGCCGTCACCAGCGCCGGCAGCGTGGGCTTCGTCGGCCTGATCGTGCCGCACGCGCTGCGCTTTGCCTGCGGCCCCGACCATCGCCTGCTGATACCGGCTGCCGCGCTGGCCGGCGGTACCTTCCTCGTACTGGCCGACACGCTTGCACGCACCGTGCTGGCGCCCTTGCAGCTGCCCGTCGGCGTGGTCACGGCCATGATAGGCGCGCCCGTCTTCCTGTACCAACTGCACCGGCTGCGCAGGAGATGAAACAAGCATGATACGTACCTACCAACTCGGCCTGAAGGCAGGCACGCGCTCCCTCGTGGAAAACCTCATCTGGCACATCAGGGATGGCGAATGCTGGAGCGTGATCGGCCGCAACGGCGCGGGAAAAAGCACCTTGCTGCGCACCCTGGCCGGCTTGCGCGAACCGGACGCGGGCCACGTGACGATACAGGGCCGCGCCCTGGTCGACTGGCCCCTGGAAGAACTGGCGCGCGAACGGGCCTTCCTGGCGCAGGCGCGCCACGATGCGTTCTCGTACCGCGTCATCGAAACCGTGCTGTCGGCGCGCCATCCGTATCACGACAACCATTACTGGGAAGGCAGCGACGACCAGCGCATCGCCCTGGCGGCGCTGGCGTCGATGGAAGTGGAGCACCTGGCGGAGCGCGACGTGCGCAGCCTGTCGGGCGGCGAGCGCCAGCGCGTGGCGATCGCCGCCATGCTGGCGCAGGATACGCCCCTGCTGCTGCTGGACGAACCGGCCAATGCGCTGGACCTGGCGCACCAGGTCAGCGTCATGGGCCTGCTGTCGACACTGTGCCGCGAACAGAATAAAACCGTGGTGATGGTGGGGCATGACCTGAACCTGGCGCACCGCGTCTCGACCCATGCGCTGCTGCTGATGGGCGACGGCGGCTGGCTGGCCGGTCCCGTGGCCGACGTGATGCAGGCGTCCATCCTGGGCGACTACCTGGGCCACCCTATCGACATCATCGATCACGGCAAACGCAAGATATTCATACCGAAAGAGGACTGACATGAGCGACAAGAAGACCATCGACGCGGACACCGCGGCCATCAACGAACGCCACCGCGTGCGCATGGAACGCAAGAAAGCCATCATCGACGCGGCCATCGCCAAGGCCGACAAGGAAATCGGCATCATCATCGTCAACACGGGCAATGGCAAGGGCAAGAGTTCGAGCGGCTTCGGCATGGCCATCCGCGCCATGGGCCACGGCATGAAGGTGGGTGTGGTGCAGTTCATCAAGGGCGCCATGTCGACGGGCGAAGAGAAATTCCTGCGCCGCTTCCCCAACGAGATCAGTTTTCATGCGATGGGCGAAGGCTATACCTGGGAAACGCAGAACCGCGAACGCGACATCGAAAAAGCCGAACTGGCATGGGAGCAGGCGAAAACCTTCCTGGCAGACCCCAGCTACGGCCTGGTGCTGTTCGACGAACTCAATATCGCCCTCAAATACAACTACCTCGACGTGCACAAGGTCATCGCCGACCTGCTGGAACGCCCGGCCATGCAGCACGTGGTCATCACGGGCCGCGGCGCACCGGACGAACTGATCGCCATCGCCGACACCGTCACCGAGATGGCCGTCGTCAAACATGCGTACGCGGCCGGCATCGGCGCGCAAATCGGCACCGAGTGGTAACAGCGCCATGACGCGCACCCTGGTCTTCGGCGGCGCCCGTTCAGGCAAGAGCGCCTATGCGGAAAAGCTGGCCCTCGAGTCGGGCAAGGAAGTGGTCTACCTCGCCACCGCGCAAGCGGGCGATGAGGAAATGGCCACGCGCGTCAGGCATCACCGTGCGCAGCGCCCGGCCGAATGGACCACGCTGGAAGAACCGCTGCGCCTGGGCGACGCCATCCTGCGGCAAGCGCGCCCCGGCCGCCTGCTGCTGGTCGACTGCCTGACCCTGTGGTTGACGAATCTGATGTTTTCCACTGGAGAGGCTTACCCGGACGTGGGCGACATCGCCCTGCCCGAACTGTTCCACAGAGAGCGCGCGCACCTGCTGTACGCGCTGGCCGAAATGGCGGACACCGATTGCGACCTCGTTCTCGTCTCGAACGAAGTGGGCATGGGCATCGTGCCTTACGGCGCCATCTCGCGCTGCTTCACCGATGAAGCGGGCCGCCTGAACCAGGCTGTGGCGGCCGTGTGCGACAAGGCCGTCTTTGTCGCCGCCGGCCTGCCGCTGCACCTGAAAGGCGGCCCATGCTGAGCGGCTTGTCGCTGCCCATGCTGGCCGCCTTGATGGCGGCCGGCGTGCTGCTCGACATGCTGCTGGGCGAAACGCGCCGTTGGCATCCGCTGGTGGGCTTTGGCCGCCTCGCCAGCGCGCTGGAACGCCTGCTGAACCGGGGCCGCGGACGTTTTCTGCGCGGCGCGCTGGCCTGGTCGCTGGCCGTGCTGCCCATCAGTTATGCCGCCTACCGGCTGTGCGGCCTGGCGGGCGCCGCCCTCCACGTCTTGCTGCTGTACCTTTGCCTCGGTTTGCGCAGCCTGCGCGACCACAATCAGCCGATCGCCGACGCCCTGGCCATCGATGACCTGGACAAGGCGCGCCTGCTGACGGCGCGCATCGTCAGCCGCGACACGGCCGACGCCGACGCGGCCAGCCTGGCCAAGGCCAGCACGGAATCCCTGCTGGAAAACGGCAACGACGCCGTCTTCGGCACCCTGTTCTGGTTTGCCGTGGCGGGCGGCCCCGGCGCCGTGCTGTTCCGGCTGGCCAATACCCTCGACGCCATGTGGGGCTACCGCAACGCACGCTACGACTGGTTCGGCTGCTGCGCCGCGCGCATCGACGATATCCTCAATTACCTGCCGGCGCGCCTGACGGCCCTGTCCTACGTTTTGCTGGGCAAGAGCATGGCGGACAAGCAGCGCGCGTGGCACTGCTGGCGCAGCCAGGCCCCAAGCTGGGGCAGCCCGAACGCGGGGCCCGTGATGGCCAGCGGCGCCGGCGCCTTGGGCCTGGCCCTCGGCGGCGACGCCATCTACGACGGCGAACTGGAATGCCGCCCGCCGCTGGGCAGCGGACGTCCCGCCGAAGCGCGCGACATCGACCGCGCCTGGCGCCTGGTGGCCGAAACGGCCGTGCTATGGCTGATCTGGATGGCGCTGCTCGCTGGCCTGTCCTACCTTCGGGAGACCTATCTTGCTTGAACATGGCGGCAACCTGCGCGATGCCGCGCGCGAGTACGGCCGGCCCGTCGCCGACTGGATCGACCTGTCGACCGGCATCAATCCGCACTGGTATGCAGCGCCGGCACCCGACGCCAACGCCTGGCACCGGCTGCCGGAAGCCGATCCCGCGCTGGCGGCCGCCGCCTGCGCGTATTACGACGCGCCAGCCATGCTGCCCGTGGCCGGCACGCAAGCCGCCATCCAGGCCCTGCCCCGGATGCGGCCACCATCGCGCGTGGTGGTGGCCGCGCCCTCGTATGCGGAACATGCGCACCACTGGGGCCAGCACGGCCACCAATTGCGCCAAGTGCCGTATGCGCGGCTGGCCGAAGCCGTCGACCACTGCGACGTGCTGGTCGTCTGCAATCCGAACAACCCCACGGGCGAGCGCATCGCGCCCGAGGTATTGCTGGAATGGGCCGGCAAACTGGCCGCGCGCGGCGGCTGGCTGGTGCTCGATGAAGCGTTTGGCGACACGGAAATGCAAGCCAGCCTCGGTGCGCATACGCATCGACCAGGCCTCATCGTGCTGCGCTCCATCGGCAAATTCTTTGGCCTGGCGGGACTGCGCCTGGGCTTTGTCGCCGCCCATCCCGCCTTGCTGGCGCAACTGGCCGACATGCTGGGCCCATGGAACGTCAGCGGCCCGGCGCAGCACGTGGCGCTGGCCGCCTTGAACGATACGCACTGGCAGGCGGCGATACGCGAGCGCCTGCGCGGCGAAGGTATTCGCCTGCGCCAGTTACTGGCCGCACACGGCATCGCCAGCGGCGGCACGGCGCTGTTCCAGTGGTGGCCGGAAGAACGCGCCGAAACGTTCTGGCGCCACATGGCGCAATCGGGTATCTGGGTGCGCCTGTTCCGCCACGCGGCCCACGGCATCCGCCTGGGCCTGCCTCCCGACGAACACGGCTGGCTGCGCCTGCAGCAGGCCCTCACCACATGGAAGCACATATGAACCACTTGAAAACCGCACTGCTGCTGGCCGGATTGATCTCGTTGCAGGCGCATGCCGCCATCACCGTGCGCGACGACGACGGCAATACCGTCACCCTGGAAAAACCGGCGCAGCGCATCCTGGCGCTGGCGCCGCACGTCACGGAACTGCTGTTCGCGGCCGGTGGCGGCGAGAAGATCGCCGGCGTCGTCAGCTATAGCGACTACCCGGAAGCGGCAAAGAAGATCACGCAAGTGGGCGACAACCGCCAGTACGACATGGAGCGCATCATCGCCCTGAAGCCGGACCTGATCGTCGTGTGGATGCATGGCAGCGCCGAGCGCCAGATCGCCATGCTGCGCCAGCTGAAGGTGCCGATCTATCACAGCGAGCCGCGCAAGCTGGCCGACATCCCCGACAGCATGGAACGCCTGGGCCAGCTGATGGGAACGGAAAAAACCGCCAAACCGGCCGCCGCCCGGCTGCGCGCCAAGCTGGCCAGCTTGACGGCGCAATATGCGCAGCGTCCGCCCGTGCGCGTGTTTTACCAGGTGTGGGACAAACCCCTATATACCTTGAGCGGCGCGAGCATCATCAGCGATTCCATGCGCGTGTGCGGCGGCCAGAACGTGTTTGCCGCGATGAAGGTCGTGGCTCCCGTCGTCACGCCGGAAAGCGTGCTGCAGGAAGACCCGGAAGTCATTTTCGGCACCAGCGAAAAAAGCGATGCGCGCAGCGAAGGCGGCCTGGCCATGTGGCGCGCCTTCCCGTCGATGACGGCCGTGCGCCGGAATAATCTGTTCCGCCTGAATGGCGACCTGCTCAACCGCGCCGGTCCGCGCATGATCGAAGGCACGGCCGCCATGTGCGAACAGCTGGAAGTGGCGCGCCAGCGCCGCGCCAAGTCCGCGCCATGAGCCACTATCAACGCATCGCCTGTCTGTCGACGGAAGCCGTCGAGACGCTGTATGCGCTGGGCGCCGAATACGTCATCGCGGGCATCTCCGGCTTTACCGTGCGCCCGCCCCGCGCGCGCGCGGAAAAAACCAAGATCAGCGGCTTTTCCTCCGCTGACCTGGCACGCATCCTGGCCGTCCAGCCCGACCTGGTGATCGGCTTTTGCGACATGCAGGCCGATATCTGCCGCGACCTGGTCAAGGCCGGCATCGAAGTGCACCAGTTCAACCAGCGCACGGTGGACGGCATCCTGCGCATGATCGGCGTGCTGGCCACGCTGGTGCGGCGCGAGGAAGCGGGCAAAGTGCTGGTCGCCAGCCTGCGCGCGGACATCGCCGCCGCCCGGGCCCGCGCCGCGGCCTGGACGCGCAAGCCCGTGATCTACTTTGAAGAGTGGAACGATCCCCTGATGAGCGGCATCGGCTGGGTGGCGGAATTGATCGACATCGCCGGCGGCACGGACGCTTTCCCGGACCTGTCTGCCCATCCTGGCGCGAAAGAGCGCATCATCGCCAATCCACACGAGGTGGTGCGGCGCGCGCCCGACATCATCATCGCCAGCTGGTGCGGCAAGAAGTTCCAGCCGGCGCAGCTGACGGCGCGCCCGGGCTGGGATGCGATTCCCGCCGTGCGCAATGAGATGCTGTTCGAGATCAAGTCGCCCGACATACTTTCGCCCGGTCCGTCCGCCATCACGGAGGGCTTGGGCCAGCTCAGCGACATCATCGCGCGGTGGCAAGAGCAGCGGGAGCGGCAGGCATGAAAAGTACCTTCCCCGCCCTGATGGTGCAGGGCACGACATCCGACGCGGGCAAGAGCACCGTCGTCGCGGCACTGTGCCGATTGTTGAAGCGCCGTGGCGTGACGGTGGCGCCCTTCAAGCCGCAAAACATGGCCTTGAACAGCGCGGTGACGAGCGACGGCGGCGAGATCGGCCGCGCGCAAGCCTTGCAGGCGCTGGCCTGCGGCATCGCGCCGCACACGGACATGAATCCGGTGCTATTGAAACCGTCATCGAACACGGGCGCGCAAGTGATCATCCACGGCAAGGTGCGCGCCGAAATGGATGCGCGCGACTACCAGCAATATAAAACCATCGCCATGGGCGCCGTGCTCGAATCCTACGCGCGACTGCGCCGGCAGTACGACGCCGTCGTCGTCGAAGGCGCGGGCAGCCCCGCCGAAGTCAACCTGCGCGCGCGCGACATCGCCAACATGGGCTTTGCCGAAGCCGTCGACTGCCCCGTGATCCTGGTGGCCGACATCGACCGGGGCGGCGTCTTCGCGCACATCATCGGTACCCTGGCCTGCCTGTCCGACAGCGAACGGGCGCGCATCGTCGGCTTCGTCATCAATCGCTTCCGCGGCGACATCTCGCTGCTGCAACCGGGCATCGAGTGGCTGGAACGGCAGACGGGCAAACCCGTGCTGGCCGTGCTGCCCTACTTGCAAGGCCTGTTCCTCGACGCGGAAGACGCCGTCGAATCGATGCAGGCCGAACGGGGCGCCTTCAAAGTGGTGGTGCCGCAACTGCCGCGCATCAGCAACCACACGGATCTCGACGCGCTGCGCGCCCACCCCGGCATCGACCTGCAATTCATCCAGCAGGGGCAGCCGATTCCAGCGGCCGACCTGGTGATCCTGCCCGGCAGTAAAAACACGCGCGGCGACCTGGCCTGGCTGCGGCAGCAGGGCTGGCCCGCCTATCTGGCCAGGCACCTGCGCTATGGCGGCAAGGTGCTCGGCATTTGCGGCGGCTTCCAGATGCTGGGGCACAGCGTGTGCGATCCGCTGGGCGTGGAAGGCGCGGCGGGAGAATCAACGGCACTGGGCCTGCTCGACATGGCGACCGAGCTGACGAGCGACAAGCGGCTGGAACAGGTGCACGGCCACTGCGCCTTCGCCAGTGCGGCCGATGCACCCGTGGCAGGCTATGAAATCCACATGGGCGTCTCGCATGGCGCGGCGCTGGCGCAACCGGCCTTCGTCATCGACGGCCGTCCGGAAGGAGCGGTATCGGGCGACGGACAAATCCTCGGCAGCTATTTGCACGGCATGTTCGACACGCCCGCCGCGTGTTCGGCGCTGCTGCGCTGGGCGGGGCTGGACTCCGGCCACACGGTGGACACCGCCGCCCTGCGTGAGGCCAGCCTGGAGCGCATCGCCGACGCGGCGCTTCCGCTGCTGGCCGCGCTCGACGCGCTCCCGCGCTAGACCTTACTTTTTCAGGCACATCGTCAGAAAGGAGCGGTCGGTCGAAAACTCGACCGCCATGCTCGACGACAGCGGCATGAACATCGAATAATCGACCGGCGCGTCGGCCGGGTCCTTCAGCACGGCGATGCCATCGACATCGACGGCCTGCGCACCCAGGCCCAGCTTGTTCAGGGTCACGTTTTCCGCGTGCACCTTGCCCGTACCATTGTTCGTGATGGTCGCCACATTGCCCGCGATGTCGATCTTGCCCGTCGTGCCACCCTGCGCCGCACAGGCATAGCTGCCATTGATTTCCGTGCCGATCTTCTGCTGTTGGGCCGCCACGATGGTGCCCACGCGCAGGACGTTTTCCTGGTTGCGGCTGTAGCGGTCGATGAACAGCGCCAGCCCACGGTCCCCCGCATGCACGTGCACGATGCCGAAGTCCTGGCCGCCCTGGCGGGCGACGAGCAAGCCGTTTTTCGCATCCTTTACCAGGGTCAGGCTGGCGTTTTCCGCTTCCAGCTGCGGCGATACTGGCGAGCACACGCCTTGCGCATTGAACACGCCGCCATTGCACAGCTGGGCCGCGCCGTCGGCGGCGATCCTGAGACTGCCTTTCGGATTGAAACGGTCGCCGCCGTTCGAGGCATTGCGCATGGCGCCCAGGAAAATATAGCTGCCGGCCAGCCTGGCCACGTCGCCCACCGCATAGCCGGTGCCGCTGACGGTCGAGACCATGCTGCCCAATTTGATATTGCCAGACAAAACACGCGTGCGCGCATCGACGGTGACGCTGAAATCCGTTGCCGTGTAGGTCGTGAGATTGCCGGTGGTGGATGCGGTAAACGTGCCGCTGCGGTCGCTCAAACCGAACTGCGTCGACAGCACGCGGATCGCGTAGGTTTTCTTGACGTGGTCGAAGGTGATGCGCCACGTGTCGCCGATATCGGCCGCCACGTCATATACCGTCTCGTCCGCATTGGCGCCGGCGATCACGGCCAGGCCAGCCTGGGCCGCGACCGCTTGCGAGGCGACCGTCACGGGATCGGCGACGGGCGTGACCACGACGGGCGGCGTGACGGGTGCTGCCGACGTGCCGCCATCGCTGCCGCCGCCGCATGCGGACAGGGCCGCGCCCAGGACAAGAAAGGTCAGTGCATTTTTCATGTGGTGTGACTTTCGCGAAAGAGGAGGCCGGAGCTGCCAGAAAACACATGCTAGCCTTGCCCGCAATCTATTGCCATGGAACAAATGTTCCATGGACGATGCCCCGGCACGCTGCCAGAATGAAGGGCGCGGGCGGCACGCCTGCGCCATTTATGTGACAATTCACCGTACTGTCGGCTCCGTTTCTCCTCCTCAGGCTCGCATCCATGACCAGTTCCCCGATTAAAAGCTACCTTCCCTGGGTGGTCGCCACCGCCCTGTTCATGGAGCAACTCGACTCCACCATCGTCAACACCGCCATTCCCGCCATGGCCGCCAGCCTCAACGTGACGCCGCTGAGCCTGAAGGCCGTCGTCACCAGCTATATCCTGAGCCTGGCCGTGTGCATTCCCATCAGCGGCTGGATGGCCGACCGCTTCGGCACGCGACGCGTGTTTTCCGCCGCCGTTGCCATCTTTACCATCGCTTCCATCCTGTGCGGTCTGTCCGTGAATGCACCCATGCTGGTGGCCGCGCGCCTGCTGCAAGGGGTGGGCGCGGCCATGATGATGCCGGTGGGCAGGCTCACCATCATCCGCACCTTTCCCAAGTCGCAATTGCTGGCGGCCATGAATTTCGTCATCATCCCGGCCCTGATCGGCCCCCTGCTGGGCCCCACGGTGGGCGGACTGATCGTGCACTGGCTGTCGTGGCGCGAGATTTTCTTCGTCAACGTGCCCGTCGGCCTGGCGGCGCTGTACCTGGCGCACCGCTACATGCCCGATTACTATGGCGACAAGCCCCGTCCGCTGGACCTGATCGGCCTGGTGCTGTTCGGCACGGGCATCGCGCTACTGTCATGGCTGCTGGAAATCTTCGGCGAACACCGCATCGACGGCACCTCGTTCGCCGTGCTGCTGCTCATCTCCATCAGCCTGCTGGCCGCGTATGCCTGGCATTCGAGCGAAGTGCTGCACCCGCTGCTGCGACTGACCCTGTTCAAGATCCGCACCTTCCGCGTCTCCGTGGTGGGCGGCTTCGTCACGCGCCTGGGCGTGGGCGGCCTGCCCTTCCTGTTGCCGCTGTTGTACCAGCTGGGTCTGGGCTTGCCCGCCTGGCAGTCGGGCTTGCTGATGATGCCGTCGGCCGCGGCCGCCATGGGCATGAAATTCATTTCCGCGCGCGTGCTGGCCCGCTTCGGCTACCGCCAGGTGCTGATCGTCAACACCGTGCTGATCGGCGTCACCATCGCCATGTTTTCGCAGGTGGGCGTGGGCACGCCGCTGTACGCCATCGTCGGCATCAGCCTGTGCATGGGCTTTTTCAATTCGCTGCAATTTTCCAGCATGAACACCATCGCGTATGCCGACGTCGACAAGGCCGACTCCAGCATGGCCAGCACCATCGCCAGCTCGATGCAGCAACTGTCGATGAGCTTTGGCCTCGCCTTCGGTTCGCTGATCACGGGCTGGTACCTGGGCGACATGCCGCAGTCGGACCGCGCCATGCTCAGCACGGCCCTGCACCACGCCTTCCTGACCCTCGCCGCCCTGACGGTGCTGTCCTCGCTGACCTTCTGGACCTTGCGCCGCGACGATGGCGAAAGCATCAGCAAGGGCACGGACAGCGACGAGGAAGAGGCGGCCGACGTGAAGGCCCAGGCCCTTGTGCAAACGGAAGTGCAAACCACGAAAGGCTGAGCCACATCAAGCTTGCCGCCGGCGCCGCTGGTGCTTTTGCCGGACGCTGCTACCGTGACGGCAGGAGGTGCACATGGCGGCCGAACGGCGCTTTGCGTGGAAGGGCACGGACCGCCATGGCAAGGCGGTCGACGGCGTCTTGCGCGCCGCCGACGCCAGCGCCGCCAAGGTTGCGCTGAGACGCCAGGGCATCCTGGCTACCCGGGTGCAGGCGGCGCGCCCCGCACCGGGCAAGGCCATCACGCGCAAGGATATCGCGCTGTTTACGCGCCAGCTGTCGACCATGATGGCGGCCGGTGTGCCGCTGCTGCACGCCTTCGATATCGCCGGCAAGGGTCACGCCAAGCCCGCCATCACCGAGCTGATGCGCGACTTGCGCCACGAGATCGAAGCGGGCAGCAGCCTGCAGCAGGCATTCCGCCAATTCCCGCTGCTGTTTGACGAGCTGTATTGCAAGCTGCTGGCGGCAGGCGAACAGGCCGGCATCGTGCAGGATTTGCTGGCGCGCCTGGCCACGCACCAGGAAAAAGCCATCGCCCTGCGGCGGAAAATACGCGGCGCGCTGATGTATCCATTGGCCATCGTGCTCGTCGCCATCGTCGTCACGGCCATCATCATGAGCGTGGTCGTGCCCGCCTTTCGCCAGGTCTTCGACAGCTTCGGCGCGCCCTTGCCGCTGCCCACCCTGGTCGTCATGGGCGTATCCGCCTTCCTCGTCCATTACTGGCTGGTTCTGCTGGCGGCGCTCGTGCTCGCTTGCCTGCTGCTGTCCCTGGCCTGGCGCCGCTGGCCCGGCTGGCGGCGCAACGCGCAACTGCGGGCCTTGCGCCTGCCCGTGTTCGGCCCCCTGTTGCGCAAGGCGGCGATCGCCCGCTGGACGCGCACCCTGGCCGCCATGTTCGCCGCCGGCGTGCCGCTGCTCGACTCGCTCGGCCTGGTGGGCGCCGCCTCCGGCCACGCGCTGTACCAGGAAGCGACGGCGCGCATCGAGCGTGAAATCCGCGCCGGCGGCAGCCTGGCCCTGGCGATGGAGCACAGCGGCGTATTTCCCCCGCTGCTGACGCAACTGGCCCTGATCGGCGAGGAATCGGGCGCGCTCGACGCCATGCTGTCGCGCGCGGCCGATATCATCGAGGTGGACATCGACGCCACGGTCGCCACCCTTTCCACGCTGCTGGAACCGGCGCTGATGGTGGTGCTGGGCGTGCTGGTCGGCTCGCTCGTGATCGCCTTGTATTTGCCGATTTTCAAGCTGGGCACCGTGATCTAAGCAACAGCCAGCGGCTACAGTAAAACGCCAATTCGCCAGAGAAAAAGAAATTACCGCGTTGACAGGTATTGCCTGCCGGGTCAGACTTCGTCGCAACCTCACACCGTCAACGAAGGAGCCATGTCTTAATTCATGAAAAAACAAAATAAACTGGACTGGCTTGAAGCGCTCAGGGGAATTGCTGCCACGCTGGTGGTCCTGACGCATGCCCGCTACTTCATGCTCAATACGGCCAATTGGGAAAAGGCCGATGAAATACTCAGGCCGGGCGCCATGGGAGTCGACCTGTTCTTCATCATCAGCGGCTTCATCATGGCTTATTCGACGCGAAATTCGGATGGCAGCCTAGCCTACGCCAAGACCTTCGCCATCAAGCGCTTTGCGCGCGTGTGGCCCGTCTACGCCATCATCACCTTATGGTGGATAGCGGCAACGCAAGATGTCACCGCGTATTTCGGTTCCTATGACAATGTCATTCTATTTTTAAAAAGCATCTTCTTCATTCCCGTCACGATCGATAATCCGCCCTATTTTGGCGCGGCATTGCCCTTGGGCTGGACCCTGGAATTCGAGATGTATTTTTATGCCATCTTCTGCGCCTCGCTGTGTTTTAAACAATGGCGCTGGCTCGCGCTGTTCGCCTGGATGATCGCCACCGTATTGCTGATTCCCATGCAGCAAAATCCGGCCTTGTCGACCTACGATGCCACCAGAAACCTGTCTTATTCCTTTGTCTACTTCAACTTGATGAGCAATCCGATTATTTTCGAGTTCCTGGCAGGTGCCGCCATCGGGCTGTTGTACCTGCAGGACTGGGCCAGAATCAGGAATCCAGCCATCGCCTATCATCTGCTCGGTCTGAGCATCGCGTTGACCATCTGGCTCGGCTATTCGCGCGTAGTGGATTTCCACGGTCCCAGCAAATGGGGCGGCGCCCTGGCCATGACCGTGCTCGTCATGGCCATAGCCAGCAAGACCGTCAGGATTCCCGCCCCCCGCTGGCTGGTGTGGCTAGGTTCGATTTCCTTCTCGCTGTACCTCAGCCATACGATTACCCATCACTATTTCGGCCTGACCATGCTCAAGTTGGACATGGAAGCACATACGCACTCATGGGGCTATATCTTCATGACCACCGTTACGGCGATTTCGGTCGCGGCCGTAGTCCATCGCTACCTGGAGAAAATGCTTTCGGAATCCATACGCAACAAACTGCTGGCGCTGCTGGTCGAGGAGAAAAAACCGCTGCCTCGCGAACAGGACGGCAACGCCGCCGTGGTCACGAAAAAGTAGCCAAGCGCCGCCGACGAAATACCCGCGGCGTCTTTTGCCAGCCAGCACCGACGAACACATGCATGCTCGTCCAGCGTAAGATGGCAGATAAACTATACTCTCCTGGCTCGCGACGCCGGCCCCGCCATGGCCAGCGTTGCGGGCCATAATCCTGTGCTTGCCCACGCCAATTGGCGATAAAGATAATGCCTCCAGATACTCTGCTGTTCGCCGCGCCCGGCAATCTGCCCGTCGCCCTCGCCGCCGCCCTGTTCGGCCTGATCGTCGGCAGCTTTCTGAACGTGGTGATCCACCGCGTGCCGAAAATGATGCAGCGCGAATCCGATAACTACGTGGCGGAAGAAAGCGGCTTGCCCTTGCCGCACACGGACCGCTACAACCTGATGCTGCCGCACTCGAACTGCACCGCTTGCGGCCACCGCATCACGGCGATGGAAAACATCCCCGTCATCAGCTATCTGCTGTTGCGCGGCAAGTGCAGCGCCTGCCAAGCGCCCATCTCCGTGCGCTATCCGCTGGTGGAATTGCTGACGGGCGCGCTGTCGGCCCTCCTGGTCTGGCACTTCGGCAGCGGCTGGACGGGCCTGGCCACGCTCGTGTTTGCCTGGCTGCTGATCGCCATGACCTTCATCGATGCCGATACGCAAATGCTGCCGGACGACCTCACCTTTCCCCTGCTGTGGGCCGGCTTGCTGGTCAACATCAACGGCACCTTCGTGCCGCTGCAGGAGGCCGTCATCGGCGCGGCCGCCGGCTACCTGGCTTTATGGGCCGTGTACTGGGCCTTCAAGCTGGCGACAGGCAAGGAGGGAATGGGCTATGGTGACTTCAAATTGCTGGCGGCGCTAGGTGCGTGGCTGGGCTGGACCATGCTGCCGACGATCATATTATTGTCGTCGCTGGTGGGCGCCGTGGTCGGCATCGGCCTGATCGTCTTCGCCAAGCGGGGGCGCGACAAACCGATTCCGTTCGGCCCCTACCTGGCGGCGGCAGGCCTGATCGCCCTGCTGTACGGCACGCCCCTGTCGCACCTCACGCTGGGACTGACCAGCTGACCCGCGCAGCACTGCGCCCCCTATGGATACACACATGCAACGACAAAACGTCCCTTATTTCAGCGTGGGTCTCACCGGCGGCATCGGTTGCGGCAAGAGCACCGTGGCCGACCTGTTCGCCGCGCGCGGTGCCTCCATCGTCGACACCGACCAGATCGCCCACAGCCTGACGGCGCCGAATGGCGCGGCCATGCCGGCCCTGGTGGCGGAATTTGGCCCCGACTACGCCGATGCGCGCGGCGCCCTCGACCGCAAAAAAATGCGTGAACTGGTGTTTGCCGACGCCGCCGCCAAGGCGCAACTGGAAGCCATCCTGCATCCGCGCATCCGCGAGGCCACGCTGGCGGCGGCCGCCGCGGCGACGGGCAGCTACGTGATCTTTGCCGTGCCCCTGCTGGTCGAGTCCGGCGGATGGGTGGAACGGGTCAACCGGGTGCTCGTCATCGATTGCCTGGAAAGTTTGCAAATATCACGCGTAATGGCGCGCAATGGCTTATCGGAAGAACAAGTCAAGGCCATCATGGCCACGCAGGCCACGCGGGCCATGCGCCTGGCGGCGGCGGACGACGTGATCGACAACAATGGCGATTTGGCCGCCCTGGCGCCGCAGATTGCCCAGTTGCACGATTTATATCTGGCATTTTCAAAAAGAATGGCTGGAATCGGGCCGCAACGTTTGTAATTTGTCGACGCTTGGTTCAAAATCACGGGATTGTTTGCAGGTCCTTACTTAAGGGAATTATTTTGATTGTCTACGAATACCCTTTCAATGAACGCATACGTACCTTGTTGCGGCTGGAAGACCTGTACGACAAATTCAAGTTCTTCATCCAGCAAGAGCATGCAATGCAACATCATGTCGCCTTGGCAACCATTTTCGATATGCTCGAAGTGGCCGGCCGCGCCGACCTGAAGTCCGACCTGCTGCAGGAACTCGAGCGCCAGCGCCAGAGCCTGCTGGGCTACCGCAGCAATCCGAACGTGGAACCGGAAACGCTCGATGCCATCCTCGGCGAACTCGACAGTGTCAGCGGCGCCCTGGTGGCGGCGCAAGGCAAGACGGGCCAGAATATCCGCGACAATGAATGGCTGATGAGCATACGCGGCCGCACCATCATCCCCGGCGGCGCCTGCGAATTCGACTTGCCGTCCTACTTCGCCTGGCAAAAACGCAGCTGCGAGCAGCGCCTGACCGACATCCACGCCTGGTTCGCTCCGCTGGCGCCGCTGTTCGATGCGCTGGCCCTGGTCTTGCGCCTGCTGCGCGATTCCGGCGGCCCCGTCAAACTGATCGCCAATGGCGGCAGCTACCAGCAAATGCTGCAAGGCAAGGTGTACCAGATGCTGCGCCTGAGCCTGGACGAGAGCAGCGGCGCCATCCCGGAAATTTCCGCCAACAAATACATGCTGTGGGTACGTTTTACCACCCAGGGCGGCGATTTGAAACCCAAGCCGCTGGAAGAAGATGTGCCGTTCGAGCTCACGCTCTGTAATTTTTAACCGTTACGTATTTACCCCATCATGACCGTCGTTAATTGCCCTACCTGTGCCGCCAAAGTCGAATGGACTGAAGCCAACAAATACCGCCCCTTCTGCTCGGAACGCTGCAAGCAGATCGACTTGGGTGCCTGGGCCGAAGAGAAATACACGATCCCCGCCGCCGACCCGTTCGAAGATCCCCTCGCGGACGAAGACAACAAGCCGCAGTAACTCTCAGCGAAACGGATTTTCCAGGCGCAGCCCCTGCGCCGCGAAACTGTCGAGCCTGCCGCTGACCACCGTCAAGCCATAGGCGATGCCCATCGCCGCGATCTGTCCGTCGACGCCGTGCGCGGCGCCATCGCCATGCAGGCGCGCGCACACGAGCGCGCAATCGAGGTCGAATTCCAGCAGCCGCGGCGCATATTCCGCCAGCACGGCTTCCAGCCAGCCTTCCAACGCCAGTGCTTCCAGCGCCGCCTCGCGCCGCCAGCTGCGCTGTATGCCTGCGCGCAATTGCGCGATCGCCTGCACCGGCACATAGCGCATCTCCGGCGCCACCCGCGTGAAAAACTCAACCACGCCCGCCGGCGCAGCGCCGCCCATGCGCGCTGCAACGATCACATCCGTGTCGACCAGGTAGGCGGGCATGCAGTCAGGTGCGGCGCGCGAAATCCGTGTCCAGCCCCACGTCGGGCATGCTGCGCAAGATATCGTCGAGCGGACGCTTCGGCAGCGGCCGCAAGGCGTTGCGCAGGATATCGCGGTGCTCCTCTTCCATGCTACGTCCGTGCGCGCGGGCACGCTTGTGCAAGGCGGCAATCAACAATTCATCGGTATCGGTAAAGGTCAGTGTCAGCGGCATGCGAAACTCCCCGGTGCGTGATGAAAGCACTGTAGCGCAAAGCGCCGCCGATACAAGGAAAGTAACAGGAAAGCTTGCGCCAGCACGCAGCATGGCGCTGCCCGCCGGCACAAGTGGCAATCAGGCAGGCGCCAGGGATGTCCGGCGTACCTCGTCGAGCCATTCCAGCAAGGGAATGGTGGCCGGCAGCAAGGGTTCCACGCCAACCGTGCCCTGCCAGGCGAACGCCTGCCCTTCCAGGCTTTGCGGCTCGCCCCGCCATTCGCGGCTGATATAGAAATGCAGGCGCACGTGGGCGTGCGGATACACATATTCGACGCCGCACCAGGCCTCGGCACTATCGATATGCAAACCCAGTTCCTCGACAAACTCGCGCTTCAAGGCATCAAAAATGGCTTCGCCCGGTTCGACTTTACCGCCAGGAAACTCCCAATAGCCGTCATACGGCTTGCCGGCCGGGCGCTGGCCCAGCAACACGTCGCCATTCGGCTTCATCAGGATGCCGACGGCGACGTCCACCGGTTTGATTTTCACTTCGCTCATTGCGGCAACTTTCCAGCAGGTAGTTTCCCAGCATAATCGCGCGCGAATTGCCACGCCACCCGGCCCGAACGGGAACCGCGCTGCAAGGCCCAGCGCAGGGCGTCGCCGCGCGCTTGCGCGATCTGCTCCGGCGTGCAGCCGAACGAGGCAAGCCAGTGCGCGGCGATATCGAGGTAATCGTCCTGCTTGAACGGGTAGAACGACAGCCACAGGCCGAAGCGCTCGGACAGCGAAATTTTCTCTTCCACCGTCTCGCCCGGATGCAAATCGCCATCGTCGTCCGTCTTGTAGCTGCTATTGTCCGACATGCGTTCCGGCATCAGGTGACGGCGGTTCGAGGTGGCGTAGATCAGCACATTGTCCGATTGCGCGGCGATGCTGCCGTCGAGCGCCACTTTCAGCGCCTTGTAGCCGCTCTCGCCCTCTTCGAACGACAGGTCGTCGCAAAAGATGATGAAGCGCTCGGCGCGCGCCGCCACCAGGTCGACGATGTCGGGCAGGTCGGCCAGGTCGGCCTTGTCCACTTCGATCAGGCGCAGGCCCTGGCCGGCGAACTGATTCAGGCAAGCCTTGATCAGCGACGACTTGCCCGTGCCGCGCGCGCCCGTCAGCAGCACGTTGTTGGCCGGGCGTCCGCCGACGAACTGGCGCGTGTTCTGCTCGATCTGGGCTTTTTGCGTGCCGATATTGTGCAAGTCATCCAGGGCGATGTTCGACACGTGGGCCACGGCCTGCAGATACGGCGCGGCGCCGGGGCGCCGGCGCCAGCGGAAGGCAAAGCTGTTCCAGTCCGGCGCGGGCGCGGCCTGCGGCAGGATCGCTTCCACCCGCGCCAGCAACGCCTCGGCACGGATCAGGAATTGATCGAGGCCGGTCATGAGCGGTAGTCGGCGTTGATCGACACGTAGTCATGCGACAGGTCGCACGTCCACAAAGTGGCCGTGGCATCGCCGCGCGCCAGTTTCACGCGGATGGTGATTTCGCTTTGCTGCATCACGCGCTGCCCATCCTGCTCCTGGTAGTCCGGGTTGCGGCCGCCATTCTTGGCCACCCACACGTCGTCCAGGTACAGGTTCAGCTGGCCGACGTCCAGGTCGTCCACGCCCGCATAGCCGATCGCGGCCAGGATGCGGCCCAGGTTCGGGTCGGAGGCGAAGAAGGCCGTTTTCACCAGCGGCGAATGGGCGATGGAATAGGCGATCTTGCGGCACTCTTCCACGTTGCGGCCGTCTTCCACGGTCACGGTCATGAACTTGGTCGCGCCTTCGCCGTCGCGCACGATGGCTTGCGCGAGAAAAGTGGACAGTTCGGTCACGGCAGCGGCCAGTTCAGCGTAGTGCGGCGAATCGATGGAATCGACGACCAGGCTGCCGGCACCGGTAGCCACCAGCATGAACGAGTCATTCGTGGAGGTGTCGCCGTCGATGGTGATGCAATTGAACGACTTGTCGGCCGCCTGTTTCACCAATTGATCCAGCACCGCTTGCGCCACGGTGGCGTCGAACGCGAGGAAACCGAGCATGGTGGCCATGTTCGGCTTGATCATGCCGGCGCCCTTGCTGATGCCCGTCAGGGTGACCGTGTGGCCGCCGATGGTGACGCTGCGCGAACCGGCTTTCGGCTGCGTGTCGGTGGTCATGATGGCTTCGGCGGCCGAGAACCAGTTGTCCGGCGTCAGTGCGGCCACGGCTTGCGGCAAGCCGGCGACCAGGCGCTGCACGGGCAAGGGTTCGAGGATCACGCCGGTGGAAAACGGCAGGATTTGCTGCGGCGTGCAGCCCAGCAGCTCGGCCAGCGCGGCGCAGCTGGCCTGCGCGTCGGCCAGGCCCGATTCGCCCGTGCCCGCATTCGCGTTGCCCGTGTTGACCAGCAGCGCGCGGATCGGCGCGGCGCCTGCCGTCACGGCCGCCAGGTTGGCTTTCGCAATTTGCACGGGCGCGGCGCAGAAGCGGTTCAGGGTGAACACGCCAGCCACGGTGGCCGTCGGCGCCAGTTTCAATACCAGCAAATCCTTGCGGTTGGGTTTCTTGATGCCGGCTTCGGCAACACCGATTTCAATGCCGGCGACGGCTTTCAAGTCGGCGGCGACGGGCTTGGGGGAATTGACGGCCATGGTGATTTCTTCTGCGAGGGAAAAGGGAAGCGCTATTGTAGCGCCTTCGCGGCCCGGGTGAACATGCGGCAAGGGAATACTCGCGGCGGCGCCGAAGCGAAGCGGTTTGCGATTTATCAGAACCATGCCGCCGGGCGGCGCTAAGGTGGAAGAACCGACGATCGCGAGTCTGGCACAAGCGCCCAGGGAGGATGTCATGGCGCATGGCAAGTCATACGGAATGCAACGCAGCGATGCAGGCCTGCCACGCCTGTTGTGTCTGCTTTGCCTTCTCACCGCGATGACGGCATGCACGGCGCCGCGCGTCCCCGCCGACGAGCCGGTCCTGCCCGCGCCCGCTGAACAGCTGCCTCCGGCGCCACCGGCCAAGGAGGCCACGCCGCCCGCCCAGGAAGTTCCGGCGCCCACCGTCCCGCCGCCGGTCAAGGTGGAACAGCCATCAGGAACCTGGTCCGAGAGCAATGCATGGTCTGGCTTGGGCGGACTGTTCGGCAAGCTCGGCGCGCTTGGCAGCGGCGCCATCGGCACCAGCGTCGCCAAGGATAAAGCCGCCCCGCCCGTCAAGACCGATGCGGTGGCGGGCGCCACGCAAGTCACCGTGTACTATGCCACCGACAGGACATACCAGTTGGAGAGCAACAGCTATGGCTGGCAACCCAACCGCGCGGCGCCCTACCTCAGTTACGGCAGCGTGCAGGTGAGCATTCCTGAAAAAAGAGCGCCGGGCGAACTGCCCTTGCCGCCCTGGTACGCCATCCTGTCCAGCGATAATGCGCAAAAATATGTGCTGATCCAGGGAGCCACGCGCCTGTCGCGCGCGGATTTTCTCGCCACCGTCAAGGCCAGGATACGGGCCGCTCCGGAACGGCATGCCGCCTTCATCTATATCCATGGCTACAGCAATTCCTTCGACGACGCCGCCCGGCGCACGGCGCAAATGGCGGTCGACCTCGATATCGGCGCCCTGCCCGTGTTCTACAGCTGGCCATCGAAAGGCACCCTGGCCGGCTATGAGTTCGACGAAAACGCCGCCGAATGGACGCAAACGCACCTGCAAGCCTTCCTGGCCGACTTCGCCGAGTACTCGTCCGCCACCGACATCTACATCATCGCCCACAGCATGGGCAACCGCCCGATGACGGTGGCCCTGGCCAACCTGCTGGAGCAGCGCCCCGAGCTGCGCCCCCTGTTCAAGCAGGTGGTGCTGGCGGCGCCCGACATCAATGCCGACGTCTTCCGCGACCAGATCGCCCCCCGCTTTGCCAGCCTCAAGCTCTCCGCCACGCTGTACGCGTCTGCGAACGACAAGGCCATGCGCGCTTCCTACAATTTTGCCGACTGGGACAGGATAGGCGACATCCGCGGCCCCGTCGTCGGCATCCCCGGCATGGAACTCGTCGATGCCTCGGCCGTCGTCATGAATTTCATGGGCCACGATTACTTCGCCAGCAACCGCGTCTTGCTGACCGATATCGCCACCATGATCAAGACGGGACAGCGGGCAAGGAACCGTGGCGGCCTGAAAGGCATTCCGGCGCAGGCGCCGCAATACTGGGCCTTTCCCTGAGCCGCCTGGCGCGCGCGACGGGCAAAAAAAACGGAGACCGCGGTCTCCGTTCCTGTTCAAGCCATGCAGCCGGCTTTAGGCCAGCTTGCCGTGGCAAGCCTTGTATTTCTTGCCGCTGCCGCAAGGGCATGGGTCGTTGCGGCCCACTTTCACGCCCATGCTCACGCTCATGTCGTCGACGTTGTCCATGCTGCCGCCGGCCGCAGGCGCCAGCAGTTCTTCCGGCGCCGCGTTCGGATCGAATTCGGCGTGCTGGTAGTGCACGTTTTCCACGTGCGACTGCTGCATCGCCTGTTCCGCCGCATCGACTTCTTCGCGCGACTGGATGCGCACCGTCATCACGTGTTTCGTGACGTCGTTCTTGATCATGTCGAGCATCTGGCCAAACAGCTCGAACGCTTCGCGCTTGTATTCCTGTTTCGGATTCTTCTGCGCATAGCCGCGCAGGTGGATACCCTGGCGCAGGTGATCGAGCGCCGCCAGGTGTTCGCGCCAGTGGCTGTCCACGCTTTGCAGCATGACATTGCGCTCGAAGCCGCCAAACGATTCCTTGCCGACGATATCGATCTTCGACTGGTACACGGCATCGGCCGCGGCCAGCACTTTTTCCAGGATCTCTTCGTCCGTCAGGGTCGGATCGGCTTCCAGCATTTCATGCAGCGGCAAGTCGATCAGCCATTCGCTGGACAAGGTCTTTTCCAGGCCCTTGATATCCCACTGCTCTTCCACCGACTCTTCCGGCACGTACTGGTGCACCAGATCGGTGAACACGCCGTGGCGCAGCGAGGCGATCATGTCCGAGATGTCGGTCGTTTCCAGCAGCTCGTTACGCTGCTGGTAGATGACCTTGCGCTGATCGTTGGCGACGTCATCGTACTCCAGCAATTGCTTGCGGATGTCGAAGTTGCGCGCCTCGACCTTGCGCTGGGCCGATTCGATCGAACGCGAGACGATGCCTGCCTCGATCGGTTCGCCTTCCGGCATTTTCAGGCGGTCCATCACGGCGCGCACGCGGTCGCCGGCGAAGATGCGCAGCAGCGCGTCGTCGAGCGACAGGTAGAAGCGCGACGAACCCGGATCGCCCTGGCGCCCGGCACGGCCACGCAACTGGTTGTCGACGCGGCGCGATTCGTGGCGTTCGGTACCGATGATGTGCAAACCGCCCGCATTGACCACGTGGTCGTGCAAGGATTGCCACTCATCGCGCAGCTTCTGCGCCTGCGCCGCTTTTTCAGCGTCGCTGAGCTCAGGATTGGCTTCGATGAACTTGATCTGGTTTTCAACGTTACCGCCCAAGACGATGTCGGTACCGCGACCGGCCATGTTGGTGGCGATGGTGATGGCTTTCGGACGGCCTGCCTGGGCGATGATTTCCGCTTCGCGGGCATGCTGTTTCGCGTTCAGCACGTTGTGCGGCAAGCCGGCCTTGGTCAGGATACCCGACAGCAATTCCGAATTCTCGATCGAGGTCGTACCCACCAGCACGGGCTGGCCGCGTTCGTAGCAGTCGCGGATGTCGTTCAGCATCGCGTTGTATTTTTCCGCCGACGACTTGTAGACCTGATCCTGACGGTCCTTGCGCTGCAGCGGACGGTTCTGCGGGATCACGACCGTTTCCAGGCCGTAGATTTCCTGGAATTCGTACGCTTCGGTATCGGCCGTACCGGTCATGCCGGCCAGCTTGGCGTACATGCGGAAGTAGTTCTGGAAGGTGATCGAGGCCAGGGTCTGGTTCTCGTTCTGGATCTTGACGCCTTCTTTCGCTTCGACGGCCTGGTGCAAGCCATCGGACCAGCGGCGGCCCGTCATCAGACGGCCCGTGAATTCATCGACGATCACCACTTCATTGTTCTGCACCACATAGTGCTGATCCTTGAAGTACAGCGCATGCGCGCGCAGGGCTGCATACAGGTGGTGCACGAGGGTGATGTTGGCCGAATCGTACAGCGACGCGCCTTCCGGCAGCAGGCCCATTTCCATCAGGATGCCTTCGGCCTTTTCGTGGCCCGCTTCCGTCAAGAGCACCTGGTGCGCTTTTTCATCCTTGGTGTAGTCGCCCGGCACTTCGACCTTGCCCTTGCCGTCCGGCGTTTCTTCGCCGATCTGCAAGGTCAAGCGCGCAGGCACCGCATTGATCTTGTGATACAGGTCGGTATGGTTCTCGGCCTGGCCCGAAATGATCAGCGGCGTACGCGCCTCATCGATCAGGATCGAGTCGACTTCATCGACGATGCCGAAGTTCAGGCTGCGCTGCACGCGCTCGCGCGCTTCGTAGACCATGTTGTCGCGCAAGAAGTCGAAACCGAATTCGTTATTCGTGCCGTACGTGATGTCGGAGGCGTACGCCTGCTGCTTGGCGCTGTGCTCCATCTGCGACATGTTCACGCCCGTCGACAGGCCCAGCCACGCATACAGGCGGCCCATGGTCTCGGCATCGCGCTGCGCCAGGTAATCATTGACGGTAACGATATGCACGCCCTTGCCCGACAGGGCATTCAGGTAGGCTGGCAAGGTTGCCATCAGGGTCTTGCCCTCGCCCGTGCCCATCTCCGCGATCTTACCGAAATGCAAGACCATGCCGCCGATCATCTGCACGTCGAAATGGCGCATGCGCAATACGCGCTTGCTGGCCTCGCGGCAGACGGCAAAGGCTTCCGGCAACAAGGCATCGAGCGATTCGCCGGCGGCGATGCGTTCCTTGAAGGCAGGCGTCTTCGCTTGCAGCTCGGCATCCGACAGCTTTTCGATGGCCGGCTCGAGCGCATTGATCTCGCGTACCGTTTTTTGGTATTGCTTGAGCAGCCGCTGGTTGCGGCTACCGAAAATCTGGGTCAGTAATGACATGCTTGAATTCTTGAAAAAACGCCGTTAAAAAAAGCTCGGCAGGTGACGACGAGGTAACAATCGCGTGACCGCACGGAGTTCGACTATGGCAAAAGACGATGATTTTATCATGCGTTCCCGACATGGTTGGGGTAATGCGCCATATAACAATAGCTTAATGACAAACATATGGCAGAAATTGCCGACATTTTCCATACTGTAAGGCAATACGGCTGGCCCGCCCGCACCGCACCCGCCGTCGCCCTCGTCACGCGGGGGCGAGTGTGCTATGTTTCGGCCATGCGAACTCCCACTTATTCTCCGGCACCGCGCCGCGGCTACGGCTTTGCCCGTTCAAGCCCGGCCGTCACGGGCGCAACCGATTTTCTGCGCGGCAACGCCACGATGGCCTCCCTGATGCCCACCGTCACGCGCCTGGCCGCCCTGCAAAAAGATTGCGCCAAGGCCTTGCCGGCCATGTTCGAGCATTGCGACATCCTGCAGTTCGAGGGCGGCCAGCTGGTGCTGGCCACGCCGAACGCGGCGCTGGCGGCCAAGCTCAAGCAGCAATTGCCGAAACTGCAAGGGGAACTGGAAAGAAAGGGCTGGCAGATTTCAGGCATCAAGCTGAAAGTGCAGGTCATCAAGAGCATCGCGCCCATCGTGCATACGCGGGCGCTGGTCTTGCCGGAAAAAGCCATGTCCGCCCTGGAAGAGCTGAGCACGGCCCTGCCGGCGTCGAAGCAGAATGAACAGTTGATCGCGGCGCTGCGCAACATGGTCCGCCATCACCGCGAACCTAAAGATTAGCAACGCCAGGCGGCAGCACGTAGGTCGGATTAGGCCCTTCGGGCCGTAATCCGACAACATTGTTGGCGCCTGCGGGGTTGTCGGATTACGGCCTGCGGCCTAATCCGACCTACGTCAACGACCACTCGCGCTGCATTTGACGCAGGTAAGACTGCGGCGCCGCTTCGTTGGTATCGAACGAGACGATTTCATACGCTTCCGGCTGCTCCAGCAGCGCCAGCAGCAGCTGGTTGTTCAGCGCATGGCCCGACTTGTGCGCCGTGTAATAGGCCAGCAAGGGGTGGCCCACCAGGTACAGGTCGCCGATGGCGTCGAGGATCTTGTGGCGCACGAATTCGTCTTCATAGCGCAAGCCGTCCGCGTTGAGGATGCGGTATTCGTCCATGACGATGGCGTTTTCCAGCGAACCGCCACGCGCCAGGCCCATGCCGCGCAAACTTTCCACGTCCTGCATGAAACCAAAGGTGCGCGCGCGCGCCACGTCGTGCACGTACGACACGTCGCCGAAATCGACGGAGGCGCGCTGCATCGTGCCATCGACGGCCGGATGATTGAATTCGATGAAGAAGTCGAGCTTGAAGCCGTCGTACGGCGACAGGCGCGCCCATTTCTCCGCATCACCCTTACCGTGACGCACTTCCACAGGCTTGATGACCTTGATGAATTTCTTTGGCGCCTGCTGCTCTTCCACGCCCGCCTGCTGCAGCAGGTAGACGAAGGACGAAGCGGAACCATCCATGATGGGAATTTCTTCCGCATTCACGTCGATAACCATATTGTCGACGCCCAGGCCGGCCGCCGCCGACATCAGATGTTCCACGGTGGACACCCTGGCGCCGTCCTTGATCAGCACGGAAGCCATGCGCGTGTCGCCCACGGCCATGGCGCTGGCGGGGAACTCGACGATGGGATCGAGGTCGATGCGGCGAAACACGATGCCCGTGTCGATCGCGGCAGGACGCAGAGTCAGCTCGACCTTGGTGCCAGAGTGCAAACCGACACCGATGGTGCGGACCTGTTGTTTGATGGTGCGTTGTTTTAACATCTGTCGATTATATCTATTTGCCGGATTTTCGTTGCGGCGCGGCATGGATCACGCCAGAAATACCACAACCGTTTCTTATGGATGCTCGCTCTCGGCGTGGACAGCCTCCCTGCGCACGAGGTAAATGCCGCTGCCGATGATGATGGCCGCGCCGATCAGGGTGTATTCGTCGGGCAAGGCGCGCCACAGCAGCCAGTCCAGCGCCATGCCCCAGGCCAGGGCCGAGTATTCGAACGGCGCCACGCTGGACGCCTTGCCATGGCGAAACGCCTCCGTGATGGCCAGCTGGCCCAGGAAGCCGCTCAGCGACAAGCCCGCCAGCAGCCACCAGTCGTCGCGGCGGATCCCCACCCACTCGTGCGCCGACAGGGCCACGCCGCCGACGGCCATCATCACCATCAGCCAGAAGACCATGCTTTCGCTGGCATCCGTGCGGCTCAGGATGCGGCCCGTGACAGCCGAGATGGCGTAACAGGCGGCCGAACCCAGCACGGCCAGCCCGGCGACCGAAAAGAATCCCGAGCCGTCCGGGCGCAGCGCCACCAGCACGCCCAGCAGGCCCACGGCGATGGCGCACCAGCGCGCGAAGTCGACTTTTTCCTTCAGGAGAAAAACCGACAGGACCGTGATCAGCAAGGGGGCAACAAAAAACAGCGCATACGTCTCGGCCAGCGACATGCGCTTCAAACCGTAGGCGAACAAGGTGATCATCAGCACGCCCAGTATGCCGCGCAGCAAGTGCAGCGGCCAGCGCACCTGCAGCACGTTCCTGAAGGCGCCACGGTACAGCAGGTACAGGCACACGAGCGGCAGGGACGACAGGGCGCGCAAGGCCGTCACCTGCATCGGTGGATAATGGGCGGACAACAGCTTCATGGCCGTGTCCATCAGGGAAAACATGGCGACGGCGACCAGCATCACATAGATGCTGCGCAGGTTGGGATTGCGGGGTAACAGGACAGACTCCTGGCGAAAGAGCGGGACCGTCATCATGGCGACGGCCGGAGCCAGGACAGCATGGTCTGGAAAGGCAGGGCCAGGCGGTCAGCCCGATTATAACAAGCGCGGCCGTTTACCTTATGACAGCGGCAACAGCATCACCAGTTTCAAGTCGTGCTGGCGCGCCAGGTGCAAGGTCACCTGATTGAACGCCAGCAGCCCCTGTTGCGCGTGCTGGAACTGGCGCAAGCCGCCATCGCGGCCCTGCACCTGCTGCGCGCCCCACCACTGGCGAAACTCAAGGCTGGCGTCGGCCAGTTCGGCGATCAGGCCGGCCAGCGGCGCCTGGTCCGCCTGGCGGCCGATATCGGCGCGAAACTCCGCCACCAGGCGCCGCGCCCGCTCGGGCCAGCCGACGACCAGCGCGCGCGCGCCCGCGTCCTGGAACATGAAGCGCAGCTGGTTCGGCGCGTCCCCGTCGCCATGCAGCCAGCCCGAGAACAGCGTGGCCGCCGCCCCGTTCCACGCCACGGCGTTCCATTCGCGGTTCAGGATATACGCGGGCGCGTCGATGGCGGCGACGATGGCGTCCAGCTCGACGCTAGCAAGCCCCCCGCCCTCGCCTGTGCTGTGACTGGGGTCATGCTTGTCGGCCACCTCGAACAGATAGGCGCGCTCGGCCGCGCTCAGTTGCAGCACCTGCGCCAGGCGGGCCAGCATCTTGGCCGACGCCGACACGGGCCGCCCCTGCTCCAGCCACGTCAGCCAGGTGGGGCTGACTTCGCACAGCTGGGCCAGCTCTTCGCGCCGCAAGCCGGGCGTGCGCCGCCGCCCGCCACCGGGCAAGCCGGCCATGGCGGGGGTGACGGCTTCGCGCCGGGCGCGGATGAATTCAGCGAGCTTGTTCGACATCAGATGCCTGCATGGTAGTGGATATACCAGTATAAGTTATGGTCTTGTTACAGGATAATTTTATCCCTATTCTGCAGATACTCACCCATCCACAGGAGAACACCATGCAGCAGCACGATGTCGTTACCGAACAGTTTGGCAAGACGGCGAATGCCTACCTGAGCAGCGCGGTCCACGCGCAGGGCGCCGACCTGGTGCTGATGCAGGAATGCGCGCGCCGCCATGGCAAGCCGGTGGTGCTGGACCTGGGCTGCGGCGCCGGCCACGCCAGCTTCGCCGTCGCCCCCGTGGCGCAATCAGTCATCGCCTACGACCTGGCGCAACCCATGCTCGACGTGGTGGAATGCGCCAGGGTGCAGCGCGGCTTGCACAACATCGGCACGCAGCAGGGCGACGTGGCCCGCCTGCCGTTTGCCGACGCCAGCTTCGACATGGTCGTCACGCGCTTTTCCGCGCACCACTGGAACGACGTGGCGGGCGCGCTGGCCGAAGCGTGGCGCGTGCTGCGCCCGAACGGCACCTTGCTGGTGGTCGACATCGTCGCGCCGAAAACAGCCCTGTACGACAGCACCTTGCAGGCCGTGGAAATGCTGCGCGACGCCTCGCACGTGCGCGACTACCGTACCTGCGAATGGAGCGCCAAGTTCGACAACGCGGGATTCACGCACAGCTTGCGCAGCGTGTGGAAACTGACGATGCAGTTCGACGAGTGGGTGGCGCGCATGCGCACGCCGAGCGAGCGCGTGGCGGCCATCCGCAACCTGTTCGACGGCGCGCCCGAGGAAGCGCGCCAGTATTTCGCCCTGCAGGACGATTATTCGTTCAGCATCGACGCGGCCATGTTCGAGGCGACCAAGCCGCAGGTGCAATAAAAAAACGGCGCCGATGGCGCCGTTTTTACGTCAAAAAAGGAAAAGTCCCTGAAAAATGTTCAGGGCAAGGCGCATTGCCGCAGGCAGTACGAGTAGTACGCCAAGGCAGTGCAACGCCGCCATGGACTTTTTCTCAGGGACTTAAGCCAGTTGGCCCAGCAAGGTCTCGGCATTCGACACTTCAAACTTGCCGCCCTGCTCAATGTTCAATTGCGTCACGACGCCATTGTCGACCAGCATCGAGTAGCGTTGCGAGCGCGTGCCCATGCCAAATTTGCTGAAGTCGGCGTCCAGGCCCAGGGCCTTGCTGTAGGCGGCATTGCCGTCAGCCATCATGCGCACGACGCCGGTGGCTTTCTGATCGCGGCCCCAGGCGCCCATCACGAACGCGTCGTTGACGGAGATGCACCAGATTTCATCGACGCCCTTGGCCTTCAGGTCGGCGGCGTGCTTGACGTAGCCTGGCACGTGCTGTGCGGAGCAGGTCGGGGTGTAGGCGCCTGGCAGGCCGAAGATGGCGATCTTCTTGCCCTTGACCAGGTCTTGCACGTTGAACGTGTTCGGGCCCAGTGCGCAACCTTCGGTTTCGCTTTCGATGAATTCGGCCAGGGTGCCTTCTGGCAGGGTGTCGCCGATCTTGATGGTCATGTTGACTCCTTGTGTACTTGTCGGTTGAGGATGCTGCCGGCATGATGCCGACACTGCGCGATAGTATGCCTGACTTGCCGTATTCGTGCAGAAAACGGCCGGAAAGGCAAAGTCAAAAGTCAAAAAACGGCAAAAAAAACGGCGGCCCTCAGGCCGCCGTCATGCGTGCATACATCAAACCACCTTAGTCGGCTTGCTTGCGCAGGAAGGCTGGAATGTCATACGTCTCCATGCCATTCTTTTCCATCGCGCGCACCTGCTCGGAAGCCGATTCGCGACGCCATACCGCCGGCGCCTTCATGCCGTCGAAACCGGCTGCCGGCGTGGCCACGCCTACCGTCGTCGTCGCCGCTTGCGCGCTACCCATGGCAGCCGACGGGGTCAACGGGCTGTTGTGGGTGCCGGTGCGCAGCACTTGCTGCGGTACCAGCTGGATGTTTTTCTTCGCGCGGCCCAGGCCCGTGGCCACCACGGTCACGCGGATGTCGTCGCCCATGGCGTCGTCGTAGGCGATACCTTGCGCGATCGACGCGTCCGGCGCGGCAAACGCGCGCACGGCAGCCATGACTTCCTTGATCTCCTTGCCTTTCAAGCCACGGCTGGCCGTGACGTTGACCAGCACGCCGCGCGCGCCAGAGAGATCAATGCCGTCGAGCAGCGGCGAAGCGACGGCCTGTTCGGCGGCGATGCGCGCGCGGTCGACGCCGGAAGCCGTCGCCGTGCCCATCATGGCCTTGCCCTGCTCGCCCATGATGGTTTTCACGTCGTTGAAGTCGACGTTGATATGGCCAGGCACGTTGATGATCTCGGCAATGCCGGCCACCGCGTTATTGAGCACGTCATCGGCATGCTGCATCCATTCCAGCATGCTTTCGTCTTCGTAGATCTCTTCCAGTTTTTCATTGAGGATGATGATCAGCGAATCGACGTGCAGCGACAGCTGTTCCAGGCCTTCGTCGGCGATGTCCATGCACTTCTGGCCTTCGTACGAAAATGGCTTGGAAACCACGGCCACCGTCAGCGCGCCCAGTTCCTTGGCCACTTCGGCCACGATGGGCGCGGCGCCCGTGCCCGTGCCGCCGCCCATGCCGGCGGCGATGAAGACCATGTGCGCGCCGCGCAGCGAATCGGCGATGCGCGTGCGCGATTCTTCGGCCAGCTGGCGGCCGACGGCAGGCTTCATGCCGGCGCCCAGGCCGGTGTCGCCGATCTGGATGATGTTGTGGGCCTTCGATGTCGACAGGGCCTGTGCGTCGGTGTTGGCGGCAATGAACTCCACACCCGACATGCCTTTGTTGATCATGTGTTGGACTGCATTGCCACCCGCACCGCCGACGCCGACGACTTTGATGACGGTACCTAAAGCTGTGTTATCGACCATATCGAACTCCATGATGTGCTCCTATCAGATGCGGTTTCCAAGCGCCAGGCCTCATATTGGTAGGAGAACTGGAGATTGAAAACTGCGGTTAAATATAAAATAAAGTTATGTGTGTGTACCTGCGATGCTGCCAAAAAACCTGTGCTGCCGGGCGAAAATCATGCCCTTAAAAATTCCCTAAAAACCATTCCTTCATGCGCTGCCAGACCGCCTTCACCGAGCCGTCCTGACGCGTCACGATGTGGCCGCGCAGGTATTGCTTCTTCGCTTCCAGCAGCAGGCCCAATACCGTGGCATAGCGCGGACTGCGCACCACGTCGGCCAGCTGGCCCCGATACTCTGGCGTGCCCAGGCGCGCCGGTTTCAGGAAGATGTCTTCCGCCATTTCCACCATGCCGGGCATGATGGAGGTGCCGCCCGTGAGCACGATGCCCGACGACAGCACGCCTTCGTAACCGGATTCGCGCACCACCTGGTGCACCATCGCGAACAGCTCTTCGACGCGCGGCTCGATCACGGCCGCCAGCGCCTGGCGCGACAGGTTGCGCGGGCCGCGGTCGCCCAGGCCTGGCACTTCCAGCGATTCGCCGGGGTCGGCCAGGACCTGCTTGGCCACGCCATAGCGGATCTTGATTTCTTCCGCTTCCGCGGTCGGGGTACGCAAGGCCATGGCGATGTCGTTGGTGATCTGGTCGCCGGCGATGGGAATGACTGCCGTATGGCGAATCGCGCCATCGGAAAATACCGCCACATCGGTCGTGCCGCCGCCGATGTCGATCAGCACCACGCCCAGTTCCTTCTCGTCGGGCGTGAGCACCGCATCGGCCGAGGCCATCGGCTGCAGGATCAGGTCCGACACTTCCAGGCCGCAGCGGCGCACGCACTTGACGATGTTCTGCACCGCCGACACGGCGCCGGTAACGATATGCACCTTCACCTCCAGGCGGATGCCGCTCATGCCGATAGGCTCGCGCACGTCTTCCTGGCTGTCGACGATGAACTCTTGCGGCACCGTGTGCAGCAATTGCTGATCGGTCGGAATGTTAACCGCTTTTGCCGTCTCGATGACGCGCGCCACGTCGGTCGCCGTCACTTCCTTGTCCTTGATGGCCACCATGCCGCTGGAATTGAAACTGCGGATATGGCTGCCCGCAATACCCGCGTAGACATTGCGGATCTTGCAGTCGGCCATCAGCTCGGCCTCTTCCAGCGCGCGCTGGATGGACTCCACCGTGGCCTCGATGTTGACCACCACGCCTTTTTTCAGGCCCTTCGATTCGTGCTGGCCCAGCCCGATCACTTCGTGGCGCCCATCGGACATCACTTCGGCTACCACCGCCACCACTTTCGAGGTGCCGATGTCGAGGCCGACGATCAGGTTTTTCGCGTCTTTTGTCATTTCTGTCGCCTAGTTTTTTGGGCTAATAGTTAATTGATGAATTGGGTGTTCGGTCAAGCCGGTTTTTTAATCGGACTGCTATTCTTTTTCTTCATCACTGGCCTGCCATCCTTGCCTTCGGCCGGTATCACCAGGCCGGCGGAGCTCAAGGCCAGGCCATTCTGGTAGCGCATATCGATCGTGTCGATATTTTCCAGCCGGCTCGCCAGCTGCGGGTAGATGCCCACCAGCCGGTCGACCCGCGCCTTCAGGGTCGTATGATTCTGCTCGCGTCCCAGCGCCACGCTCATGCCGTTATCCAGTTTCACGGTCCACGCATAGCGGCTCGACAGCGACAGGCTTTCCGGCACCATCTTCAAGGGCGCAAACCACTTGGCCAGCTGCACATAGGTGGCCAGCACTTCCTTCTCGCTGCCATCGGGACCGGCGAAGGCGGGCAATTCATGGTCGTCTTCGGCCTCGGCCACATTGGCCGTAAACACGTCGCCCTTGACCGACAGCAAGCGCCCGTCCTCGCCCCAGGTACCCAGCGCCTCGTGTTCTTCCAGCGCCACGATCAGCTGGTTCGGCCACTCGCGGCGCACGCTGGCGCGGCGTACCCAGGGTACCGATTCGAACACGCCGCGCACGCTTTCCAGGTTGGTCGTGAAGAAATTGCCCTTGATGCGGCCCAGGGTGCCGCTGCGCAGGGTCAGGTAATTCACGTGGCGCAGGCCCTTCTCGTCCGCGCTTTCCACCTTGATGGAGCGCAGGTCGAACATGGGGCGCTGCGACACCCACCAGACGCCGGCCGCCACGCACACGACCAGCACCGCGGCCAGCAAGCCGTTGGCAGTCGTATTGAGGCTTTTAGCGTCATGCCACATATCAGCGCTGTCCCTTGTGCATTTTCAGGCTGGCGCCGGAAACGATTTCCAGGCACAGGTCTTCATAGCTGGTGCCTTCGGCGCGCGCCGCCATCGGCACGAGCGAATGGCCCGTCATGCCTGGCGAGGTATTCACCTCCAGCAAAAACAGCTTGCTGTCGGCCGCGCGCATCAGCACGTCCACCCGTCCCCAGCCTTCGCAGCCGAGGGCGCGGTAGGCTTCCAAGGCGATGCGCGCCATCTCGGCCACGATCGCCGGGTCCAGCTGCGGTGGGCAGAAATACTGCGTATCGTCGGTAAAATACTTGTTCTGGTAGTCGTAATTGCCTTGCGGCGCGACGATTTCAATCGGCGGCAGCGCGCGCGCCGTGGCGCCCTTGCCCAGGATCGCGACGGTGAATTCGCGGCCCTTGATGAATTCCTCGGCCAGCACCGCATCATCGAGGCCGGCGGCGATGTCGTAGGCGGCCTGGAAGGCCGACGCTTCATTGACGGTCGTGATGCCGATGCTCGAGCCTTCATGCGGCGGCTTGACGATCAGCGGCAGGCCCAGTTCGGCCGCCACCTTGGCCAGGTCGGAGCTGTCGTCGAGCACCGCATACTTTGGCGTCGGCAGCTGGTGCATCAGCCAGATCATCTTGGTGTAGACCTTGTCCATGCCCACCGAGCAAGCCATCACGCCGCTGCCCGTGTAGGGGATGCCCAGCTGCTCCAGCGCGCCCTGCAGGCTGCCGTCTTCGCCGAAGCGGCCATGCAGCGCGATGAAGACGCGGTCGAATTTTTCCGCGGCCAGTTCGGCCAGGCTGCGTTCGCCCGTATCGAAGCCATGCGCATCCACGCCACGGCTTGTCAAGGCGGCCAGCACGCCCGCGCCGGACATCAGCGACACTTCGCGCTCGGCCGAACGGCCGCCGAACAGGACGCCGACCTTGCCCAATTGTTTAACGTCGATAGCTGAAGCTTGGTTCACGTCAGGCCTTTACAGTGTGAGATTGATACGTAGTCAGTTGTTGCGGGATGCCGCTGATCGAGCCGGCCCCCATGGTCAGCACGACGTCGCCGTCGCGCGCCACGCTCATGATGGTGTCGGCCATGTCCGCCATGGACTCGACGAAGATCGGTTCGATCTTGCCGCGCGCGCGCAGCGCATGCGCCAGTGCGCGGCCGTCGGCGGCGACGATAGGCGCTTCGCCCGCCGCATACACTTCCGACAAGAGCAGCACGTCCGGTGCGCCCAGCACCTTGACGAAATCCTCGAACAGGTCGCGCGTGCGGCTGTAGCGGTGCGGCTGGAACGCCAGCACCAGGCGGCGGCCCGGATAGGCGGCGCGCGCGGCGGCCAGGGTCACTTCCGTTTCCACCGGATGGTGGCCGAAATCGTCGACCAGCGCGAAGCTGCCGCCGTTCGGCAGCGCCACGTCGCCGTAGCGCGTGAAGCGGCGTCCCACGCCGGAGAACTCGGCCAGGCCCTGCTGCGTGGCGCTGTCGGCGATGCCGATTTCGCGCGCGATGGCGATCGCCGAGCAGGCGTTCTGCACATTGTGCATGCCGGGCTGGTTCAGCACCACGTCGAGGTCGGGGTAGCCTTCCTGCAGCACGGTGAAATGCATTTCCAGGCCCACGGCGCGCGCGTTGATGGCGCGCACCTGCGCGTCTTCGGCGAAACCGTAGGTGGTGACGGGCTTGGTGACGGACGGGATGATGGCGCGCACGTGCGGATCGTCGATGCACAGCATGGCGCGGCCGTAGAAGGGCAAGCGGTGCGTGAACTGCACGAAGGCCTGCTTGAGCTTTTCGAAATCGTGCTCGTAGGTGTCCATGTGATCGGCGTCGATATTCGTGATCACTTCGATCATCGGCGTCAGGTTCAGGAACGAGGCGTCCGATTCATCGGCTTCGGCCACCAGGTAGTCGCCGGAGCCCAGCTTGGCGTTCGCGCCGGCGCTGGTCAGGCGGCCGCCGATGACGAACGTGGGATCGAGACCGCCCTGCGCCAGCACGGAAGCGACCAGGCTGGTGGTGGTCGTCTTGCCGTGCGTGCCGGCGATGGCGATGCCGCGTTTCAGGCGCATCAACTCGCCGAGCATCACGGCGCGCGGCACCAGCGGAATCTTGCGCGCACGCGCGGCCGCCACTTCAGGATTGTCTTGCGGGACGGCGCCCGAGGTCACCACCGCATCGGCGTCGCCGATATTTTCCGCCGCGTGACCGAGCATGACGGTCGCGCCCAAGCTCGCCAGGCGCTGCGTCGCCGCATTGCTGCCCAGGTCGGAGCCCGACACCTTGTAGCCCAGGTTGACCAGCACTTCGGCGATGCCGCTCATGCCGCTGCCGCCAATGCCGACAAAGTGGATATTGTTTACTTTATGCTTCACAGAGCTAACCTCATGCCAGTTTTTCCAATACGTGTGCGATCGCCTCATTGGCGTCGCGCTTGCCTGCTGCCAGTGCCGCCTGCGCCATCCGCTGGCAAGTGTCGCGGTTCAGCGACGCCAGCAGGGCGCTCAGCGACGCCGCACTCATTTCCGTCTGCGGCAGGTGAATCGCCGCACCTTGTTGCGCCATCCATTGCGCGTTGTCGCGCTGGTGGCTGGTGGTCGACGCCACCAGCGGCACGAGCACGCTGGCCACGCCGGCCGCCGTCAGTTCCGACAGGGTGATCGCGCCTGCGCGGCAAATCACCAGGTCGGCCTCGGTATACGCCCTGGCCATGTCGTCGATGAAATCGACCACATTGGCTTGCACGCCCGCCCGCGCATACGCGGCATGCAGGGCGTCGATATTCTTCTTGCCCGACTGGTGCGTCACCAGCGGACGCTCGCCTTCGGGCATCAGGGCCAGCGCGGCAGGCAGATTGTCATTCAGCGCCTTCGCGCCCAGGCTGCCGCCAACCACCAGGATGCGCAACGGCCCGCCGCGGCCCGCGAAACGCGGTGCCGGCGGCGCCATGGCGAGGATCTCGGCGCGCACGGGATTGCCCGTGACGACGGCCTTGCCGGCGGCGCTGCCGAAATCGGCGGGAAAGCCGAAGCACACCTGCTGCGCCAGCGGCACCAGGGTCTTGTTCGACAACAGCAGCGCCGCGTCGGCGTTGACCAGCACCAGCGGCACGCCCTTCAGGCGCGCCATCAGGCCGCCCGGCACCGTGACGTAGCCGCCCATGCCCATCACCACGTCCGGCTTGCGGCTGGCGATGAAGCGGCGGATGGCAAAGAAGCTGGCCAGCATCCTGAAGCCGCCCTGGATGGTGTGCGCCAGGCCCTTGCCGCGCATGCCGGAGAACGCGATGGCGTCCATGGGGATGCCGCTCTTCGGCACCAGGTCCTGCTCCATGCCGTGCGTCGTGCCCAGCCAGCTCACTTCCCAGCCGCGCGCGCGCATCGTCTGCGCGATCGCCAGGCCGGGGAAAATATGGCCGCCGGTGCCGGCCGCCATGATCATCAGTCTTTTCGTCGTTTTCAAGTTCGTCGCGTTGTTCATAGCCGGCCTCCGCGCATGAGGATCCGGTTTTCGTAATCGATGCGCAGCAAAATCGCCAGACCGATACAGTTAATCAGTACGCCCGTGCCGCCATAGCTCATCAGGGGCAAGGTCAGGCCCTTGGTCGGCAGTAGGCCCAGGTTCACGCCCATGTTGATGAAGGTCTGCACGCCGATCCAGATGGCGATGCCTTTCGCCGTCAGGCCGGCGAAGGTCTGGTCGATGGCGATCGCCTGGCGGCCGATGTCGAAGGCGCGCTTGATAATCCAGTAAAACATGCCGATCACGACCAGCACGCCCACCAGGCCCAGCTCCTCGCCGATCACGGCCAGCAGGAAGTCCGTATGCGCTTCGGGCAGGTAGTGCAGCTTTTCCACGCTGCCGCCCAGGCCCACGCCAAACAGCTCGCCGCGCCCGAAGGCGATCAGCGAGTGCGTCAGCTGGTAGGCCTTGTTGAGCGCATTGTCTTCCTGCCACGGATCGAGATACGCAAAAAACCGCTCGCGGCGGAATTTCGACAAGGCGATGATGGTGACGAAGATCGCCGTCAGCATGGCGCCGATGCCGCCGAACCAGATGGCGTTGACGCCGCCCAAAAACAAAATGCCCATGGCGATGCAGACGATCACGCCAAAGGCGCCCAGGTCGGGCTCCATCAGCAGCAGCAGGCCGACGAAGCTGACGGCCAGCGCCATCGGCATGAAGCCCTTGGTCAGCTTGTGCATGTATTCCTGCTTGCGCACCGTGTAGTCGGCCGCGTACAGCACCATCACCACCTTCATCAGCTCGGACGGCTGCGGCCGCAGGCCGGGCAGGTTCAGCCAGCGGCGCCCGCCGTTGACCGACACGCCCAGGCCCGGTATCAGCACCATCACCAGCAGCACCAGGGTGCCGATGAACAGCCACGGCGCCATCTTTTGCCAGGTGGCGACGGGGATGCGGAACACCAGCGCGCCGAAGATGATCGACACGCCGATGAACAGCGCCTGGCGCACGACGAAGTAATTATTCGTGTAGGCGGCGAACTTGCGCGCGTCCGACAGCGAGATCGACGCCGAATACACCATCACCATGCCCAGCAGCATGAGCAGCAGGACCACCCACACCAGCGGCTTGTCATAGTCCATCATCTTCGACTGCCGCGCGCGGCTATCCAGCGGCTTGGCAGCCGAGCCGGAACCAAAGCGGAAGGGCAGCTGGAAGGCCATCAGAGATCCTGTCCGTTTTCCAGGGCGATGTCGCGCACGGCGTCGACAAACACCTGCGCGCGGTGCGCATAGTTCTTGAACATGTCCAGGCTGGCGCACGCGGGCGACAGCAGCACGGCATCGCCGGCCAGCGCCAGGCTGCTGGCGCGCTTGACGGCTTCCGGCAAGGTGGCGCAGTCGACGATGTCCACGCCGGCCGGCTCCAGCGCCGCGCGCAAGGCCGGCGCATCGCGGCCGATCAGCACCACGGCGCGCACGTAGCGCGACACGGGTTCAGCCAGCGGCGAGAAATCCTGTCCCTTGCCGTCGCCGCCGGCGATCAGCACCAGGCGCTGTTCCGCGCCGCCGAAGGCCTTGCCCAGGCCGGACAGGGCCGCCACGGTCGCGCCCACATTCGTGCCCTTGCTGTCGTCGTAGTATTCAACCTCGCCCACGGCCGTGATCAATTCCACCCGGTGCGGCTCGCCCTGGTATTCGCGCAAGCCATGCAGCAGCGGCGCGAATGGCAGGCCGATGGCGCGGCACAGGGCCAGCGCCGCCAGCGCATTCGCGGCATTGTGCTGGCCGCGGATTTTCAGCGCGTCGGCCGGCATCAGCTTTTTCGCCATCGTCGGCACCGGTTCCGGCGCCGGATCGTTCTTCCTGCGTTTTTTCTCGATGACTTCTTCGCTGGGCACGGCTTGCGCCAGCCAGAAGATGCCGCGTTCATTGACCAGGCCAAAGCTGTCCACGTCAAGCGGCTCGCCCGTGCCGAAGGTGATGGTCTCGGCCAGCGGATCGGCCATGTGCATGACCAGGGCATCGTCGCGGTTCAGGATGCGCACGGTCTGGTCGCCGAAGATGCGCGCCTTGTCGGCAGCGTAGGCGGCCATGTCGCCATGCCAGTCCAGGTGGTCCTGCGACAGGTTCAAGACCGTGGCCGCATCGGCCTGCAGGCTGAAGGTCGTGTGCAGCTGGAAGCTGGACAGCTCCAAAATCCATGCCTGCGGCAAGCTGCTGGCGACGGCTTCCGCCACGTCAGCTTCCGCCTCCAGCGGCTGCGGCGCAGGCTCGGCATCGAGCACTTCGCGCAGCACGTCCAGCGCGGCCGGGCTGATATTGCCGGCCACGCGCGTGGCCAGACCCGCGCGCTCGCACAGCAAGCCCGTCAGGCTGGTGACGGTCGTCTTGCCATTCGTGCCCGTGATGGCGATGACTTTCGGCGCATAGCCGCGTTCCGCCTTGAGCGCGGCCAGCGCCTGCGCGAACAGTTCGATCTCGCCCCACACGGGGATATTTTTCTCAAGAGCGGCCGGCGCGATATGCGCCAGTTCGCGCTGCGGCGCCAGGCCAGGGCTGACGGCGACGAAATCGACGCCGTCGAGCAGGTCGGCCGTGAAGGCGCCGGCGATGAACTGCGCCTGCGGCACGGCGGCCTGCAAGGCGGCCAGGCGCTCCGGCGCCTCGCGCGTGTCGGCCACGCGCACGCAAGCACCGCTGCGGGCCAGCCACAGGGCCATCGCCAGCCCCGATTCGCCGAGGCCCAGTACCAGTGCGGTTTTAGCGTCGTACATCATCAGCGCAGCTTCAGGGTGGTCAGGCCGAGCAGCACCAGCATCATGGTGATGATCCAGAAACGCACGACAACCTGCGTCTCTTTCCAGCCTTTTTGTTCAAAATGGTGGTGCAAGGGAGCCATCAGGAAGACGCGGCGGCCCGCGCCATAGCGCTTCTTGGTGTACTTGAACCAGACGACCTGGATGATCACGGACAGCGTTTCGACGACGAAGATGCCGCCCATGATGAACAGGACGATTTCCTGGCGCACGATGACGGCGATGGTGCCCAGTGCGCCGCCCAGTGCCAGCGCGCCCACGTCGCCCATGAACACTTTCGCGGGATGCGTGTTATACCAGAGGAAGGCCAGACCGGAACCGGCCAGCGCGCCGCAGAAGATCACCAGTTCGCCGGCGCCCGGGATGTGCGGGATGAACAGGTAGCGCGCGTACGTGGCGTTGCCCGTCAAGTAGGCGAACAGGCCCAGGGCCGTCCCCACCATCACGGTCGGCATGATGGCCAGGCCATCGAGGCCGTCCGTGAAATTGACGGCGTTGCTGGTGCCGACGATGACGCAATAGGTCAGCGCGATGAAACCCCATACGCCCAGCGGATAGCTGATGGTCTTGAAGAACGGGACGATCAGATCGGCCTTCGGCGGCAGGTCCATGGCGAAGCCCGATTGCACCCAGGCGTAGATCAGATTCCACACCTGGCCGGCATTGGGCTCGGAGATGGAGACGGAAAACGCCAGGTAAAACGCGGCGGCGATGCCGATCAGCGACTGCCAGAAATATTTTTCGCGCGAGCGCATGCCTTCCGGGTCCTGGTGCACCACCTTGCGGTAGTCATCGGCCCAGCCGACGGCGCCAAAGCCGAGGGTGACGATCAGCACGGGCCAGATGAAACGGTTCGACAGGTCGGCCCACAGCAAGGTGGAGATGCCGATGGCGATGAGGATCAGCACACCGCCCATGGTCGGCGTGCCGTGTTTTTTCAGATGCGTTTGCGGACCGTCCGTGCGCACGGCCTGGCCGACCTTCATGCGCGTGAGCATGCGGATCACGGCGGGGCCGGCGCACAGGCCGATCAAGATCGCCGTCAGGGTGGCAAAGACGGCGCGGAATGTGATGAAGTTAAAGACCCGCAGTGGGCCAATGTCGTCCTGGAAATAATGAGCGAGCCAGAGCAGCATGATTAGTGAGCTTCCTTGTTATTGTTGTTTGAACCAATCAAATGCTGCACGGCCCGCTCCATTTTCATGGAACGGGAGCCCTTGATTAATACTGTTGCATCCGAACGGCCGGACAAATGCGCATCGAGCGCCGCCAGCAAGCCGTCGAACTGTTCGAAATACTCCACGACCGTGCCTGATTCCTGGCTCGCGGCTGCCTGCGCCGCATTCACCAGATGGCGCGCCAGGCCGCCCGTCGCCAGCACGTGTTCGATGCCTTTGGCGGCGGCGTAGGCGCCGATCTCTTCGTGGAACTGCTGCCCTTGCGTGCCAACTTCCGCCATCTCGCCCAGCACCAGGATGCGCGGCCTTGCTGCCTGCGCCAGCACGTCGATGGCCGCCTTCACCGAATCCGGATTGGCGTTGTAGCTGTCGTCGATGATGGTGGCGCCGTTGGCGGCACGTTTTTTCTGCAGACGGCCGTTCACGGGAGAAAACGCTTCCAGGCCCTGCTTGATATGGTCGATAGCAATGCCGGCGCCGATCGCGCATGCCACGGCCGCCAGCGCATTGCGCACATTGTGTTCACCCGCCGCCTGCAAGCCGACGAAGAACTGGCGCAAGCCGCCGTCCTGTGCGCGCACGCTGACGAACAGGTCGCTGCCAAAATCCTCGGCCGCGCGGTGCGTGCAGCTGACGTCCGCCTCCTTCGACAGGCCGAAGGTGATGACGGCGCGCGCACCGGCCAATTCGCGCCACAGGGGCGTGAATTCATCGCCGTGCGGGAAGACGGCCACGCCGTCGTCGGCCAGGGCCGCCAGCGCGGCGCCGTTTTCGCGCGCCACCGCTTCCACCGTATGCATGAATTCCTGGTGCTCGCGCTGCGCGTTGTTGACCATCGCCAGGGTCGGCGCGGCGATCGCCGCCAGGCGCGCGATTTCGCCCGGATGGTTCATGCCCATCTCGATGACGGCCGCCTTGTGTGCTTCATTCAGGCGGAACAGGGTCAGGGGCACGCCGATCTCGTTATTCAGGTTGCCGCGCGTGGCCAGCCGGCCTTCTTCGCCAAAGGCCGCCGCCAGGATGGATGCAATCATCTCCTTGACGGTGGTCTTGCCGTTGCTGCCGGTGACGCCGATGACGGGTAAATTGAACCGGCCGCGCCAGTGGTTGGCGATGCGGCCCAGCGCGGCCAATGTATCGGGCACCACGATGGCAGGTACCTTGGCGCTGTCCCAGTCTTTGGGCAGGCGCTCGACCACCACGGCGGCGACGCCGCGCGCGGCCACCTGGTCGAGGAAATCGTGGGCGTCGAAGCTCTCGCCGCGCAGGGCGACGAAGAGCGAACAGGCTTGGGCGCTGCGGCTGTCGGTGCAGACGCCGTCAAAAACGGCGTGGCCCGTCAGTTGCGCGCCGTCCAGTGACGACATCAATTCTGTCAGGGAGCCGCGCATCAGTTCGTCCTCATCATCGTCAGGCGCGCGGACAGGGCCAGCTGCGCATGGTCGGCATCGGAGAACGGCAGTTTCTTGCCCTTGATTTCCTGGTACGGCTCATGGCCCTTGCCCGCCAACAGGATCACGTCCGGCTTGGCGGCGTGCTTGATGGCCGACAAAATGGCCCCGGCGCGGTCTTCGATGGCTTGCGGCTGCGGACCGTCGGCACGCATGCCGGCGACGATCTGCGCGATGATGGCGTGCGGATCTTCGCTGCGCGGATTGTCGCTGGTGACCAGTACGTGATCGGCCAACTGCGCGATGGCGCCCATCTGCGGACGTTTGCCCGGATCGCGGTCGCCGCCGCAGCCGAACACGCACCACAGCTGGCCGCCCCGCTCCTGCGCCACCTGGCGCAAGGCGGCCAGGGTTTTTTCCAACGCGTCGGGCGTGTGCGCATAATCGATGACGACCATCGGCGCTTCCTGGCCGCCCACCTGCTGCATGCGGCCCGGGGCCGGCTGCAGCGATTCGATGCCGTCGATGGCGGCGCGCAGGCCGGCGCCGTGCGCCAGCAAGGCGCCCAGCACGGCCAGCGCATTGCTGATATTGAAGTGGCCCACCAGCTGCGTCTTGACCAGCGCCACGCCCAGCGCGCATTCCAGATGGAAGTCGGTGCCGGCATGGCGGCTGCGGAACTGGCTGGCGCGCAGCATCAGCACGCCCGGCAGATCGGGCAGGCTGGCCGCATCCTGCAAGGTGTAGCCGATGACGGGATACTCGCCCGCCAGCTTACCGTCCACGTGGCGCGCCAGGCGCAGCCCCATGGCGTCATCCAGGTTGATGACGGCCGTTTTCAGGCCGGGCCAGTCGAACAGCTTGACCTTGGCCGCCTCGTAGGCCGCCATGTCGCCATGGTAGTCGAGGTGGTCGCGCGTCAGATTGGTGAACATGGCGACATCGAAATGCATGCCGGCCGCGCGGTCCTGGTCCAGGCCGATCGACGACACTTCGATGGCGACGGCCTTGGCGCCGGCGTCGCGCATGGCGGCCAGTTTGCGCGCCAGCAGCACGGCGTCCGGCGTGGTGTAGCCGGTGACGTCGAATTCGATGGCGCCGCGCGGCTTGCACAGGCCCACGCCCAAAGTCCCAATGACGGACGAGGTGACGCCGAGGCGCGCCAGGGCCTGCGCCAGCCATAGCGCGCACGAGGTCTTGCCATTCGTGCCCGTCACGCCGGCGCTGAACATGGCGCTGTCGGGCATGTCGTAGAAGGCATGCGCCACGGGGCCGGCCAGGCGTTTCAGGTCACTGACCAGCAGGTGCGGCACGCTCCAGGCGGCGTTCCATTCGACGGCGTCATGCACGATGGCGGCGGCACCCTGCTCGATGGCGGCGGCGATGAAATGGGTGGCGCCCGCATAGGCGAAAAACACGTCGCCGCGCTGCACGCGGCGCGAATCGGACGTCAGCTGCCCGGACTGGGCAGCCGTTTTGATCCACAAACTGATGTCTTGTATGGTCATGAGTGACTTCACATGGCCTCCGGGCCGGCATTGGCCGGGACCACGATTTCGGTAACGGAGGAATCGGGCGGTACGTTCATCGCGCGCAGCGCGTTGGTCGCAATCGCCGCAAAAGCGGGAGCGGCAACCTGGCCGCCATAGTGGGCAGGGCCGGTCGGTTCATCGATCATCACGGCAATGATGAAGCGCGGCGCCGACATCGGCACCATGCCCACGAAGGAGCCGATGTATTTGCGCGGCATCGCATAGCGGCCGTTCTCCACTTTATAGGCGGTGCCCGTCTTGCCGCCGACGCGGTAGCCGGCGACCTGCGCGCGCTTGGCCGAGCCGTGCGCGCCGGAGACCACCAGTTCCAGCATGGCGCGCATTTCGGCGGCCGTCTTTGGCTTGATCACTTGCTGGCCCACGGGCAGTTCATTGACCTTCTGGAACGACAGGGGAATCGTGTCGCCGTCGCGCGCGAACATCATATATGAGCGCGCCAGCTGGATCAGCGAGACGGAAATGCCGTTACCGTAGCTCATGGTGGCCTGCTCCACCGGGCGCCACGATTTATACGGACGCACGCGACCGGCCACGGCGCCGGGGAAGCCCCATTTCGGCTGCTGGCCGAAGCCCACCTTGGTAAACATTTCCCACATTTCCTGCGACGGCATGCCCAGCGCGATTTTCGAGGTGCCGATGTTCGACGACATTTCGATGATTTCGGAGACGTTGATCACGCCGTGCGGCTTGGTGTCGGTGATCGTGCGGTCGGCGATGGTGTAGCGCCCCGGCCCCGTGTCGATCAGGGTGGTCGGCTTGACGCGGCCCGTGTCGAGCGCCAGCGAGACCGTGATCGGCTTCAGGGTCGAACCGGGTTCGAAAGTATCGGTCATGACGCGGTTGCGCAGCTGCTGGCCCGTCAGCTTGCGGCGGTCGTTCGGGTCGTAGCTGGGGTAATTGGCCAGTGCCAGCACTTCGCCCGTATGCACGTCGAGCACCACGGCGCCGCCGGCCTTGGCATTGAATTTCTCCACCGCTTCCTTCAGCTGCGTGAAGGCGATGTACTGGATCTTGCTGTCGACGGACAGGGTCAGGTCCTTGCCGTCATGCGGTTCGTGGATGAAGCCGATGTCTTCGACGATGTGGCCCAGGCGGTCCTTGATCACGCGGCGGCTGCCGGTGGTGCCGACGAGGGTTTTCTGCTGCGCCAGTTCCATGCTTTCCTGGCCCACGTCTTCCACGTTGGTAAAGCCGACCACGTGGGTCATCACTTCGCCCTGTGGATAAAAGCGCTTGTATTCCTTGCGTTCGTCGATGCCGTCGATGCCCAGCTTGGAGATCTTGTCGGCCACGTCCATCTCGACCTGGCGTTTCAGGTAGACGAAGCTGCGGTCCGAATCGAGCTTCTTGCGCAATTCGTTGACGTTCATTTCCAGCAGGCCGGCCAGCGCGTTGATTTTCTCGGGCGACGCCTGCAGCACGTCGTCGGGAATGGCCCATATGGCCTTGACGGGCACGGACGAGGCGAGCACCTGGCCATTGCGGTCGGTGATCTTGCCGCGCGTGGCCGGCAATTCGAGCGTGCGCTCATAGCGCGCCTTGCCCTGCTTTTGCAGGAACTGCGTCGACACGCCCTGCAGCCACAGGGCGCGCGCGCCCAGGCCGGCGAAAGCGAAGAACAGCAGGAACAGCACGACGCGCGAACGCCAGACGGGCAGACGCACCGCCAGTACGGGGTTCTTCGAGAAGGGCACGCCTTTCGATGCCGCCACCCGGCCGTTGCTGTTACCGCCCAACTTCATTATTCGCCCTCCGTCAGGTATTGCGTACGTGCCGCCGTCAGCGGCGTCATGCTCAGGTCGCGCCGCGCGATCGCCTCGATGCGCTCATGCTTGCCCAGGGTGGACTGGTCCAGCTGCAGCTGCGCCCAGTCGATGTCGAGCTGGCGCGACAGCGCTTGCGCGCGTTCCAGGTCGATCAGCAGGTGGCGCGACTGGTACTGCGCGTTCACCAGCGACAGGCCGCAGCACACCAGCAGGGCCGACAGCACGACACACAGCTTGCCAGTCATCGGGCGCCGCCGTTTGCAGGGGCGGCCAGCGGCAAACGCTGCGCCACGCGCATCACGGCCGAACGCGAGCGCGGATTGCCCTCGATCTCGGCGTCGGACGGCTTCATCTTCGCAATCAGCTTCATTTCCGGCTGCGGCAAGTCGACCGCGCGGATCGGCAGGCGGCGGTCAGGCTGCTCCACGTTCGCCTTCGAGGCGAAGAAGCGCTTGACCATGCGGTCTTCCAGCGAATGAAAGCTGATCACGGCCATGCGCGCGCCGGGCGCCAGGCAGGCATATGCCTGGTTCAGGCCGATCTCGAGATCCTCGAGCTCTTTGTTAATGAAAATGCGTATGGCCTGAAAGGTGCGGGTAGCGGGGTCCTTACCCTTCTCGCGGGTCTTGACGGCGCCTGCCACGATGCCGGCAAGCTGTCGTGTGCTTGAAATTGGCTGGACTGCCCGGCCAGCAACAATCGCCTTTGCAATCTGAAAAGCAAACCGTTCTTCCCCATAATCGCGTATCACTTTCTCTAAATTCTGCTCGGTTTCCACCGCCAGCCATTCGGCCGCGGAGATGCCGCGCGTGGTATCCATGCGCATGTCCAGCGGTCCGTCGTTGCGGAAGCTGAAACCGCGCGCCGCGTCGTCGACCTGTGGCGACGAGATGCCCAGGTCGAGCAGGATGCCGTCCACCTGCCGCACGCCGCGTTCGGCCAGGCTGGCCGCCATGGTGGCAAAGCTGTCGTGGACGATCTGAAAACGGGGGTCGCCGATCTGCTCGGCCGTGGCGATGGCCTGCAAGTCCTTGTCGAAGCCGATCAGGCGTGCGTCGGGCGCCAGGCGCGACAAGATCAAACGGCTATGGCCGCCGCGGCCAAACGTGCCGTCGACGTAAATGCCGTGCGCGCGGTCGCCCGACAGGTCGAGCGCATCGACCGCTTCATCGAGCAGCACCGTGCGATGCTGAAATTCCGGCACCGTGAGTTGTGTCATTACGGAGCCTTAGAAAGAAAAATTGGAAAGTACATCGGGGGTGCCGGCATCGATCGCCTGCTGTTCTTTGTCGGCCAATTTGGCGGCATCCCATATTTCAAAGTGGCTGCCCATGCCGATCATCATGACTTCGCGCGCCAGCCCCACGGCGTTGCGCAACTCAGGCGAGATCAGCACGCGGCCGGCCGAGTCCAGCTCGACATCGACGGCGTTGCCGAGGAAGATGCGCTGCCAGGCGCGCGCCGACATGGGCCAGGCGGCGATTTGCTGGCGGTGGCTTTCCCACACGGGACGGGGGAAAAACAGCAGGCAGCCATCGGGGTGTTTGGTCAGGGTCAAGCGGCCTTCGCATTGAATCGCCAGCGCGTCACGGTGCTTGGCAGGGATAGACATCCTGCCTTTGGCATCGAGATTGATTGCGGACGCGCCTTGAAACACGGAAGACCTTTTTTGAGCTTGGTTTGCGACGCTTGCGCATCACGATGAAAAGGGAAAATTTCCCACAAAAACACACTTTTTCACACAGTTGCCCACTTTAGAGGAAGCAAAGATAGTGGTCAAGCGGTTTCCGATTGGCAAAACAGGAATTTTATTAATGAAATTAAGGACTTAGCGCATATCGTTGAAGGAGTCTCAAATAAAAATATATCGATAAATTAGATACTTATGAAAGATAGTGAATGTGCTACCTCATCTGCACACATGTGTTTTCCTACCGTAAACATCGAAAAAAACGAAATCAAAAAATTGAAATTTTTGCAGTTAGTTGACACATGACAATACTTTCATCCTCGAGGCACAACAGCAATCAGCGGCGGCGAAAGACTTGGTTTAAAGCAAAAAATAAGCGTCCATGGCGCGCACCGCCCCTGTTTTCCGGGCCTGGCCCGACGCGGAAAAACTATTTTTGCAATGCAGCAATTAATTGAAATCAAGAAACTTTAACCAATTGTCCATCTTTAGTTGTATATACAACTTTATCCTGAATACTATTTTTTTGGAAACAAAAAAAGCCCCCTCGCGGGGGCTTTTGGGTGGCGCGCAGCAGGCAATACGCTGCGGCCGATACGCTCCCTGGCAAGCCAGGGAACAGGAATTCAAGTGAAGCAGGCCGGTAGGCCGGATTTTGTTACGGCGCCTTCCCTTGCAGGTCGGCGCTATGACAGTCATTCCTCTAGGCGCCAGATTACTCGGGCGCTCAAGCTTTCTACCCGCACGCTCCGCGAGCAGCATCATCGCGTGCCTATTTGAAATTGCACCAGGTGGAGGTTACCGCGTTTCACCGTAACTTAATACGCTCGTCTCTGTGGCCCTATTCCTCGCCTTATACCTTGCGGCTTTCGACGGACGGCCGTTAACCGTCACCCCGCTCTATGGAGTCCGGACCTTCCTCCCGCCAGCGCATTGCTGCGCCGGCCAGCGACTGTCTGGCCTGCTTCACCCGCCATTGTACCGCGCCGCAGCATGTTTCTGCAAAAGCGCGGCGCCACCGTCGGGGGATTGTGTAATTCGGTGTCGCCATTTCAAAAGCCGGGCCAAATCGGCTCACATAGAATGAGGCAAGCTGCTTGCATGCAGGCGCATGCGCACCGCTTGTCCCACTTCTTTGCCACCCACTAGCATATAAAGAGCCGAACATGACGCAACAATCCCGTACCGGCGGCCAGATCCTGGTCGATGCCCTGCAGATCCACGGTGTCGACACCGCCTTTGGCGTGCCTGGCGAAAGTTACCTCGACGTCCTCGACGCCCTGCACGATTCGGGCATCCGCTTCATCATCAACCGCCAGGAAGGCGGCGCCGCCTTCATGGCCGAAGCCTACGGCAAGCTGACGGGCAAGCCGGGCATCTGCTTCGTCACGCGGGGACCGGGCGCCACCAACGCCTCGATCGGCGTGCACACGGCCTACCAGGATTCCACCCCGATGATCCTGTTCATCGGCCAGGTGGGCAATGATTTCGTCGACCGCGAAGCGTTCCAGGAAATCGACTACCGCCGCATGTACGGCCAGATGGCCAAGTGGGTGGCGCAGATCGACCGCGCCGAGCGCATTCCCGAATACCTGGCGCGCGCCTTCCAGGTCGCCACCAGCGGGCGTCCCGGCCCCGTCGTGCTGGCCCTGCCGGAAGACATGCTCATTTCGCTGGCCACGGTGGCCGATACGCGCGCCTACCAGCCCGTGCAGGCGGCGCCATCGGACGCCCAACTGCAGCAACTGCGCAGCATGCTGGCCGAGGCGCAGCGCCCGCTGGTGTTGCTGGGCGGCACCACCTGGACGCCGCAAGCGTGCGCCGACCTGCGGCAGTTCGCGGAAAGCAACCATCTGCCCGTCGCCTGCGCCTTCCGCTTCCAGGACTTGCTCGACAATGCCCATCCGAACTACATCGGCGACGTCGGCATCGGCATCAACCCGAAACTGGCCGCGCGCGTGAAAAATGCCGACCTGGTCATCGCCATCGGCCCGCGCCTGGGCGAAATGACGACGGGCGGCTACACCCTGTTCGACTCGCCCGTACCACGCCAGCGCCTCGTGCACATCCATACGGATGCCGAGGAACTGGGCAGCGTCTATCAGGCCGAACTGATGATCAACAGCGGCATGCCGCAAGTGTGCGCCATGCTGGCCGCCATGCCCCCCATCGACGCTGCCGCATGGAAACATACACCGGCCGAAGCGAAGGCCGAGCTGGCCGCCTACCAGCAGCGCCCGCCCATCTTCCAGGATGGCCAGGCGCCGCTGGACCTGTGGCAAGTGACGCAAGAGATCATGGCGCAGGTGCCTGTTGATACCATCCTGACCAACGGCGCCGGCAATTACGCCTCGTGGGCGCACCGCTTCTACCGCTACGGCGGCCTGCGCACCCAGCTGGCGCCGACGAATGGCGCCATGGGCTACGGCGTGCCGTCCGGCGTGGCGGCCAAGATCGTGCACCCGGAACGCACGGTGATCACCTTTGCCGGCGATGGCGAATACATGATGAATGGCCAGGAACTGGCCACCGCCGTGCAATACCAGGCGGGCGTGGTCATCATCGTCTTCAATAACCAGATGTTCGGCACCATCCGCATGCACCAGGAACGCGACTACCCGGGCCGCGTGTCGGGCACGAGCCTGCACAACCCGGACTTTGCGGCGCTGGCGCAGGCGTATGGCGCGCATGGCGAAGTGGTCAATACGACAGAAGAGTTCGCTCCCGCCCTGCGGCGGGCGCTGGCGCACGCCAAGGCCAACAACTTGCCGGCCCTGATCGAGCTGCGCTACGACGGCAACCTGATTACGCCGAACGCCACGCTCGCCACCATCCGCGCCACGGCGGAAAAGGCGCAAGCGGCAAAATAGTCCCGCCTCAAGGCGAAAAAATGCAAAGGCCCGGTCGATACCGGGCCTTTTTCATATCACGACAACAAAATTGACTACGCGGCAGGCGTCTCCGCGCCATCCTGCGCGGGCACCGGCGCGGGCGCCTCGGGCATGGGCGGACATGGAGTGCACGTCTTCAAAGGGCGGCCGAAATCGCGCACGCGGCTCAGTTTCATGGGCATGCGCACGTTACCGCCGCAATAATCGCCTTCCAGGGTCAGGGTCTGCCCATCCTTGGAAAACTTGCCGACGATGGTGCGCTCTTCATTGTCGGCGCCGGCGATGGTGAAGTCGAAGGCGCCCGTGGCGGCGTCCAGATTGACGTCATTGGCGACGATAGGCCAGCTCAGGGCGCCTGCCGTGAATTCATAGATGACGGAATCGGCTTCGGCGAAGCGGTGCAGGGTGACGCGCTGGCCGCCGATCTCGCCGCTGTCCTTTTGCAGGCACAGGTCCGAGTAGACGGCCACGCCGTAGCGCTCCAGTCCGGCCGGCTTCTTGCCCTTGACGGCGGCGACAGCGGCACCCGTGGCGCCAGCGAACAGCAGCGCGGCCAGCATGGCGGCCAGGCGCGGCGATGTGTTTGGATACATGGCATTCCTTTACTTGAGTAACGGCGCCATTATAACTGGCGCCGCCCATGCAAAAACGCGCCGCCAGGACTAGCCTGGAGACGCGTTTTCTTGCTTAAAGACATCCCCAAAGGGATGCCTGCAGCGGTACTAAGCTTCGCTTGCGCGAATATTAGAACGAGTGACGAACGCCAACGTTGAAGGCTTTGTCGCCCGTACCAACATTGCTGTTGTTACCAACGGTGTAGCCAGCGTTGTTTTTGTTCTTGATCTTGGCGTACGAAGCGTAGGTGCTGGTGCGCTTCGACAGAGCGTAGGAGTAGCCCAGTGCCCATTGATCAGCATCAGCGTTAGCAGCGGTTTTGTCGTTCGTGCGGATGAACGAAGCCATGACGGTGCCAGCTGGGCCAACAGGTACGGTTGCGCCGACCAGGATGTTGTTGCTGTCGGTGCTGTAGCCAGCCGAAGTGTAGTTAAACGCGTTAACGTTGCCGTTGTTGCGGATGGCGCTGTTTTGGCCTTTGTTCGCGCCGTATGCGACGTAAGCTTTAGCAACTGCGAAGTCGTAGTTAGCTGCAGCCAACCAGTTACGGCCGCTACCGGTTTCGGTCAGGGCGGTGTCGTTGCTGGTGTTGTTGTAAGCGATACGAGCGTTCAGAGGACCGTTCGAGTAGCCAGCCGACGCGCCGATTTTGCGGCCGATTTTGTTCGACTCAGCTTGCTCGCCGAAGGTGTAAGCCACGTCAGCGTCAAAGCCGTTGAAGTTTGGCGAGGTGTACAGCACGGTGTTGCTGGTGCGGGTGTTCGCTGGGAACAAGTTTTTAGCGGAACCAGCGTAGCCAGCTGCGAATGGATCAGCAACTTTCGACAGGGTGTTGTACCAAGGCGTGTATTGACGACCCAGGGTCAGCGTACCGGTCGTTTTGCTGCTCAGACCAACGTAAGCTTGACGATTGAACAAGGTACCTGCAACGTCTTGCTGACCGTTGTCAACGCCGAAGCCCGATTCCAGAACGAACAGTGCCGACAGGCCGCTGCCCAGATCTTCGGTGCCTTTGAAGCCGATACGGGAAGCCGAAGCAATGCCGCTGTCCAGCTTGTTAACGTTGCCGTTAACACCGCCGCGCTCGCTGACGAAACCAGCGTCAACGGTACCGTAGATAACAACGCTCGATTGAGCTTGGGCTACGCCAGTGGCTGCTGCCAGGACTGCCAGGGTGATCAGAGTTTTTTTCATTGCGATTTCCTTTAATTTTGAAGCAAAAAGTAATACAGCCTATGCATCTCGAGCTGCGCTCTAGCAGAGCGCTTTTTATGAGTGAGGGCAAGGTCTCCACCTGCCACATTGCTGTTCCGGTCAGGGGAACATTCATATCGGTATCGGCACGCTATTGCACCGATAAGCTTGAAGGCTGCATGACTGCCGTCTTTCGTGCGCCGGTTCGGTGCTCAAAAGGCACCGGAAGCGGCACTATAACGACCGTTTCACATTCCATCAAGTTCCAACATGTTACTTCCGGTACCAGGCCGGGGGCTTTTTCAGGCATCCCGACCATCGCCAACCGTACTACGCGACAGAGCCAGTGCCCCTTGCCAACCAATGCATTGGCCTGATTGACCATTCCATCATAGCGCATGCCTTGTCGACACCCGTTGTATTAGTGCAACAGTATCAGGCGCATGATTAAAACATCAACATGCTTTACCCATCATTTGCCTTCCATGATTTACGCGACAAAGCGCACAATTTGTCAGGCGATAATGGATAAACGGGACGAAGCATACACGGCATCGCCAATGTTTGCTGCCGGATGCCCGAAAACGGGAAATTTGGCGCCCTGTTTTGGTGCGTTGCCGCATTATTCAGGGGCGTAGGCGCCATTTTCGACGTCGGCGCGCACGTCAGAAAAATAGGCAGAGTATCAATACAATTACTGACTTTCCGGTAATTTAAATTGTTCACATAGAAATGTTTTCCATGTTTTTCAGCACACGTGCCAGGTGCCGGCCTGGAATGGATGAGGACGACTTTTGCTTGCAAATTCAGCATCAGTTGAAACAATTTCTTACAATGTTGCCTTCTCAATATTTTGAGATATTTGTGTATAAAAAACGACATATTGACCGAAATCAAGTTTTTGCCGGTCCCATTCCACACAATTTACTTTTTCTTTTTCTGATTTTTTGCTTGAAAGCATCAAGAAATACACTTAGCGCCGGCTTGCGCGCCGGAGCATCCGCATGAAAGGGCCCAGCACAGGCAGTTTTTCATACAATTCTTCGGCCGCGTCCCAATAATCGCGGTGCAATACCACCCGTCCCTGCGCATCGAAGCGCACATGTGTTGCGCCACGAATACACTGTTCGCCAGATACCAGGCGTTTCATGCGAAAGCGAAACTCCCACGTGAGGAACGCTTGCTCCCCTTGCGCCAGGCGTTCCAGCACGACAAACCGGGGGACATCGACTTGCACGAACATGTGCTCGAAGATGGCCAGGATGGCGGCATGGCCCTCCACCTCATTGAACGGATCCTTGAAATGGGCATCTGGCGCGTACACGGCGCCCAGCTGGGCCAGGCTTTCCAGGCTCAGGTGCTCGTAAAACGCCACCAGACGCGCCAGCCGGTCATCCCTGGTTGCGCTCATAGCCCCGTCACCTTGTGGATCAGCCAAAAATAGGCGCGGTACGGCAACAACCGCGCCAGGCGCAGAGTATTGGTAAAACGTTTGGGAAAGTGGATGTGGAACTGGCCCCGCTCGATGCCGTCGAGCATGGCGGCGGCCGCGTCCTGCGCCGTCATCAGAGCCGGCATGGTGAAATCATTGTCCGCCGTCAGGGGCGTGGCGACAAAACCCGGGTTGATTTGATACACATCAATCCCGCGCGGATGCAAGTCCAAATACAGCGACTCCGTCAGGTTGATCAGCGCCGCCTTGCTGGCGCCATACGCGAGCGCCTTGGGCAAGCCGCCATAGCCGGCTACCGAGCCGACGATGCCGATGCCGCCGCTGCCCTGGCGCAACAGCCACGGCAAGGCCTGTTCCAGGCAATTGAAGACGCCGCCCACATTCAGGGCCAGCAAACCCTGCGCCGCCTCCAGGTCGAAACTATCGGCGCGCATGGCCTGGTAACCGCCAGCAACCACCAGTATCAGGTCGATATGCGTCCACTGCTGCTGCAACGCCACGCACACGGCCCGCACTTGCGCATGCTCGGTGATATCGAGCGGCAAGGCCTGTGCCAGCGGCTGCCCCTCGCACAGCCGTTCCAGGCTGGCGCGGTGGCGGGCCGACAGGGCCACGCTGGCGCCCTGCTCCAGCAGCAAGGTGGCGCAGGCGGCGCCGATGCCGCTGGAAGCGCCGATGATCCACACGCGCTTGCCGGCCCAGCTGGTAATCTTGCGATTCATGGGGCCGCCTGTGGACGCTTGCTGAACGATAAAGTGACGGCGCCCAGGCTGAAACCGAACTTGCTCATGGCGGCGCGGTTCAGCATGACCTTGTCATCCATCAAAAACATCCAGTCGTCGAAGTCGACGTGGTAGACCGTGCCATCGACGGGCAGCGCCAGCACGTATTGCCAGCGCAAGGCATTGCCGGCCACCTCGCCGATGGCCTCGCCGATCACGTCGGGCGCCGTGCCGATGAAGCGCCCGGGCGCCGTCTTGCGCAAGGTCCACACGCGCCGTTGGCGGCTGCCGTCCGAGTACGTGAAATCTTCGTCCAGAATACCCGTCTCGCCTTGCCAGCTGGCCCGCATGACAACGGTAAAGCGTTTCACGACCTTGCCGGAGCGGTCCTGGAAGATGCCGTGGGCATCGAGCGTGCCGTTGAAATACCGCTGCAAGTCCAGTTGCGGCAATTCCTGCGCATACGTGGCCGGCGTGGGCGGCGTGGAGCAGGCGGCCAGCGCCAGCAACAGGGCTGCCAGCGGCAGGCGGCGTTTGCAATAGTTCATGAGGCGCATGGGCGATTCTCCAGGTGATCACTATATATATGTTGTAGCGGCGCGCGCCACAGCAGCAGCGCCGCCAGCAGCTTCAAGGCGCAGGGCAGCAAGGCGTAGGCGGCGGACAAGGCCGGCAAGCCGCCACTGCTGCCCGGCACATAGCCGAGCCAGGCCAGCAGGGGCAAGGCGATGCCGGCCGCCAGCGCCAGGCTCATCTGCACGCCCCAGTTCCACCAGCCGAAATACGCCGCTTCGTGCCGCCCGGCATGCCCGGCCGCGCCGATCAGCCCTGCCAGCAGGGCCGGCGGCAAGGCCAGGTCGGCGCCCAACGCCAGGCCCGACAGCAGGCAAATGGCGGCAAAGCCCCAGGCGGCGCCCGCGCCCAGGCCATACGCCCAGACAAACACGGTCGCGGCCAGCAGCATGGCGCCACCCCAGGCGCGCGCCTCGCCAAAGCGGCGCGCCAGGGCCACCCACGCGGGCATCGAGGCGGCCGCCGCGCAAAAATAGACGATCAGGAACGGTCCTGCGTAATGGCCCAGGCGCAAGTAGTCGGTGGCAAAGAACAGGAACAGGGTGGCGGGGATGGCGGCGGCCACGCCATTGACGAGCAAGACGGCAAACAGCCAGCGAAACGCGCGCTGGCGCAATGGCAGGCGCCAGGCGCCAGCGGGCAACGCCGCCATGCCTGGGCGCAAAAGCGGACGCGGCGCGCGCGCCAGCAGCAAGGCGCCCGCCCCCAGCAGGCAGACGGCAAAGGCCAGCGACAGGCCGTCATAGCCGAGCACGGAAGTCAGCCCGGCCGCCAGGATCACGCCGAGCAAGCCGCAGCCTTCGCGCACGGCCGTCACGCGCGCCCGCTGGGCGCGCGCCTGGCTCAAGGCCGCGCCCCAGCTCTGGTGTGCGATGCCGGCCAGGCCATAGGCGGCATACACGAGCAGCAAGGCGGCCAGGAACCAGGCCAGGGTGGCCGCTTGCGGCATGGCCGGCGGATGGAACAGGGCGCCAAAGCCCAGCAGCAGCAAGGGCAGCGCCGCGCCGACATGGACGGCATAGCCGCGCCGGCCCCGCGCCATCCAGGCGCCGAGGGCAGGATCGATGAAGGCGGCGGCGATGCGGGCCGCCAGCAGCACGGCGCCGATCTGCGCCAGGTCAAGGCTGCTGCGCTGCGCATAGAACGGCGCCACATATATATAGATGGGCAGCGCCAGCATGGCCAGCGGCAAGCCGAACAGGCCATAACTGAACAAGGCCGGCAAGCTCAACGCACTGGCCCCGGCAGTCATGGCAGCGGCGCCGCACTCTGCAACAGGGAGGCGCGCAGCTTGGGCGCCGTGGTCGACGGCGAGAGCCAGATGGCGAAGAAGGCGCGCGCGAAGTCGCCATCGCTCACGTCGGCCAGCACCTTGCCGTCGAGGTAAAAGCGCACGCCGGGTGCGATGCCGGCCCGGTAGGCGCCCGCGATGCGCTGGTCTTCCTTAACGTCAGGAAAGATGCGTTGCATGGTGGCCAGCCACGCCAGGCGCTGCGCTTCCGTGCCGACGCCTATCTTCTGCATCTGTTCATAGCTGGCCTCGGCGATCTTCCTGCCGTCAAGCGCGCGCGCATAGCGCAATTCCAGCACGAAGGGCGCCGTCGCCGACGTCGTGCCCTGATAACCGTTCGCGCCCACCCACAGTTGCGCCCGATAGATGCGCATGCCGAACCACGTATATTCGCCCTCGCCCGCCAGGCGGGCCTCGGGCACGTCGGTAGCGATAAAGGCCGGCGGCGCGGCCGCGGCACCCAACATGGTCAACGACAGCACAACAGCGGCAAGCAAGCGGCGCATGGTCAGTCCTTGATCAGGGTAAATTGCATCACATCCGTGTTGTGCGCCTGGAAGGCGGCCTCGCAATACGCGAGGTAAAACTCCCAGGTCAGCAGGAAACGGCCGTCGAAACCCTGTTTTTCCAGCGCCGTGCGCTGGGCCAGGAAGCTGGCGCGCCACTGGCGCAAGGTTTCCGCGTAATCGAGGCCAAAGCTGAAGGCGTCTTCCACGCGCAAGCCCTGCGCCTCGGCGGCGCGGCGAAACTCGGCCGGCGAAGGCAGCATGCCGCCAGGGAAAATGTACTGTTGAATAAAATCCGTGCTCTTGCTGTAGCGCTCGAACAAGGCATCGGCGATGACGATGGTCTGGATGCAGGCGCGTCCGCCCTGCTGCAAATTGCGCGCCACGCAGGCGAAATAGCCGGGCCAGTAGCGTTGCCCCACGGCTTCGAACATCTCGATCGAGGCGATGGCGTCGTACTGGCCCGCGCTGTCGCGGTAATCGCACAGTTGCAGGTCGGCCTGTCCTGCCAGGCCCGCGTCCTGCAGGCGCTGGCGCGCATAGGCGAGCTGCTCGGTCGACAGGGTCAGGCCCGTCACGTGGGCGCCGTAGCTGCGCGCCGCCGTTTCCGCGAAACCGCCCCAACCACAGCCGATTTCCAGCACGCGCTGGCCCGGCCGCAGCCGCAGTTGCTCGGCGATGCGCCGGTACTTTGCGCCCTGCGCCTGCTCCAGGCTGGCGCCTTCGGTGAACAGGGCGCTCGAATATGTCATCGACGGGTCCAGCCACAGCTGGTAAAAGGCGTTGCCGATGTCGTAATGGGCGTGGATATTCTTCTTGCTGCCGGCGCGCGAGTTACGGTTGAGCAAATGCCGCAGCTTGTAGAGCAGATTGCCCCACCAGTTGCCGTAGATCAAGGATTCGATCTGTGCGCGGTTGCGTATCATCAACTCGATCAAGCCCGGCAAATTGTCCGTGCGCCAGTCGCCGGCGATAAACGTTTCCGCAAAGCCGATGTCGCCCGAGCGCAGGACGGCCGCGCACAGCCGCCAGTTATGCAAGTCCAGGGTGACGGGGTGGCTGCCATCGCCATACAACAGGAAACTGCCGTCCGGCGTGCGCAGGCGCAGGGCGCCATGCTGCAATTTTTCCAGCAGGCGCACGATCATGCGCCCGGCAGCGGGCATGTCCAGGTGCGCATGCCCATGCGGGGCAGTGGAACCGCTGCGCGCATGCAGGCCGGTCGGCAGGGAATCGGAGCTCATCGGGACACCTTTTCTTGTGGAGGGTGGGGTTTGCTGAAAAACGGCACGCGGCGCAGCCACAGGCGCAAGGCTTGCCAATGGATGCGCGCCATCACGCCAAACGTCATCAGGGGGTAGCGCAGCAAGGCCAGGGCGATGGCGCCGTCGCGCAGCGGCTGCGCCGTGCCGGACAAGCTCGTCTGCAGCAGCGGGCCAGCGAGGTCGTCGTAATCGACTCGCGCCAGGTGGCGCTCACCGTCTTGTTCGCTATTGCGCAGGAAACGGAAGCGGTACCGGCCTTCCACCTTGCAAAACGGCGACACGTGGAAAATTTTCTTCGCGACCAGCTCGCTGCCATACGCGATGGCGCCGCCCTGTTCGAGCAAGTACAGATGGCGCTCGCCAAAGGTATTGCGCACGTCGCACAGCACGGCCCGCAGCGCGCCATCCGGGCGGTGGCAAAACCAGAAACTGACGGGATTGAAGACATAGCCGAACAGGCGCGGCATGGTTTGCAGCCAGATTTCGCCACCCGCGTCCGCCACGCCATGCTGGCGCAGCAAGCCATCGATCCAGTCCAGCAGCGGCGCCTTGCCATCGCCGTGGTCGCTGTCGCGGAACGACAGCAGATTGGCGCCGTTGCGCGAGATCAGGCGTGCCGGAAAATCCTGCGCGCCCAGGCTGCGCAGGGGCAGGCGCAGGTAAAACATGCCGTAAGCAAAGGCATGCGCGCGCGGACGCAGCCGCGCATGGCGCACCCGCCCCAGGCACAGCTGGGGCTGCGGCGGCACGGCTTGCGTGGGATCACGCGGCATGGCCAAGCTCCGCGGACGCCAGGCCCAGCAGGCTTTGCGCCACGCCCAGGCCCGATTTCAAGCCGTCTTCATGGAAACCGTAGCCCGTCCAGGCGCCCGCGAACCAGGTGTGCTGCGCTCCCTGGAAACCGGCCAGGCGCGCCTGGGCGGCAATGGCCGCGCCATCGAACACGGGGTGGGCATACGAAAACGCGTCGATGATGCTGGCCGGATCTGGCTCGTCGAGCGGATTGAGCGAAACGATGACGGGCGTGGTGAACGGCAAGGGCTGCAGCTGGTTCAGCAAATAATGCACGCACACTTGCGGCGCCTCGCCTTCCGCCACTGCCGGCCGGCCCTGGTAATTCCAGGCCGACCAGGCACGGCGGCGCTGCGGCAGGCAGGACGCATCCGTATGCAGCACGGCCCGGTTGGGCTGGTAGCGCACGGCTGCGAGCACGGAGCGCTCGTCGTCGCGGATATCGGCCAGCAGAGCCAGCGACTGGTCGCTGTGACAGGCGAGCACGACGTGATCGGCATGCTCGACGCCGGCGGCCGTGTGCAGCTCGACCATGCGCGCACCGCCGTGCGGCTGGCGGCGCACGGCCAGCACGGGGCACGCCAGGCGCTGCTGCGGTATGCCCGCCAGCAGTTTTTCCACGTACACGCGCGCGCCGCCCCGCACCGTGCGCCATTGCGGCCGGTTGCTCACCTGCAGCAAGCCATGGTTGTGGCAGAAACGGATGAAGGTGGCCAGCGGAAAGGCCAGCATCTGGCGCGCCGGGCACGACCAGATGCAGGCGGCCATCGGCAGCAGATACCAGTGGCGGAACTCGTCAGCGTAGCCGTGCAGGTCGAGAAACTCGCCCAGCGACAGGGCCGGCGCCGGCACGCCTGCCGTGGCCAGCGCGCTGGCCTGGCGGTTGAAACGCACGATATCGCGCAGCATGCGCAGGAAGGCGGGGCGCAGCAGATTGCTGCGCTGGGTAAATACGGTATCGAAATTGGCGCCCGCCCATTCCAGCACGCGGGCATCGGGCGTGGTTCCCAGCGGCATCTTCACGGAAAACGACATATCGCTGTCGGCCGCCTCGACACCGAGTTCGTCAAACAATTGCACCAGGTTCGGGTAAGTGGCATGGTTGAACACCAGAAAACCCGTATCGACGCCGTGCGTGACGCCATCGAGCGTCACATCCACGGTATGGCTGTGGCCGCCAAAGTAGTCGCCCGCCTCGTACAAGGTGACGTCCTGGCCCGCCTGCGCCAGGCGATAGGCACACGACAATCCTGCGATTCCTGCTCCGACGACGGCAATTTTCATGAGTATACCTGTAATGAGTTTGTCCTGGACAAAACGAGCATCATGGATAATCGATCAAATATTGATTTATGTCAATGAGCGCCCCCTGCCGTTCAGAAACTTATACGCCCGCCATTTCCAATCGGATTCAGCGATTTGGTCCGGGGCGGCGGAAGGCGTAAAATGCATGCCACGTTCTTCCGCAAGCGAGCAAAACCACCCTGGTATGGATACTGATCTGCAACCTACTTCCGCCTTCAGCATCAGCGATGTCGAACGCGACACCGGGCTGGCCAAGGAAACCTTGCGTGTATGGGAGCGGCGCTACGCCTTTCCCCAGCCCCGGCGCGACGCCTTTGGCGAACGCAGCTATCCGGCCGAGCAAGTGCAGAAATTGCGCATGGTCAAGCGCCTGCTGGACCTCGGATTTCGGCCGGGAAAAATCATGCAGCACAGCACCGCGCAACTGCAGCAGCTGGCCAGCGCCGGCAGCGCGGCGCCGTCCTTGCAGCAACCGCAACTGGCGCACTACCTGGCGCTGTGCCGCGGCCACCAGATGGCGGAATTGGGCGACGCCCTGCGCCAGGCGCTGGCCGTGCTGGGGCTGAAAGCGTTCACCATCGACGTCATCGCCCCCCTCACCAGCATGGTGGGCGACGCGTGGGCTTGCGGCGAACTGGCCGTCTACGAAGAGCATCTGTACAGCGAAACCTTGCAGACGGTGATGCGCCACGCCATTTTTTCCCTGCCACAGGCGAGCAGCCCGTCCACGCGCACGCCGCGCATCGTCCTCAGTACCTTGCCGCAGGAGCGCCATGGCCTGGGGCTGCTGATGGCCGAGGCGCTGTGCGCGGCGACCGGCGCCCATTGCATGTCGCTGGGGGTGGAAACGCCGCTGACCGACATCGTTGCGGCCGCCCGCGCGCAGCGGGCCGATATCGTGGCGCTGTCGTTTTCCAGCGCCAGCAAGCAGCGGCAGACGCGCGACAGCCTGCAGCAGCTGCGTGCAAGCTTGCCTCCAAGCATGGAATTGTGGGCCGGAGGACGCAGTCCCGTCCTGTATAAGCAGCCGCCGTCCTTCCTGCATGTGCTGGACTTGCGGCAAGTCGAGGAAAGCATCGCCGACTGGCGCCGCCGTCACCAGGCGCACGCCCTGCAAACCCACTGAACCGACTGAAAAGCGCGGCAACTGCGGCGATCTCCGTGGATAGCCGCGCAATGTTGCCAATCGAACAGTAAAGCATGAAGCGCCGGGCGCGCTCTGGTAGAATAGACCGTAACAACAGTGTCCGGCGCCGCCGGGCCTTAGGTCAGCACCCGCCACCACACATCCATGTTTAGTTTCTTCAAGAAAAAACCCACCGCTCCCGAGGCTGCGCCAGCCGAGCCCCTCGTCCTTCCCGCCACGCCGCCTGCACCGCAGCCTGCCGCCACGCCCCTGAGCGGCGCGCCGGCCGAGCGCGTGCCCGTCGTCGTGGCCGCCGAGCCCGAGAAAAAATCGTGGATGACGCGCCTGAAGGCCGGCCTGTCGAAAACCTCGAACACCTTGTCCGTGCTGTTCGTCGGCGCGAAGATCGACGAAGCCCTGTACGAAGAGCTGGAAGCGGCGCTGCTGATGTCCGACGCCGGTATCGACGCCACCGAATTCCTGCTCACGGAATTGAAGAAAAAGGTCAAGGAAGACAAGCTGCTCGACGCCGCCGCCGTCAAGGCCGCGCTGAAAGTGCTGCTGATCGAGCTGCTCTCGCCGCTGGAAAAGCGTTTCGAGCTGGGCCGCCACAAGCCGCTGGTGATGATGATTTCCGGCGTGAATGGCGCCGGCAAGACCACCACCATCGGCAAGCTGGCCAAGCACATGCAGTCGAACAATCAATCCGTGCTGCTGGCCGCGGGCGACACCTTCCGCGCCGCCGCGCGCGAGCAGCTGATGGTGTGGGGCGAGCGCAACAACGTCACCGTGATTTCGCAGGAATCGGGCGACCCGGCCGCCGTGGCCTACGACTCCGTGCAATCGGCGAAGGCGCGCGGCATCGACGTGGTCATGGTCGATACGGCCGGCCGCCTGCCGACGCAGTTGCACCTGATGGAAGAATTGAAGAAAATCAAGCGCGTGATCGGCAAGGGCATGGAGGGCGCGCCGCATGAAACCCTGCTCGTCATCGACGGCAACACGGGCCAGAACGCCCTCACGCAAGTGAAGGCCTTCGACGATGCCCTGCAGTTGAGCGGCCTGGTGATCACCAAGCTGGACGGCACCGCCAAGGGCGGCGTGCTGGCGGCGATCGCCCGCGTGCGTCCCGTGCCCGTGTATTTCATCGGCATCGGTGAGAAAATTGAAGACTTGCAGCCTTTCGTGGCTGCCGAATTTGTCGAAGCGCTGCTCGGATAAACCCCTACATGATTGAATTTCAGCACGTCTCCAAGCAATACTCCGCCGATGCCGTGGCCCTCAGCGACATTTCGCTGAGCATTGCCAAGGGCGAGCTGGTGTTCCTGGCCGGCCCGTCCGGCGCCGGCAAATCCACCCTGCTGAAAATGATCGCCGCCATGGAACGCCCCACGTCGGGCAAGCTGATCGTCAATGGCCAGGACATGGCGAAGATCAAGCCGGCCGGCGTGCCGTTTTTGCGCCGTAACATGGGCCTGATCTTCCAGCAGCAGAAATTATTGAACGACCGCTCCATCCTGGCCAACGTCATGCTGCCGCTGCTCGTCGTCGGCGCCCACAAGGCGGCCGCCGAACAGCGCGCGCGCGCCGCGCTCGACAAGGTGGGCCTGCTGGAGCGCGCCCTGGCGCGTCCGCTGTCGCTGTCGGGCGGCGAACAGCAGCGCGTATCGATCGCGCGCGCCATCGTCAACCGGCCGCAGATCATCCTGGCCGACGAACCGACGGCAAACCTGGACCGCGCCAGCGCCAACAAGGTGCTCGACGCCCTGAAAGCGTTCCATTCCGTGGGCGTGACCTGCCTCATTTCCAGCCATGACGAACAGATGCTCGACGCCGCCGCCCGCGTGATCCACCTGAAGAACGGCCAGCTGGTGGCCATCGACAAGGCCACGCAGGCGCCCGTCTTCGCCCCGCCCGATCCCGATTTCGCGCCCGCCCCCGACCAGGACGACGCGCAGGGAGAACAGGCATGAGAGGCTGGTTCCGTCAACACCGCTTCGCCCTCGGCTCGGCGCTGATTCACTTGCGCAAGTCGCCGGGCGGTTTTCTATTGAACGTGCTCGTCGTCGCCATCGCCCTGTCGCTGCCGTTCGCCGGCTTGACCATGCTCGACAACGTGCGTCCCATGTCGGAACAGATGTCGGTCGACCCGGAAATCAGCGTCTTCCTGAAGATCGACACGCCGCGCGAGCAAGCCGTGGCCCTGGCCAGCGCCATGCGCAAGATCGTGGGCCAGCAAAAGGCGAAGATCGTCTTCATCCCGCGCGAACAGGCGCTCGACTCGCTGAAAAACAAGAACGGCCTGGCCGACGTGCTCAGTACCCTGGGCGACAATCCCTTGCCCGACAGCTATGTGCTGAAACTCGACGCCTTCAGCAGCGCCAGCGAAGCACAGGATGTCGACGCGGTGGCGGAACAGCTGCGCCACTTGCCCGGCGTGGAATCGGCGCAAGTCGATTCGGCCTGGGTCAAGCGCCTGGCGGCCCTGCTGGGCGTGCTGCGCCTGGTGCTGCTGTTGCTGGCGATCACCCTGGGCGTGGCCGTGATCGCCGTCGTCTTCAATACCATCCGCCTGCAAGTGATGCAGCAGCGCGATGAAATCAGCATCTCGAAGCTGATCGGCGCCACCGACACTTTCATCCACCGCCCCTTCTATTACACGGGCGCCCTGCTGGGCCTGTGCGCCGGTGCGCTGGCGCTGGGCGCCGTGGCGCTGGCCTTGCAGCCGCTGAATACGGCGATTGCCGAGTTTGCCCGCCTGTACGCGTCCGAATTCCAGCTGGTGCCGCTGGCGCCGCTGCCGATGGCCGGCTTGCTGGCCGTCAGCGCCGGCCTGGGCCTGATCGGCGCCTTCCTCTGCGTGCAGCGCCACCTGGCGCGCCTGAACTGACCATTCCCTTCCATGGCGGCGCTCCTGGCGCCGCCATGCGCCTCGTCATCCGTCATCTTGATATTAAGCAAGTATTCTTAAGGTTCGCTTCAGCCAGAGGCCGTAGACTGGCTACGTTGTCGTGAAGCGGCCTGCAGAGCCACTCCAATCGCTGTTCATATACATTTATCAAGCATTAAATCGCCATAGCATTTAGGCTATCAGGACGATTAAATGTGCCGATTGGCACTCTCAAGCGGAGAGTGCTAATATAGGGACATACCAAGAGCAGAACCGCCATGGATGCCAGATCAAGATGGTGCCGCGATCTGCAAAGTGCAAGACCGAATACTGAAAACGAATAGACAAGAGGACCACGTCGCGTGACGTGGCCAACTGGAACAAAGCAAGACTACGAGGGAGAAAACATGACTATGATGTCCGCAACGTCCGCATTGGTTCCGACCAAAAGTAATGCGCTGGGCCTCGGGTTCACTGGCAATCTGGGCAATATCGACGCCTATATCTCGGCCGTGAATCGCCTGCCCATGTTGACCCATGACGAAGAAATCTCGCTGGCGAAGCGCCTGCGTGAAAAAAATGACCTGGCCGCCGCGCAAGAGCTGGTGCTGTCGCACCTGCGCCTGGTGGTCTCGATTGCCCGCGGCTACCTGGGCTATGGCCTGCCGCACGCCGACCTGATTCAGGAAGGCAATATCGGCTTGATGAAAGCCGTGAAACGTTTCGATCCGGACCAGGGCGTGCGCCTGGTGTCGTACGCCATGCACTGGGTGAAAGCCGAGATGCACGAGTACATCCTGAAAAACTGGCGCCTGGTCAAGGTCGCGACGACGAAGGCGCAGCGCAAGCTGTTCTTCAACCTGCGCAGCCACAAGACGGGCCTGGACGCGATGACGCCGAAGCAAGTCGATGCGCTGGCCAAGCTGCTCGACGTGAAGCGCGAAGAAGTGATCGAGATGGAAACGCGCTTGAGCGGTCGCGACATCGCGCTGGAATCGCCGACCGACGATGAAGACGACAAGTTTTCGCCGATCGCCTACCTGTCGTCGGAGCAAAGCGAGCCGACCAAGGTGCTGGAAGCGGAGCAAGTGACGCGTCTGCAATCGGAAGGACTGGAAACGGCACTGTCCAAGCTGGACGCCCGTTCGCGCCGCATCATCGAAGCGCGCTGGCTGGCCAACGACGACGGTTCCGGCGCCACCCTGCACGCGCTGGCGGAAGAGTTCGGCGTATCGGCCGAGCGCATCCGCCAGATCGAAGTGGCGGCGCTGAAAAAAATGAAGGGCGCCCTGGCCGCCTACGTGTAAGCGCAAGCCAGAGCCGCAGTAAAAAGGCGCCGCAAGGCGCCTTTTAGTTTTGAACTTTGATGTTTATCAACAGATAAACATGGTCAGCCGTTACGCTGCAGCCAGGCCCTTGACGAGGACTTCGGCGACCAATGCATTCAGATCCGCGCCGCGTTCCTTGGCCAGGGTCTGCAATTGCAACACCAGATCGCTGTTCAGCTTGACAGCGAACGGCACCAGGCCCAGGGCCTGGTCGCGCTTGCGCTGCTCGCGGCGGTCGACGACCGCCGCTTCCTTACCGAATGCACCGGCGCCGGGAACATGCATCTTTCCCATCAGTTTCTTGGCATCGCTTTTGGCCAGGTCGGTTTTTTTCATGGTTGTTTCCTGATTTTCAAAACAGCCATTCTACGCAGTAATCGGCGCGCCGCGTGGCCGGCGCATCAATTCACCCGCAGCGCGCCTATGGTGCGCCCGAAAAATATCATTTTGTTACTATCATTTTATCCCACGCGTGGACGCCACGCCGGGGACGCTCCACCTGAAAGGAAAAACATGCCTTACCTGACCCACTCTTATCGTACCGTGCTGCTTCCCCTGTTCTTCGCCTGCCTGGCCGTGCTGGCGGGCTGCGGCGCGGCCGGCAGCGCCGGCGACGCGGAAAACACGCCGCGCAGCGTCACCCATGTGCTCTCTCCGGGCGAACAGGTCGCCATCACGGCCACCGACACCCTGAAACTCGAACGCATCAACGACAGCCGCTGCCGCAAGGGCGCCGTGTGCGTATGGAAAGGCTATGTCAGCTACAGTTTCAGTCTGCTCAACAGCGCGGGCGCCACCGACATCGTCCTGTCCGAGTCCATGCCCGGCGCCGCCAGTTCCGTCACCGTCAACCACCTGACGTTCACCCTGCTCGACGTCGACCCGGCCACGCCGCCCGCCCTGAACGCGGCCGAGCCCACCTACCGGGTCAAGGTGAAAATCACGCAGGGCGCGCTGCCCCGCTAAACGTCAGGCATCGTGGCACCGGCGGCTGTCGGCGGGCGCCTGTTGCCGCTCCAGCATGCCGTAATCGCGCACGACGGCGGCGATGCGCAGCCGGTAGTCGTCGAACACGCCCTGCCGGCCGGCCGACTGCGCCGCGCGGTGCGCTTCCAGCTGCCGCCACCTCGAAAATCACGGCGATCATGCCATTTCTCCCGTATGAAAAACAGGGATGCGCGCGTTCAGCGACGGCAGATAATTCCACGCCAGCGGCAGCTCTTCCAACGCAGCGGCCCACGCCTGCAAACAGGCCGTGGCGATGGCGTGCGCGATGGCCTGGCCCGGACAAACGTGGCGGCCATGGCCAAAGCCGAACTCCGCATCGCCGGCGCTGGCCAGCACGACGACGATCATCTGTCCGGCCGGCACGCGCACGCCGTCGAAATCCACGGCATCCGCCGTGTAGCGGCGCGTGTTGTGAATGGCGGGATCACGCTCGCCGACCTCGCGCAGCATGGCCGGCCACAGCCCGGGCGCGGCACGCAGTCGCGTGGACAACTGCGGCTGCGCGCGCAAGGCAACGATGGCATTGCCCAGCAAGCCAGCGGTGGCGTCGCAGGTCTGCGACAGCAAACCCACGAGATTGGCCAGCACGCCGTCTCCCATGGCATCGGCCTCTGCCACGATAGTGGCCAGCACGCTGCCGGGCCGCACCTCGCCCTGGCGTAGCAGACGGCTAAAGCTTTGCAGCAGGGCCTCGGCCGCCACCTGTGCGCCGGCCAGTTGGCCAGCATTGCTCAGCGGCGACAGGCAGGCGACAAAGGCGCGCGTCCAGGCCGCCAGCGCCGGCCATTGCGCTGGCGCAAAGCCCAGCACCTCCGCCATGGCGAACAGGGGCAACTCAAAAATCGCCTCGTTCAACTGCGCGGCGCTGCCAGGCACGCGGTCGCTGGCAATCTGCAGCACCCGCTCCTGCAGGCGCGCCAGATCCAGCTGGCCCAGCGCGCGCGCCAGCACCTGTTTCGGCACGGCATGCCGTTCGCCCTCATTCATGCGCACCAGTTCGGCAAAAATCGCGCCGCATGGCGTGCCCGCCAGGTTGTCCGGCACGCCCAATCCCGGTGGTCGCACGCGGCAAGCGGGATGCTCGAGCACGGCCAGCACGCCGGCCGCGCCCGTCGCCAGCCAGCTATCGAGCTGTGCATCGAATCGCAGCGGCGGACCGTCCGCCAGGCGGCGATAGTAATCGTAGGGCGCCGCGTGGGTGACGGCTGAAAAAGGATCGGCGGGATAGTCGAGCGGCATGCGCATTCCATTGCAGTGATGAAGGGAGCCGAGTATGCTGCCCCTTCCACCACAACACTTCGCCCACGGACGAATCATGGATGACAAAGTTCCCTCGGCCGACATGGGCCTGGCGCAACTGGCCGGCGCCATCGCCGAACCGGCCCGCGCGCGCATGCTGTGCAGCCTGCTCGATGGCCATGCGCGCACGGCCACGGAACTGGCGGCGCTGGCCGAGGTAGGCGCCTCGACGGCCAGCGCCCATTTGAGCCGTTTGCGCGAGGATGGCTTGCTGTCGATGCTGGCGCAGGGCAAGCACCGCTATTACCGCCTGGCCAGCGCGGAAGTTGGCCAGGCCCTCGAAGCGCTGCTGGTGGTGGCCGGCGTGGCGGCGACGCCATTTACGCCCACCACGCCGGACCGCCTGCGCCATGCGCGCACCTGCTACGACCACATGGCCGGCAGCGTCGCCGTCACGCTGCACGACCAATTGCGCGCGCAAGGCTGGCTGCTGGACGATGGTGACGATTACCGGCTGTCGGAAGCGGGCGCGGCCGGCATGGCGGCCCTGGGCATCGACGTGCCGCCATTGCGGCGGCAGCGCCGCCGCTTCGCCTGTGCCTGCCTGGACTGGAGCGAACGGCGCGCCCACCTGGGCGGCGCGCTGGAGGCCGCCCTGCTGCAGCTGGCCCTGCGCCAGCGCTGGGCCGAGCGCGAACTCGACAGCCGCGCCCTGCGCCTCACGCCAGCCGGTGAACAACGCCTGCTGGCGGCCTTCCGTGGCGCCTGAACGGCGCAGGATTTTGTATCTCGGAAGCAACTAGAACGCGAAAAAAGTGCGCTTTTATCATTGTTTTCATTCATCATATGCTGCGCCCTTGAGCGATCATCTTTACCTTTCGGCCATGGAAAGAATCCATCTTGAAAACAGTGTCATCCAGCACGCGTCCCGCCAGCACCTGCCATAACTGCCATACCGATGCGCCAGGCAACTTCTGCAGCGCCTGTGGCCAGACAACGGCCCTGCACATGCCCAGCGCGCGCGAATTCCTGCATGAATTTGTCGCCCATTATGTGGCGCTCGAAGGCAAACTCTGGCGTACCTTGGCCCTGCTGCTGTTCCGCCCTGGCGCACTGAGCAATGAATACCTCGCGGGACGCCGCGTGCGCTACGTCGAGCCGCTGCGCGTCTACCTGACTTTCAGCATCCTGTTCTTTGCCATCCTCAAGTTCAGCAGCTCCGACGTGTTCCTCACCGTCCACGACCAGCAAGCCCAGGTGAGCGCCCATGCACCCCGTCCAACTCCTGAAAACCAGACGTCGACCATGCAGGTCAGCATGTTGGGCCAGACGCCCACCCTGCCGCGCCAATGGCAAGACTTTACGCAACTGCCCACGGCCGAGAAACAAAAACTCGTGGTGGACAGCTTTTTCCATTACGCGCCGTACGCCATGTTTTGCCTGATGCCGCTGTTCGCCCTGTTCCTGAAAATCCTCTACCTGGGCAGCGGACGGCGCTATGGCGAGCATTTCCTGTTCGCCCTGCATACGAATGCCTTCGCCTTCATCACGATGGCGCTCATGCTCCTGATCCCCGTCGACCTGGTCCGCCTCGTGCTCGGCGCATGGCTGCTGACCTATCTGCCCTGGGCCATGTGGCGCGTGTATCCGTGCGGCAAACTTGCTACCGTCTGCCGCTGGCTGTTATTGATGACCGCCTACAGCCTCGCCATGAGCCTGGCGATCATGGCCTGCATCGCCATCGGCGTGATGCTGCGGCATTAAGTTACGCCGCCAAGAGGCGCTCTGGCAGCGCCGTTCGGCATCGGCCATGCGGCCCTGTTGCCAGCGGACGCTCCACCATTGATGCAGATCAATGACGATGGCTTGTGGCCGCTGGCACTGGGCGTGCTGGCGCGCGGGCCATGCCTGTGCGCGCGGCGGCGCGCAGCAACGCTGCCCTGCCCGCTTATCAGCTGAATAGGTGATTATTGCCGGGTTTGCTAGAATCGCACACGTTTCCGTCCGTATCCCAACCAATGACTACGCACAGATCACGCATGCATCCACGTTTGTTCGCCCCATTTATCCTCGCAGCGCTGCTGAGCGGCTGCACGGTACTCGCCCTGCGCCCCAACAGCGGCGTTGAAAACCGCACGTTTACCGTGCAGGAAACCCCGCGCCTGCGCATCGACGCGCCCAAGGCGCGCATCCAGAATCCCATGCCCAACGACCATTTCATCGGCATCGCCCTGTCCGGCGGGGGCAGCCGCGCGGCCAATTTCTCGGCCGCCTCGCTGGAGCAGCTGGAGCAGTTCGGCCTCGTCAGCGGCGCCTCGGCCATCTCCGGCGTCTCGGGCGGCGCCATCGCGGGCGGCTACTACGCGCTGCATGGCAGGCAGACGGATTGGCCCTTGCTGCGCAGCAAGCTGAAAACGGATTTCTTTGGCCAGACCATCTTGAAACCGGCCAACCTGACGACGATGTTGTTGACGAACAAGACCCGCACGTCGTTCCTGTCCGACGTCTTCGACGATGTGCTGTACGACAAGAAAACCTACCAGGACTTGCCGCACGACGGCCCCATCTTCCTGGCCAACGCGACGGACGCCACCGATGGCGGCAAGCGCGTAGTGTTTTCTTATGAATATTTTTACGGCACCCTGCATTCGCCGATCCAGGATATCCGCCTGGCCACGGCCGTGGCCACCTCGGCCGCCTTTCCCGGCGTGTTCGATTCCGTCACCTTCGAGCGTTTCCGCCCGAAAAACAGTTTCGTGCCAGAACTGGGTTCCGAGTCGCGCGAATCGCCGTCCTACGTACACCTGTTCGATGGCGGCGCGGCCGACAACCTGGGCGTGGAAACCCTGTGGGACGTGGCCCTGACGCAACTGTATGGCAACGACATGGCCGTCGTGCCGCCGCGCCTGAACAGCAAGCCCTTCATCCTCATTTCCATCGATGCCAACGCGCCCAATTCCAGCGCCGTGTTTGAAAAGATGTCGGATGAGCGCCAGCCGCTGGACCGCATCTTCAACAAGAATATCTACGACGCCGTCGACGCCCTGTTTTCGCGCCAGCGCAAGGAAAACCTCGTCAAGATGGGCTTTGGACAAGCCCGCTTCGATACCATCACGCATGAAAATTTTGGCGACCTGAGCCAGAAATTCGTAAAGGGCAAGCGCACCTCGGCCTTTGCCATCCCCGTGCTGTGCCGCCCCCACCTGGGCCAGTACCGCTGGGAAGTCGATGCGGCCGATCCCTTGCCGGGCCAGATCCGCACGCGGCTCGAAGGCTTTGCCTGGCATATTTCCATCGACCAGATCGCCTCGCTGGCGCTGCGCCTGGCCAGCGGCGATGCGCATGTCGACGGTGCGCGCAAGGAAGAACGCGCCGCCCTCGTCAAGCTGCAGCGCCTGGCCACGCAAACGAAAACCCATCTGAAGCTGACGGGGCCGGAAAACTGCAGCCCGGACGTGCTGCAATCGGCCCTGTACAGCGCGGCGCGCGTGCTGATCCTCGACGACGAGGAATCGCGCTTCGCCCTGTGCGACTACATGCTGGCGGGCAAGCTGATCAATGACGACACCGTCTGCAAGCAGCGCTACGTGCACGCCGTGCCCCGCTTCGCCATCGAAAGTGAAGATTTGCAGTACCGCAACCTGAGTTCGGACGGCAATTCCGTGAACGTGCCGATACGCTGCAAGAAGTGAGCGCGCACAAAAAAGCCCGCACGATCGCTCGTGCGGGCTTTAGCGCAAGGATTCCAAGCGCCCGGCTGATCTAGATCAACCGACTACGCCTGCGCATGTAGCTGCGGCTTAACGCACCTTCCAGTTCCTGCTCCGTCTTATGCTGGTTCACCGTGTACAGGGCCCACAGGGCCGCCGGCGCCCAGCCGATCACAGTGCACTGCAAAATCAAGGCGGCGGCACCGGCCAGCGGGCGCCCCAGCATGAAAAACGTGAGACACGGAAGTAGCAAGGCTATCAGCAATCGCATCACGACATACTCTCCTTCAATATAGAGCAGCGGACAAGGGCCGGTATCCGGTCCGTCCCCCGCCCGCTGCGTACTGCTCCTTATAGATGCACGGAGATCTGGGGCATCAGGTCGTCAAAGGTGCGACCGTTGCCGTTTTCTCCGATGGCGTGCATCTTCCATTCGCCGTTATGGCGGTACAGCTTGGCCATGATCTGTGCCGTGTGGGAACCTTGCACAGACAGGTTGAAACGCGCGACTTCCTGGTTATTGCTGGCATTCAAGATGCGGCAATAGGCGTTTTCCACCTGCGAGAAGTTCTGGCCAGTAAAGCTGTTGACGGTGAAGACCAGGCTTTTCACGTGCGCCGGCACTTTCGACAGATCGACATTGATCTGTTCGTCGTCGCCATCGCCCGCGCCCGTGCGGTTGTCGCCCGTGTGAACGATGCTGCCGTCCTTGCTTTTCAGCTGGCGGAACCAGACGATGTCGGACGTGCTCTTGTTGTCATCGAACATGACGCACGAGGCGTCCAGGTCGACGGCTTCCGTCTTCGAACCGAAACCGAGGAAACCCTTGGTCTTGGCCGCATCCCAGCCCAGGCCCATGGTGATACGGGTCAGGGTGGTACCAGCTTCTTTGTCCAGAGAAATCTTCTGGCCCTTGCTCAAATTGACAGACATACGCATAGCTCCTGTTTGCTTGGTGATATCAAATGTTAATTACGCCGGCTTGCTTTGGGTCCAGGCGAGGAAGGCCGCGCGGTTGCGCGAGCACACGAGGATTTTTCCCGTGCCTGAAAACTTCAGCACCATGCCCTCGCCGCTGGTCTGGCTATTGATCAGGTTCCCCAGAAAGCCGCCGCTGCTGCCGGTCGTCATGGAAATCTCGTATTGCAGGCGGTTGTCCCAGCACACGACGTGCGAGTTATCGATCACCACGTCCTTGCCAGGCGTCACTTCCAGTATCGACATCGCGCCAAAACCGGACACCGCCAACTGGCCGCTGCCTGCCGTCTCGGTGATGAAAAAACCACCGCTCTGGGCAAACAGCGCATTGCCAAGGCTTTGCGTGCGCACCTTCAATTCCACGCCAGCTGTGGCCGCCACGAAGGCGCCGTCGCTGATCATGTATTGCTGGGCACCTACCTCATTGCCCACGTCAAGCACCCGCATCGCGCCCGGCAAGGTGGGCGACAACAGACAATCGCCGTCACCCCGCATGGCCTCGATATGCTGCTGAAAGAACGATTCCCCGTTGGCAAAGGTGCGCATCAGCGCGGCGCCTATGCCGCCAGTCATCTTGCCTTTCAGCTCAAGATTGGTTTCCATCATCACCATCGCGTTGGATTCGCAATAAATCTTCTCGCCCCTGGCAAGCGACACATGCAGGAACGGATCGACATCCCCGGTAATAGTAAACACTGGCATACCTGTTCCTCCACAGAACACCTGACCAAACCTACTGCGCGTCGGTTTTGTCAGGCGTTGCGACTTTTAAATCAAAATCTTATACACCTACACCAAAAGAAGCGGCTAATGGGCCTAAACCGCCCTTGTAACCCTGGCCGATGGCCTTGAATTTCCAATCGCCGCCGTTGCGGTAGATTTCGCCGAAGACCATGGCCGTTTCCGCCGAACCGTCTTCCGACAGGTCGAAACGGGCGATTTCCGTGTTGCCATTGGCATTCACGCAACGCACGTACGCCTTCGACACCATACCAAAGTTTTGCTTGCGCGCTTCGGCATCGTGGATCGTCACGCAGACGGCGATCTTGTCGATGTCGGCCGGCACCGTGGCCAGGTCAACGACGACGGTTTCATCGTCGCCATCGCCGGCGCCGGTGGTGTTGTCGCCCGAGTGGGTGACGGAACCGTCGCTCGACTTCAGGTTGTTGTAGAAGATCATGTCGACGTCGGCGCGTACCTTGCCGTCGGCCTTCAGCAGGAACACGGAACCGTCGATGTCGAACGCGGCGCCATCGGTGGCGCGGGCATCCCAGCCCAGGCCGATGATCATTTTCGAAATGCCGGGGGCTTCCTTGCTCAGGTTGACGTTGCCGCCTTTTTGCAGACTGATTGCCATGATGTATTTCTCCTAATATGGGTTGTGTATGACCAAACACCTGGCGTCCTCCACCGGCCTGACTCCCCAGGCCGGCGGCGACGCTTGCTACAACTTGCCGACAAACGGGTGTAGTCGTTTGCCGCGCATTCTTTACACCGCCTTGACCGCTTCCAGCGCTGCCGTCTTGTCTTCTTCGAGGGCCATCCTGCGCTTGTAGCGGATCGACGACCACAGCGAGGCGAGAATGAAGGCCACGCCGATCAGACCCGTGAAGATCTCGGGAATGTGGAACTTCATGCTGACCAACATGATCACGGCCAGGATACCGATCGCATAGTGCGCGCCATGCTCCAGATAAACGAACTCGTCGAGCGTGCCCTTGCGCACCAGGAACACCGTCATCGAGCGCACGAACATCGCGCCGATAGCCAGGCCCAGCATGATGATCACGACATCCTTGGTGATGGCAAACGCGCCGATCACGCCGTCAAAGCTGAACGAGGCGTCGAGCACTTCCAGGTACAGGAAGCCGCCAATACCGCCGCGCTTGACGATGTCGCCGACGTTGCCGTCGCCGTTATCGCCTTCCAGCAAGCCACTGATCACGTCGACGCCCACGTAGGTCAGGATGCCCCACAGGCCGGCCGTCAAGACCACCAGCTTCTGGCCTTCTTCTATCATCGACAGGCTGGCCATCAAGGTGCCCAGCGCGATCATCACGGAAATCGACGATATCTTGCCCAGCGCGCCCAGTTTTTCTTCAATACGGCCCAGCCAGTGCGTTTCCTTTTCCGCGTCCAGAAGGAAGTTCAGGAAAACCAGCAGCAGGAAGATGCCGCCGAAGGCCGCCACTTCCGCATGGTGATTCGTCAGGTGCATCGAATACTGTTCCGGATTGCTCAGGGCCAGATTCCATACCTCCATCAAGCCCAGGTCCGCCGCTTGCGCCACGATGACCAGCGGGAACAGCAGACGCATGCCGAACACGGCGATGATGATGCCCACGCCCAGGAACAAGCCCTGCCAGAACTTGTCCCAGTTCTTCAGCACCGAGGCGTTGACCACCGCGTTGTCGAACGACAGCGATACTTCCATCACGCCCAGGATCACCGCGATACCGAGCGCCGCCAGCATCGTCTGCACGCCACCGTGCGTGTAACCCCACCAGGCGGAAATGCCCAGGCAGATAAATGTCACTAGAAATGACACTCTGAAATGCTTCATCGATAGTTCCCCGTTATCTAGATTTAATGAAACATAGTATAGGGACATGTCACACATTTAAAAATAGAAGATAATGGAAGCATTACTTCGTAAAAACAGAAGATAGGATGTCGCGATGAAAACCACGGGCTTCAATTACCGCCATTTGTATTTCTTTTGGGTAGTCGCCAAGGAAGGCGGCGTGACGCGCGCGGCCGAACGGCTGGGACTGGCCGTGCAAACCATCAGCACCCAGCTGGCCCTGCTGGAAAAGGAACTGGGCAAGTCATTGCTGCAGCCGCAGGGACGGCGATTGGTGCCGACCGAGGCGGGCCGGCTGGCGCTCGGCTACGCGGACCAGATTTTTTTGCTGGGCGAGCAGATGCAGGATGCGCTGGCCGACACCGACGCGGAAAAGATGCGCCTGACGGTGGGCATTTCCGACTCGCTGCCCAAGCTGATGGCGTACCGCATGCTCGACGCCACGCGCAGCCTGGACCAGCCCGTCAAGCTCGTGTGCCTGGAAGACGAATTCGAATCCTTGCTGGCCGACCTGGCCCTGCACAAGCTGGACCTGGTGTTGACGGACCGCGCCGTGCCGGCCGGCGCCAGCCTGCGCGTCTCCAGCCATTTATGGGGCGAGAGCGCCATGAAGCTGTTCGGCATTCCCGCGCTGGCGGGACAGTACCGCGAGAATTTCCCGCACAGCTTGCACGGCGCGCCATTCCTGCTGCCCGCGCGCAATAACGCCTTGCGCGGGCGCATCGACGAATGGATGGTGCAGCAAGGCGTGCGCCCCGACGTGGTCGGCGAATTCGAAGACAACGCCATGCTCAACGCGTTTGGCCGCAAGGGCCTGGGCCTGTTTTTCGCGTCCGCCAGCCTGGCGGCCGACATCGAGGAGCAATTCGGCGCCGTGCTGGTCGGTGACGCCTCATCCCTGCGCGAACAGTTTTACGTCATTTCCAACGAACGCAAGATCATGCATCCGGCGCTGGACGTGATCCTGGCGGCCATCCAGGACCACCCGAAGATTCAAAAGGAAACCTGATAAATCCATTCGAAAATAACGTTTGAATTATCAATCAAAAGCGATTGTAATGAAGCCTGAGACAAACACGCGCCCCGCCCTCGCCGGCAGGACGCGACCACCATAAAAACAGGAGCGGCAGCATGTCCACGGCAGGCAAGACGATCGATATTCCCGATCTCATCAATAACAACCGGATCGGCTCCTTCCAGATCGGCATGCTGATCCTGTGCGGGCTGTGCGTCATCATGGATGGCTTCGACGTGCAGGCGATGGGCTATGTGGCGCCCGCCATCATCGCCGACTGGCATGTGAGCAAGGCCAACCTGGGTCCCGTCTTCGGCGCGGGCTTGCTGGGCATGCTGGTCGGTTCGCTGGTGTTCAGCATCACGGCCGACAAGTTCGGCCGCCGCCCCGTGCTGATCGGCTCGACCATCTTCTTTGCCCTGTGCATGCTCGTCACGCCGCTGGCGACGACCATAGAACAATTGCAGCTGATCCGTTTTATCACCGGGCTGGGCCTGGGCGCCGTGATGCCGAACGCCATGGCGCTGGCCGGCGAATACAGTCCGCTGCGCAAGAAAGTCACCTTGATGATGCTGGTGTCCTGCGGCTTTACCCTGGGCGCCGTGCTCGGCGGCTTGTTGTCCGCCGCGCTGATTCCCGCGTTCGGCTGGCAATCCGTGTTTTACGTGGGCGGCGTGGTGCCGCTGGTGATCGGCATATTGATGTTCTTCCTGCTGCCGGAATCCATGCAATTCCTGGTGCTGAAAAAACGCCAGCTGGACAAGGTTGCCCAGTGGCTCAAGCGCATCGACCCGACGGTGCACATCACGGCCGACACGCAATACGTCGTGCATGAGAAGGAACACAAGGGCGCGCCCGTGCTGCAATTGTTTACGGGCGGCCGCGCGAAGATGACGATTTTGTTGTGGGTCATCAACTTCATGAACTTGCTGAACTTGTATTTCCTGTCGAACTGGCTGCCCACCATCGCCAAGGAAGCGGGCCTGTCGACGGCCAATGCCGTGCTGGCGGGCACGGCCCTGCAAGTGGGCGGCACCATCGGCACCCTCGTCATGGGCCAGCTGATCGACCGCTCCAGCTTCCGCCGCATCCTGCTGCCCTGCTTCCTGGTCGCCGCCGTGGCCATCGCCCTGATCGGCCGCCCGGACGTGTCGCTGGCCTTCCTGTTCATCACGATCTTCATCGCCGGTTTCTGCGTGGTGGGCGGCCAGCCGGCCGTCAACGCCCTGGCGGCCAGCTACTATCCCACCACCCTGCGCTCGACGGGCATCGGCTGGAGCCTGGGCGTGGGCCGCATCGGCTCCATCATCGGCCCCGTGCTCGGCGGCGAGCTGATCCGCCTGAACTGGCCCAACAGCACCATTTTCCTCGTCGTCGCCATCCCGGCGCTGGTCTCGGCCGTCATGGTGTTTGCCATGCGCGGCGGGCCGCAAACGGCGGCCCGGGCGCCAGCGCAGCGGGGGGCGCGCGGCTAAATTAGGCTATGGCGCCCTTCGTCGTTTAAGATGACGTTTTTACAGCCCATCTTCAGCGCCCCCATGCACAATGTCTTGCTAGTCCTGCTCGCCCTCTTCCTGGTCGCGCTGAACGGTTTTTTTGTTGCCGCCGAATTTGGCATCGTCACCTTGCGGCGCACGCGCATCCGCGCCATCGCCAAGACGCAGGGGGTGCGGGGCCGCATCCTGGCCAAGGTGCACGGCCAGCTGGACGCCTACCTGTCGGCCTGCCAGCTGGGCATCACCCTGGCGTCGCTGGGCCTGGGCTGGGTCGGCGAACCGGCGTTTGCCGGACTGCTGGAGCCGCTGTTCGGCGCCATCGGCGTCACTTCGCAAGAGCTGATCCACGGCGTTTCCTTCGTCGTCGCCTTCAGCGTGATTTCCTTCCTGCACATCGTCGTGGGTGAACTGGCGCCCAAATCGATGGCCATCCGCAACCCGGAAGCCGTCGGCCTGTGGAGCGCGATTCCCCTGTACGGCTTTTACTGGACCATGTATCCGGCCATTTACCTGCTCAACGCCAGCGCCAACTGGGTGCTGCGCCTGGCCGGCCTGTCCGGCAAGGGCGGCCACGATGCCCATTATTCGTCCGAAGAATTGAAATTGATCCTGCGCACCAGCCAGCCGGGCGAGAAATTCACGCGCGACGAACGCAACATCCTGGCGCAGTCGCTCGACTTCGAACAGATGACGGTATCGGACCTGATGCGCCCGATCAATGAAGTGATCGCCCTGCACGCGTCCAACACGCTGGAAGAAAACCTCGACACGGTGCTGCGCAACCGCTTCAGCCGCTACCCGTATTTCGACACGAATGGAGACGACGTGCTGGGCGTGGTGCACCTGAAAGACCTGTTCTTTGCCCAGCAGGCGGGCAAGCCGATCACCTCACTCACGCCCTTCCTGCGTCCGGTGGACATCATTTCCGCTCGCACGCCGGCGCTGGAATTGTTCCGCCGCTTCCGCGACGGCGCGCCCCACTTCGCCCTGATCGGCGAAAAGGGCAAGCGTCCGCTGGGTTTCATCACCCTGGATAACTTGCTCGGCGCCATGGTCGGCGAAATCCGCGATGAATTCCGCCGCAATGAAAACGACTGGCTCAAGCAAAGCGACGGCACCCTGATCGGCAAGGCCAGCCTGCCCATCTTCTCGCTCGAACGCATCCTCGGCATCGATATCGAAAACGAGGAACTGGGACTCGATGACGTGGAATCGGTGGGCGGCTTGATCATGGTCAAGCTGGGGGATATCCCGAAGCAGGGCCAGCGCATCACCTTCGTCGACTTCGACATCGTCGTCAAGAAGATGAACGGGCCCCGCATCGTGCTCATCAAGGTGATTCCGAAACAGGAACGCGACCTCGATGCCGATTTACGCGATTAATCTTTTTTCAAGGTAAGCGTATCTTTTCCCTGCGGCACGGTGGTCTCGCCCACGGTCCACGTCTGTAGCAGGCTGTACAGCACCGCCAGCAGGGTCGGTCCGATGAAGATGCCGACGAAGCCGAAGGCCAGCACGCCGCCCAGCACGCCCAGCAGCACCAGCAGGAACGGCAGGCTGCTGCCGCGGCTGATCAGCATGGGTTTCACCACGTTATCCACGCCGCTGATCAGCAATGCCCCCCACACCAGCATGAAGATGCCCCAGCCCGTCTGGCCGTCATTGAACAGCCAGATGGCGGCGCCGCCCCAGATCAGGGGCGGCCCCACGGGGATCAGCGAAAAGATGAAGGTGGCCACGCCCAGCAGCGCCACGGCCGGCACGCCGGCGATCAGGAAACCCACCACCGCCACCAGGGCCTGCGCCAGCGCCGTGCCCAGCAAGCCGTACATGACGCCGCGCACGGTGCGGCTGATGGTCAGGCCCACGCCTGGCGCGCTGTCGCCGATGATGCGGCCTGCGCCCGTCATCAGGGCGCGGCTCAGTTGCTGGCCGTCGCGGTAGAGGAAGAAGCTGACGAACACGGCCAGGCTGGTCTGCGCCAGGCCCGTGCCCAGCAGGATGCCGCCGGAAGCGAGGAAGTGGCGCGCCGGTTCCAGCATGGTTTTACCCAGATTCAGTAATTCCTCGCGGTCCGCCAGCAGCCGCTGCACGTAGCCGTCGATGGTTTCGCCCACCACGGGAATGCTGGCCAGCCAGGCCGGCGGATGCAGGCCGCCCGTTTCCAGCGCCGCGCGCAATTGTTCGTAGATGCGCGACACATTATCGGCCAGGTTGTAGGTAACGAGGGCCAGCGGCAGCACGATGACGAGCAGCAGCGAGACGGTCATGATGGCGGCCGCCCAGTTGCGCCGGCCTTTCAGGCGCTCGAGCAGGAGCAGATACAGGGGCCAGCTGGAGATGCCCACGCAAGCGGCAAACAGCATGGCGGCGAGGAAGGGCCGCAGGACGAAAAAGCAGCCGATCAGCAAGAAGATGATGGCTGCCAGGCGGGCGTGGGGCTCGAAACGTTTATCCATGTACTGCGCATCCTGAAGATGGCGCCCGGGGGCGCGACCGGATCAGGATAGCAGAAGTTTAAGATCGTGCGCGATGGCGGCGGGCTTTTCGCCATGCCGCACGAACAAACGGATCTTGCCTTCGCGGTCGAAGACATAGGTGCCGGCCGTGTGGTCGACCGTGTAGCTCTCGTCCGTCTCGCCCTCGACCTTGGCGTAATACACCTTGAATTCCTTGGCCACCTTGGCCGTCTGTTCCAGGCTGCCGTACAGGCCCACGAAACGCTGGTCGAAGGCGGGCACGTATTGCGCCAGCAAGGCTTGCGTGTCGCGCTCGGGGTCGACGGTGACGAACAGCACTTGCACCTGGTCCGCCTGCGGCCCCATTTCCTGCATCACCTGCGCCATGTCGGCCATGGTGGTGGGACAGACGTCCGGGCATTGCGTGTAGCCGAAGAACATCAGCACCAGCTTGCCCTTGTAGTCGGCCAGGGTGCGCGGATGGCCCGTGTGGTCCGTCAGCGCGAACTCGCGCGCATAACCGAGGCCCGTCACGTCCGTGTTCTTGAAGGCCAGCTTGGGTGCGGCCGGCTTGCCGCAGCCGGCGAGGACGGCGACCAGGGCGGCCGCCAGCAACAGGGTCAGGGTTTTTTTCATGTTCCGAGGGGAATGTAGTGGTCGACCAGCAAAGCCGCGAACAGCAAGGCCAGGTAGATGATGGAAAACGTAAAGGCCTTGCGCGCGATCAAGTCCGTATAGTGGCGGTACATCTTCCACGCGTAATACAGGAAGCCGGCGTTGAGCACCACGGCCGAGGCCAGGTAGATCAGGCCGCTCATCCGCACGGCGTACGGCAGCAAGGTGGTGGCGGCCAGCGCGATCGAGTACAGCCAGACGTGAAATTGCGTGAATTTCAAGCCGTGCGTGACGGGCAGCATGGGCAAGCCCGAACGCGCGTAATCGTCGCGGCGGTACATGGCCAGCGCCCAGAAATGCGGCGGCGTCCAGACAAAAATGATCAGGACCAGCAGCCAGGCCTGCATCGGCACGTCGTTGGCGACGGCGGCCCAGCCCAGCGCGGGCGGCATGGCGCCGGACAGGCCGCCGATGACGATGTTTTGCGGCGTGGCCGGTTTCAGCACCATGGTGTAGATCAGGGCGTAGCCGACGAAGGTGACAAAGGTCAGCCACATGGTCAGCGGATTGACGAGGTGGTACAGAATCGCCATGCCCAGGCCGCCGATCACCAGCGCGAACACCACCGTCTGCTTCACCGTGATGTCGCCCATGGCCATCGGGCGGCGCGCCGTGCGGGCCATGCGCGCGTCGATTTCGCGCTCGGCCAGGCAATTGACGGCAAACGCTGCGCCGGCCAGCAGCCAGATGCCGACGGTGCCGAACACCACCGCGTGCCAGTCGGGCAACTCCTCGCTGGCCAGGAACATGCCGATGACGGCGCAAAACACGGCCAGCTGCGTCACGCGGGGCTTGGTCAGCGCCCAGTACTGGGCAATGCGGGGGGATGGTTTACGGCTGATGGTCTGAGTAGTCATTTATGCGGTACGGGAAGGACTGGCTGGTGCCGAGGACACTGGCGCGGCGGCGCAAGCGCGCTGAACATTGCGCGCTACATCGAGTTGAAATTTAGCCTTGTAGTTTAACATGGTCAGCAATAACACGAGCAGCGCCGCCCCGCCGTTATGCAGGACGGCAATCGACAATGGCCAGCTCAGGTAAATCGTCGCCAGGCCCGTGGCCGCCTGCAGGGCCAGCACCAGCGCCACCCAGCGCGCCGTACCGCGCAAGGATGGCAGCGTCCACGCGCGCCACACCGTATACCCGACACCGGCCAGCACGATGAAGGCAAAATTGCGGTGCACCCAGTGAATGGCCGTCAGCGCGGAAAACGGCAGGTAGTGGCCGGCGGCCGTCTTGCCCAGTTCGCGCCACAGATGGAAACCATGCTCGAAATCCATCTCCGGAATGACTTTCCCGCCGCACAGGGGGAAATCCGTGCAAGCCAGGGTCGCGTAGTTGGTGCTCACCCAGCCGCCCAGCGCGATCTGCACGGTGAGCAGCACGAGCGACATGACGGCCAGCGCGCGCACGGGGCGCAGCACGGCAGCGTCCGCGTCGGCGCGCTTGATTGGCGCCACGGCATGGTCCTGGCGCCCGCCCAGCCACGTCAGCATGGCCAGCAAGCCCATGCCCAACAGCAAGTGGATAGTGACGATCACCGGCTGCAGCTTCAGGGTGACGGTCCACGCGCCGAAGGCGCCTTGCAGACAGACGAACAGAAACAGCGCCGTCGGCAGCGCGGGGGCGAATTCGGCGCGGCGGCTCTTGCGCCACTGGCGCCACGCCTGCACCATCATCGCCACGATCAGCACGCCGATGGCCATGGCCAGGTAGCGGTGCGTCATTTCGATCCACGCCTTGACCACCGTCACGGGGCCCGTCGGCATCAGGGTTTCCGCCGCCACGATGTGCTCGTGTGCGAGGAAGGGATTGGCCGAGCCATAGCAGCCGGGCCAGTCCGGACAGCCGAGGCCGGAATCGGACAGGCGGGTGAAGCCGCCAAACATGATCAGGTCGACCGTCAGGAAGACGGCGATCCACACGAGCTTGCGGTATTTATTGGCGTCCGCGGACACCCAAACCATGCTCAAAGGCAGCAGCGCCACCAGCAGGCCAGTCAAGCCCAGCTGGGCCAGCGCGGAGAGATGCATCGTCGGCATGCGGACTCCTCAACCGATCGCCGAAGCTTTGAGCAGCTTGGCGATATCTTTCTTGATCTTGTTCGGGTCCGCGTCTTTCGGGAAGCGCATCATCAGATTGCCCAGCGGATCGATCAGGTACAAATGGTCGCTGGACTTGCCGCCCGGCTCCACGGGCAGCCACGCTTTCAGGGCGTCGCCATTCACGCGCAACATGCTGGTACCGTCGAATTCGCGCATCACGAGGGTGTCGAGCGGCTGCGCATCCGTCACCAGCCAGACCCGTTCCAGGCGTTCGCGTTCCTTGCCCTGCATGAGGCGCAGTTGTTGCATGTCAAACAATTGCTTCTTGCACGCTTCCTGGCAATCGGACGGCCCCGTCTGCAGCAGCACCCACTTGCCCTTGAATTGCGCCAGCGGCGCCGCCTTGCCATCGAGTTCCGTCACCTGCAATTGCGCTTCCGGTATCGGGTGCAAACGCGGGTCGATCAGGGCGCCGTAATTGTTGCGGCCCGTGGGCTTGATGATGTAATACGTGAAATACGAGGCGATGATGGGAAACGCGCACACGGCCACCACGGCCAGCAGTTTCCAGCGACCGCTGTTCTGTGCCTGTTTATCGTTGCCGTCTTGCGTTGCTTCAGGGATGTTTGTTTGCACGTCGAAATCCTGTAAAGACAAAAAATAAAAAAGCCATCAGTGCCAGTGCGTACCACTGGAAGGCATAGCCGCGGTGCTTGTCGGCGCCCAGGTCCGGCGCCGGCCAGTCGCGCACGGGAAGCTGGCTGGACGCTGGCGCCGTCACTCCGTCGACTGTTTGTTCAAGGATAAAAGGCTGCAAGGCCAGGCCGCTGGCCTGGGCCAGCTGGGCGATATCGGCATTTTGCACGATGGCGTGCGGCGCCAGCGGCGGCGCCGTGCCCAGTTCCATCACGTGGCCGGCGTTCAGGCGCGCGATGCCGGAAATCGTCACCGTGCCGGCCGGCGTGGCGTAATCGGGAATGCGCGTGCGCTCGGCATTGTTGCGCGGCAGCCAGCCCTGCGCCACCAGCACGTGCATGGCGGAACCGTCGATCTGGAATGGCGTGAGCACGTGAAAGCCGGCCTGGCCCTGGTAGGGGCGGTTGTCCAGGTACACCGTCCAGGCGGGCACGAAACGGCCCGTGACGGTGACGCGGCGGTATTCGATCGCCTGCGCGTCGGCCGGCGACAGGGGCGCGGCCGTCAAGGCCAGGGGCGCGGCCCGGTTGCCCGCTTCCAGGCGGGCGGCGCGGGCGACCTTCTCGTCGCCACGGCGCTGCTGCCATTGCGCCAAAGAAATCCCCAGGGCCACCAGTAGCAGCATTACAACAAACGGAATCCATCTAAAATGGAAGCGGATACGCATTACAATGAAACCTCCTCAAGCCCGGCGCTACCATCCATGAAAATCCTCGTTGCCATCGCCTTCATCCTGATCCTGGGCAGCCTGGGCTCGGCCCTGTTCTTCCTCATGCGCGACAAGGGCAAGAGCAACCGCACCGTGCAGGCGCTGGCCCTGCGCGTGGGTTTGTCCATCACCCTGTTTTTGCTGATCCTGCTGGCGCACAAGCTTGGCTATATTCAGCCCACTGGAATTCATTAACACCTGACATTGCCTGATTGGCAAATTCTTCACACTAAGAAAAAAGCCGTACCCAGGATGTCCCGGTACGGCTTTTTTTTATGGCGCCGGCGCGCCTTCAACCACGCGCGCCCTGCCCCGCCATTATAACCAATACACGACCACGTACAGGCCCAGCCAGACGACGTCGACAAAGTGCCAGTACCAGGCCGCGCCTTCGAAGCCGAAGTGGTGCTCGGGCGTGAAGTGGCCTTTCAGGACGCGGTACAGGATGACGGACAGCATGATGGCGCCCAGGGTCACGTGGAAGCCGTGGAAACCCGTCAGCATGAAGAAGGTGGCGCCATAGATGCCGGACGTCAATTTCAAGTTCAGTTCGCTGTAGGCGTGGATGTATTCGTAGACCTGGAAGCCCATGAAGATGGCGCCCAGCACGATGGTGGCGAACAGGAACAGGGCCGTCATGGCGCGGTGGCCGGCGCGCAGCGCGTGGTGCGAGATGGTCAGGGTCACGCCCGACAGCAGCAGCAAGGCCGTATTGATGGTCGGAATCCAGAACGGCGTCATGGTGGTAAATTCCTGCACCGTGCCGGCCGGTCCCGTATTGCCCCAGTGGGCGGCGAAATCGGGCCAGATCACCTTGTGGTCGAGGTCGGCCAACCACGGCATGGAAATGCTGCGCGCATAGAACAGGGCGCCGAAGAAGGCGGCGAAGAACATGACTTCCGAAAAGATGAACCAGCTCATGCTCCAGCGGAAGGAGTGGTCGATGCGCTCGCTGTACAGGCCCTGTTCCGATTCGCTGATGGCGTCGCCGAACCAGAAATACAGCACCAGCAGGATGCCGGCGATGCCCAGGTAGTTCACGTACGGGCCCCAGGCGACGTCGTTGACCCAGGCCGAGGCGCCGATCATGGTCAGCAGCAGGCTGGCGCCGCCCAGCATGGGCCAGCGCGACGGGCCGGGCACGAAATAATACGGTACGGCGGCGTGGTTGGAACTCATCATCATCTCCTCAAAAACTTGTAGGGTGGTTTTTTTATAATTTATAAAACGACGAATTTAACTATCGAAATCAAGATGCCGATCAGGCAAGCCACCACCAGGAAGCCGGCGATGACGATGTGCACGGGATTGAGCTTGGCCGAATCCGTGTCGAAATCGCTCTTGCGGCGCAGTCCCGTGAACGACCACACGACGGCCCGCAGCGAATACAGGAACGACGCTTTTTCCGGCTTGGCGGATTCACCCATGGCACTCTCCTATTGGACGGCTGGCGTCTGAGCCTGGCTCAGACCGGCAATCTCGAAAAACGTGTACGACAGGGTGATGGTCTTCACCTCTTTCGGCAGGGCCGGATCGAGGAAGAACACCACCGGCATCTGCCGCGCTTCGTTGGGCTTCAAGGTCTGCTGCTTGAAGCAGAAGCACTCGACCTTCTTGAAATGCGGCGTGGCACTCTGCGGCGCGTAGCTGGGAATGGCTTGCGCGTTGACGACGCGGTTTTGCGTGTTGACCACTTCATACATGACGGTCACCAATTCGCCCGGATGCACCTGCATGCTCGACACGGTCGGGCGGAAGCGCCATGGTCCCTGCGCATTGCCGTCGAACTCGACGGTGATGCTGCGCGTCGTGTCGACTTGCGTGTTGTTGTCGTAGGCCACCGTGCCATCTTTTTGCGTCAGCACGTTGATGCCCATCACTTCGCAAATCTGCTTGTAGACGGGAATCAGGGCATAGCCAAAGCCAAACATCAGCACGGCAATGACGAGCAGCTTGCCCAGCATCTTGCGGTTCAGGCCGCGTGTTTCCTGTTGGTGGGGCGTCGTCACGACAGCCACAGCCGCTTGGCGAACACGGACAGGAAGAAGAAGGCCGCCAGGGCGGCCAGTATCAGCCCGGTACGCAGGTTGTTCGGATTTTTACGTTCGGTCATGACAGGCACTCTATTCAAGACGGGCCGCGCAACACGCCGGCCCGGGATACCTTATTTCACTGTCGGCGGCGTTTCAAACGTGTGGAAAGGCGCCGGGCTCGGCACGGTCCATTCCAGGCCTTCCGCGCCTTCCCATGGTTTCGCCGGCGCAGCCTTGCCGCCGCGGATGGTCGGCAAGACCACGAAGAACAGGAAGTACACCTGCATCAGGCCGAAGCCGAAGCCGCCGATCGAGGCGATCATGTTGAAGTCGGTGAACTGCGCCGGATAGTCGGCGTAGCGGCGCGGCATGCCGGCCAGGCCCAGGAAGTGCATCGGGAAGAAGGTCACGTTGAACGTGATCAGCGACAGCCAGAAATGGATCTTGCCGCGCGTCTCGTTGTACATGTGGCCCGTCCATTTCGGCGACCAGTAGTAGAAACCAGCGAACAGGGCGAACAGCGAACCGGCCACCAGCACGTAGTGGAAGTGCGCCACCACATAATAGGTATCCTGCAGCTGGATGTCGATCGGCGTCACGGCCAGAATCAGGCCGGTGAAACCGCCCATGGTGAAGACGAAGATGAAGCCCACCGAGAACAGCATCGGCGTCTCGAAGGTCATGGAACCCTTCCACATCGTGGCGATCCAGTTGAACACTTTCACGCCCGTCGGCACGGCGATCAGCATGGTCGCGTACATGAAGAAGAGCTGGCTGGTCACCGGCATGCCGGTGGTAAACATGTGGTGCGCCCAGACGATGAAGGACAGGATGGCGATCGAGGCGGTGGCGTAGACCATCGAGGCATAGCCGAACAAAGGCTTGCGGGCGAACGCGGGCAGGATCTGCGAGACGATGCCGAAGGCCGGCAGAATCATGATGTAGACCTCGGGATGGCCGAAGAACCAGAAGATGTGCTGGTACATGACGGGGTCGCCGCCGCCTGCCGCGTTAAAGAAGGAGGTGCCGAAATGGCGGTCCGTCAGGGTCATGGTGATGGCGCCGGCCAGCACGGGCATGACGGCGATCAACAGATACGCGGTGATCAGCCAGGTCCAGCAAAACATCGGCATTTTCATCAGGGTCATGCCGGGGGCGCGCATGTTGAGGATGGTGACGATGATGTTGATCGAGCCCATGATGGACGAGGCGCCCATCAGGTGCATGGCGAAAATGGCCATGTCCATGCCAGGCCCCATCTGCGTCGACAGCGGCGCATACAGGGTCCAGCCGGCGGCCGTGGCGCCGCCAGGCACGAGGAAGGAGGTGGCCAGCAGCAGCGCGGCCGGCGGCAGCAGCCAGAACGAGAAGTTGTTCATGCGGGCAAACGCCATGTCGGACGCGCCCACTTGCAGCGGGATCATCCAGTTGGCGTAGCCGACGAAGGCCGGCATGATGGCGCCGAACACCATCACCAGGCCGTGCATGGTGGTCAGCTGGTTGAAGAATTCTGGGTGAAAGAATTGCAAGCCTGGCTGAAACAGTTCCGTACGGATCATCAGGGCCAGCACGCCGCCCGACAGCAGCATGATGAACGAGAACCACAGGTACAGGGTGCCGATATCCTTGTGGTTGGTGGCAAACAGCCAGCGGCGCAGGCCTGTCGGGTGGTCGTGGGCGTGGTCGTGATCGTGACCGGCGTGGTCCAAGGTGCTCGTGCTAGTACTCATGTGCGGCTCCTAATTACTTACGTGCAGCCACGACTTCGGCTGGTTGAACGATGTTCTCTGCGGCCTTGTTCGCCCAGGAATTGCGCGTGTAAGTGATCACTGCGGCAATTTCCGTGTCGGACAGCTGTTTCCAGGCAGGCATCTCGGCGGGATACTTGCCGCTCTTTTGCCCGTTCAGCAAGACGTGGATCTGATCCGCTTTCGGACCGTTCACCACGGCCGAGCCGTCCAGCGGCGCAAACGCACCGGGCACGCCCTTGCCTGTCGCCTGGTGGCAGACCACGCAGTTGGCCGCATACACTTTCTCGCCCTTGACCTTCAATTCGTCGATGGTCCACACCTTGCTTGGATCATCAGCCAATGCCGCCATTTCCTTTTGTTTTACATCAACCCAGGCCTTGTAGTCTTCGTTTGATACGACCTTGACGACGATGGGCATGAAGGCGTGTTCCTTGCCGCACAGCTCGGCGCAATTGCCGCGGAAGGTGCCGATGTGGTCGGCCTTGAACCAGGTGTCGCGCACGAAACCGGGAATCGCATCCTGCTTCACGCCAAAGGCGGGCACGGACCAGGCGTGGATGACGTCGTTGGCCGTCAGCACCATGCGGATCTTCTTGTGGACCGGCACGACGACTTCATTGTCGACTTCGATCAGGTAGTTTTCGCCCCGCTTTTCCGTCGGCGGCGCGCCTGGCGCACCCACTTGCGAACGGGGCGTGGCCAGATTGGAGAGGAAGGAAATGCCTTCGCCCTCGCCTTTCAGGTAGTCATAGCCCCATTTCCACTGCATGCCGGTGGCCTTGATGGTGATGTCGGCGTTCGACGTGTCCTTCATGCCGACGACGGTGCGCGTGGCAGGCAGGGCCATGCCGATGACGATCAGGAAAGGCACGACGGTCCAGGCGATCTCGACGGTGGTGCTTTCGTGGAAAGTGGCCGGTTTGTGGCCCAGGGACTTGCGGTGCTTGAAGATGGAATAGAACATGACGCCGAACACGGCCACGAAGATCACCAGGCAGATGATCATCATCAGGGTGTGCAAATCGTAGATTTCATGGGCGATCTGTGTCGCCGGCGGTTGCAGATTCATTTCGAACGGCACGGGACCGCCGGTGCCGGGATAGGTGCCGGCAGCCGGTGCCGCCGTGGCCCATCGCCCGATGCCAAACGCTGTCAAAGACAGCCCGAGCAGCAACGATTGAAGTCGCTTTGCATGTGTCATGTTTTCCCCAACCACCCAAAAATAATGATATTTTAAACGGCTGCGGATTTCTCCGTACTGGACCGCTGCCGCTCCTCCATGAAAGCAACACGACCAAATCCCGGCCATGCGCGTCAAGCACCAGCGAATTCCATGCTGGCCGCCAACGTCAGAACGCAGACGGACAGCCATGCTGGAATCCTGTTTTTTCTTCCACGCCGTGATATGGCCATGCATGGAAGATGGTTACTATACTAATGCAGTAACTTCAAATAAGTCTCGCTTTGTTTTATTTATTTTGTATGCAGCCCTTGTTTTTTAAGCTTGGCAAGCTGACAAACAATCAACGATTATAATCAAGTAAACTTGAATCCATCAAGCAATAATCGGCTTTGTGCACGCCCTTCTCCCGGCCGCCGCGCGCTTTGCAACGCTTGCCGCGATGGCAATGCGCGGATGGCGACCAAGTGTCGGTTTCTTTGGCCTTTTATTTAGGTTTTCTGGGCAAGTCAAAACGGATGATCGCTTCGCCATTGCGCGTCACGCGCGGCGCGGGACGGAAGGCGTGGCCGTAGATCACCTCGAAACTCAGGCCCAGCTTGCCATCGGGACGGCGCGTCTTTTCCAGCGCGGCCAGCATGCGCCGCCAGGCCGCCTTGCCCATCAGGCCGCGCCGGCGCGTGGTCAGCGGGTTGCCGCCAAAGGCGCGCACGTCCGCCAGCAGTTTTTCCGCCGTGTCGTAGGTGACCGTGATGATTTCCATGTCCAGCACGGGCGTGGAAAAACCCGTCTCGACCAGCATGTCGCCAAAGTCGTGCATGTCGACGAAGGGCAAGGCATGCGGATACAAGTCCGCTTCGGCAAACGCGTCGCGCACTTCGCGGAAGGTGTCGGGGCCGAAGCAGGAAAACATCAGCAAGCCGTCGAGGCGCAGCGCGCGCCGCCACTCGGCGAACACGCGGTCGGGCTGGGCATGCCAGTGCAGCGCCAGGTTCGACCACACGAGGTCGACGCTGCCCTGCGCCAGCGGCAGATCGCCCAAGTCGCCGCACAACAAATCCACCCCCGCCTTGGCCGGCAGGAGCTTGCTGAGGAACTGATTCAGGCCGGCCAGTTTCGACGCGGGCGCGCGCGCCGCCTGCATCATCGCTTGCGCTGCATCGAGACCGATAATCTGCGCGGCGGGATAATCCTTGTGCAGTTGCGCCAGGTCCGCGCCGGGGCCGCAGCCGGCGTCGAGCACGCGATGCGGCGTGATCTTCACCAACTCCAGGCGCTCGTGCATGCGCTGCGATACTTCGCGGCGCAGGAAGTCCGATGGCGCGACGCGCGCCGGACGGGAAAAGAAATCGCGTACTTGCACCGCATCGATGGGCGCACTCATTTTGGGCGGACTGCTGGGAACTGGCATGTTGAAACCGGTGAGGTGAGATAATGTCGGCAGTGTACATGGAACGACGCCAACGCGATGCGGACCGCCACCCTGCACCAGCTTGATGCCGCCTGGCGGGCGCTGCGACTGTGGCTGGGCGCCACGGTGCTGCCGGCCCAATGCGCGCTGTGCGGCATGGGCTGCCCGGAAGCGCTGTGTTCGCCCTGCCGCGCGCAATACCTGGGTCTGCTGCGACCGCGCTGCCGCCAGTGCGCCAACCCGCTCGACGATGTGGCGCTGCTGTGCGGCCGCTGCGTGCGCCAGCGGCCCGCGTATGACGCCACCGTCACGGCGTTTGATTATGCGGCGCCCGTCGACCAGTTGCTGTTGCAGCTGAAATTCGGCGCGCGCCTGGCGCTGGCGCCCCTGCTGGCGCAACTGCTGCATGTTGCCATTCAGCAACATCAAGCATGGCAAGCGCCGCATCTGCTGTGCCCGGTGCCCTTGGGCCCGGCCCGGCTGGCCGAGCGGGGTTTTAATCAGGCGCTGGAAATTGCCCGTCCGCTGGCGCGCCTGCTGGACGTCCCTTTGCAGCCCCGGCTGGCGCTGCGCGTGCGCGACACACGGGCGCAAAGTGGCGTGGCGCCGCAGGAACGGCAAGCCAACCTGGCGCACGCGTTTGCCATCGCGCCGGAGCACGCGCCGTTATTGCAAGGATGCCATGTCGGCATCGTCGACGACGTGATGAGCAGCGGCCATACCGTCAACGCCCTGGCGGCAACCTGCAAGGGTGCGGGGGCGGCCAGGGTCAGCATACTGGTGGTGGCGCGCACGCCGCCACATTGAATTCGCTACAGATTCGTTACAGATATATATGAGGAGAGCATTTTGTTTCACGTTGTTTTGGTAGAACCTGAAATCCCGCCCAATACGGGCAACGTCATCCGCCTGTGCGCGAACACGGGCGCGCAGCTGCACCTGGTCGAACCGCTGGGCTTTCCGCTCGACGATGCCAAGATGAAACGCGCCGGCCTCGATTACCACGATTACGCCAAGATGAAGGTGCACAAGAACTGGGAGGCCTTCCTGGCCGACACCCAGCCCGACCCGGCCCGCATGTTCGCCATGACGACGCGCGGCTCGCGCCCGTTCGGCGACGTGGCCTTCCTGCCGGGCGACGTATTCGTGTTCGGCTCGGAAACGAAAGGCCTGGACCCGGCCCTGCGCGACGGCTTTCCGGCCGAGCAGCGCATCCGCCTGCCGATGCGCCCGGACAACCGCAGTCTGAACTTATCGAATACGGTGGCCGTCGTCGTGTATGAAGCGTGGCGCCAGCATGGATACCAGGGTGGCGCGTAGCTGACACCTCACCCAGTCTACTGCGCGGCGCGCTTTGCGGCCGGCGATGCTCGCGCTACTAAAGTAGCGCTGCGCTTCTCGGCCACAAATCATCGCCGCTCGCTACGACTGGATGAGATGTTGAGACTCCTGCAATCTCCCTTTACCGCTGCGCCAATTGCTGCGCTACGTCGCTATTGTCGTCCAGCATCACCAGCTGTGTGCGCAGGTCGCGCGTGGCGGCCAGCTTGCCGTTCACGTACAAATTCGTCTTGACGCCATACACGCCCTGCGACACGCCGGCCGGCAAGGTCAGCTCGAACGAGTTTTCAAAGCGCCCGCCCGACTTGTTGTTGCTGGCCAGGGCCTTCGAGCCGGACTTGAACGGCTGGCCTTGCGGATCGAGCACCACCAGCTCTTCGCGCACGTCGCTGACGCTTTGCGCGCTGCCGTTGACCAGCTCCACCACGGAATTCACCTTGAACGGCTGGCCGCGCTTGACGGTCGACGCGCTCAGCTGCGGCGTGTACGACACCACTTGCGGCTCGCGCGGCAGCGCGCCGCGTGCGCGGATATAGTCGCGGTCCGCCTGCGCCGCCGTCTTGGTCTGGCGCGAATTGACATTGATGGCCAGGCAACCGGCCGCCGCCAGGCCGCCGCCGATGGCCGCGCCCTTCAGCGCGCCATTCTTGCCGCCCGCCAGCGCGCCCAGCAGCGCCCCCACGGCCGCGCCGGCAGCGGCCGTCGCGCCCACGCTGCACGGGTCCTCATCCGTGGCCGCCTGGGCGCCGCCTTGTGGATAGGAACTGTCCTGGCGCACGCCGTTCGGGTTCATCGGCGCCGTGGCGCAGCCGGCCAGCATGGCCGCGATGGTCAGCGCAGCGGTGGCGCGCAAGGTAGTGTGATTCAGCATGGTGATTCCCCATAGAACTAGTTGATCGTTGTTTCCGTCTGCAGCACTTGCCGTTCCCGTTCGCGGATGCGGCGCGACAGATTGTCGATGCGCGCATTGCCTGGGTCGACGCGGCGCGCGCTTTCCAGATAGGTCTTGGCCGCATCGAACTTGCCTTCGTTCAAGGAACGCTCTGCATCGCGCAGGAACGATTGCGCCATCTCGTTGCGCATGGCCGCGCCATTGTCGACGGGCGCCGTTTCCAGCGGACGGCGTTCGACCACGGCTGGACGTTCGACCGCGCGCACGGGCGCCGCTTCCTGCTGTGCCGCCGTCGACACCGGCGCCGGCGTTGAAACGGCTGCGACCGCCGACAGCGCCTGGACGTCGGCCTTCAATTGCGGCAATTCCGCCGCTTCGCGGTCGATCGCTTCCAGCCGGGCGATGCCATTGCCCGCCGCCGTCGCATCCTTGCCATCGAGCGCCTGGCGCACCCCAACCAGCACGGACGCGGCCGCCGCCTGCTGGCGCGCCAGCTGCTTGCGCAAGGAATCCACGCTGGATGCGCCCGCGCAATCGGCGTCGAGCGCGGCGATGCCCTTGACGGCGCTTTGCAACTGGTGACCATCGATCGCGCGCTCGATGGCGCGCACGCTCCGCTGGCAACTGCCTGACGCGGCGCCCGCCTTGCCGATCGCCGCCTGCAAATCGTCCGCCTTGGCGCTGGACTTGCCGGTGCACACATTTTTTGCCGTCGCCAGCTTCTGGCGGGCGCCGTCCAGGCTGCCATCCGCTACCAACTTGAGGCCGCTATCGATGGCGTCATTGCAGGCCGATTCATTCTTGCCGCCCGGCTTGCCATTCATGTAGACGATGACGGCCGCCAGCACGGCGATGCCGCCCAGCCAGCGCAACCACTTGCGCGGCGCTGGCGGCGCTTCGTCCGGCGCCGGTGGCGCTGCCGGCACGGGCTTCGGCACGGCTTGCGGCTGCGCCGGTGCCGGCGCGGGAACCTGTACTGGCGCCGGTTTCGGCGGCGCTTTCGGTGCAGGCGCAGGCGCCACCGGCACGGGCGGCGGCTTGGGCGCTGGTGGCGGCGCTACTGGCGCAGGCGTCGGCGCGGACGCGGCCGGCAACGGCGGCGGCACGGCCGCGGCTGGCCGGGCAGCGCCAGCCTGCGCCTGCCCGCAGTACGGGCAATGGCTGACAACGGTCCACAGGCCCGTCTTGCATTTGTTGCAGATATCCAAAACTAATCCTTCATTCCAACGTCATTCCAGCATTCCGGCACTCAAGCCAGGGGCGGCGGCATCAACGGTGGCGGCGCGCTGAGGAACAAGGGCGCCAGTTCGGGGAACTGGGCCAGGTCGACCCAGGCCGGCAAGCCGGCGCGCCACACCTTGGTGGTGCCGGGTACGACCTGCCCCGCCTGCACGTACTGCACGATCTGTTGGGCCGTGAACGGTCCCTGCTGCTGGCCGTTAATGCCCAGGAAATACTGGTATTCCACCAGGGGCGGCGCCATGCCGCCCAGCGGTGGCGGCGCCATGCCGAATGCGGGTGCCGCCGGGGCGGCCGCCGCGGCGGCCGGGCGCAGCAATTGCTCGAGGCGACCCGCTTCCAGCATTTCCCCCTTGATCGCGTATTTCAAACGGGGCTGGCCGTCCGCTTCCGGTTCGCGCACTTCCCAGTCGTAGGCGTCGCCGTCGGAGTCGCCGATGACGTTCGCCCACTCCTTCAGCCGTCCCAGCAAGGCTTGCACCGTGCGGTCGAGCTCATCGCTGGCCATGCCCTTGCGGCGCGCCGACTCGCGCAGGCGCGCGCCCAGTTCGGCGGAAATGGCGCTGCCAAAGCCGACGTACGGCAGTTGCGAACCATCGGCCTGCGCCACCAGCTTGGGTGCATACACCGTGCGTTCATAGTATTTTGCCAGCGCCGCCATGGCGGCCGTCTGCACGGCGTCAAGCGCCGTCAATTTTTCCTCGATGCGCAGGGCGATATTTTTCTCGTACGAGGCCGGCATGCCGTTCTGGCGGATGGCCCGCTCGTTGCCGATGCGGCGCAAGTCGCCCGGCTCGACGGCGAACTGGTACTGGCCCGGCGGTACGACTCTGCCCGTGTGGCGCGTCAGCACGCCCAGCATGATCGCTTGCAGGAACTCGCCGAAATCTTCCGCCAGGCGCTTCATCTCGTCCGTGTTCGGCGCGATCGGGTGCGTGAATTGCGTCGGATCGATATGCGTGTGGGTCGGCGCCTTGTCGTTGTCGCCTTCCTTGCGATAGCTGGTGCGCCAGCCTTCCAGGCCGCGCAGCACCGTCATCGGCACGCCGGCCAGCTCGCAATAGCAGACGGCGCGCCCGCGGATGCCCGTCTCGACGATTTCCAGCTGGCTCACCGTGATGCCCACCTGGGTCGGCACGCACGATTCGAGCTCGGCGCCGAATTTCGCCTTGAAGGCGGCCGCGTTGGCCACGCCGATCACGCACTTGAACTGGTCCGACACGACCGTGAAGTCACCCGCCATGTTGGCGTCGATCCATGGCATGGAGCAGGCCAGCAGCTTGCGGAAGCGGTCCAGGCGTTCGGACACGTCCATCTGCTCGAGCGCCTCGAACAGGGGATCGGGCGTGCTCGTCGCGCCTTCCAACAGGCCCGCCGTGGCGATCATGTTCTCGGCCATGCGCGTCACCTTGGCCAGGATCAAGCCCCGTTGCGCCGGTTCGCCCAACATGGGGAACAGCGCTTTCGAGCCGCCCATGTCCTTGAACGCGTCATCGGCCCACTGGCGCAAGGTGGCCGCCGATGGCAGCGCGATGTCTTTTTCCGTGACGGGAATGACGATCAGGGTCGCGTGTTCCTTGTCCAGGTCTTTTTGCAGGATGGTATTGGCCGTTTTCAATTCGGCCAGCATGGCCAGCACGCCTTCGCGGCCCGATTGCAGCTCGCCCACCAGGCCATTCCACTGGGCGCGGCCTTGCGCGTCCACGCCGATCCGGTTGCCCAGCCAGCGCGACAGCTCGCCCAGCAGGATGACGGACTCGTCCGCTGCCTTGGCGCGCAGATGGAATTTCAGCGCATTCGCCATTTCCGTGCGCAAGTGATCCATCACCACGCCGGCCTGCTTTTCGCCATTGCTGAGGAAACCGAAGGTGCTGCGCGTCTGTTCCAGGTTATTCAACAGGCGCTCGTATTCGCGCGAACGCACGGCTTCCTTGATTTCGCGGTAGCGCTCGGCATTGTTGCCGATCTGCGCCGTCAAGCCGCTGCCCGGCGCCTCGATGCGGTCCTTGATCTGTTCCACCAGCGACAGCACGTATTCCAGGCCGCCGAATTCCTTGTTGTCCAGGTAGCCATACAGCTGGTCGCGCACGACTTTCTTGACGTCTTCCAGCACTTCGCGGCGGCGCTTGCTGATGCGGTCTTCCGTCGTGTCGGCCGTGGAATCCTGGTCGCGCACGGCGTCGCGTTCCAGGTGCTTCATGGCGTCGCGCACCTGCGCCGGCCATTCGCTGCGGTCGAAACCCGTGCGGATATCGTTGATGCGCGTGTTGACGCGGTTTTCCACGCCGGCCAGCAAGTGGCCGTGGCGGTCTTCCAGCAATTCATCGACGACGCGGAAATCGATGAAGTCGCCGCTGGAGCGCTTCAGTTCGATGCTCTTGTCGGAAAACTCGGGGAAATCGCTGAACGGCGTGCCTTTCAGGAACATATTAGCCGCGAGGAAATTATCGCGCTGCGTATCCGTGGCGCGGTTGGCGCCCGCATCCGTGCCGCCCACGCCGAAGAACGCTTGCAGCATGGCGCCGGCCCAGCGGTGGGCCCGCTCGTCGCGCGCCGCTTCCTGGCGCGTATCGAGCACGGCCATGCCGAACGAGGAGAAACGTTTCGAGAAATACAGGCGCATGTCGCCGAAGCGGTCTTGCGGCACGGGCGCGTTGTACAGCGAATTCTTGTGCTGCGCCTGGTTGACGGCGATCGAGCGCTTGGCGCGCGCGAAGTCGGCCGAGGCGAAATCCTCGAACAGCGAATCGGCCACCATGTGGTAGACGTCGCTGACATCCTTGGTGTGCTGCTGCGCCAGGTTGCCCGAATCGATCAGGTACACCTCGCTGTACGGCTCGCGCGTCAGTTCCGGACGGTCATATGCATCCCAGCGGCCCACATAGCCCTTGTTGCCCATCATGGCCGATTCCAGCTCCATCAGCGCCGCGTAGCCGTTGGCCTCGACCCGATCCTTGTTGGCCTTGGTGTAGCCGGTCGGCAAGAACAGCATCAGCTCGACGTCGGCCGCGCCCACTTCGCTGCGCGCCAGCCAGCGCGCCAGCAAGCCCATGTCGAGGAAGGAACCGGACCCCGTGCCGCCCGCCACGGAGCCGACGATGACGATGCGGAAACGGTTCGTTTCCATGCGCAAACCCAGTTCGGCCAGCTGGCGCTCGTGCGACAGGCCCGCCTTCAAGGCTTTCAGTTTCAAACGGATCTTGTCGCGGATCTTCGCGTACTTGTCGAAGAAATACAGGCGCGACACGGCGCGGATCTGGCCGGCGCCGCTGCTCATGTCGAAACGCAATTCGCGGATGCGCTGCGGTGTCAAGGGCAGCCATTCCTTAATGTGCGGATATTTCTCCAAGGAATCTTCATCACGGCTGTATTTGTCCATGTCGAACGATTCGACCACCTTGTCATCGTCCGTGAACTTCACCTGGTCGAACTGCAAGTCCTTCGCCTGCGACTCGCCGCTCTCGATCACGGCGCCATTGTCCAGGTCGAAATGGATGAATTGCGCGATGGGAAAGTCGGCCAAGCCCTCGATGCGCGTGCGCTTGCCCGCGCCGCCCCACAGGGTGTTGAGGATGCGCCGGCGCACGCGCATCAGCACCTGCATGCCCGTGCCGCCGATGCCGATGAACAGGGTCGGGCGCAGTTCGATGATCTTGTCCTGCTTGCGCTCGCTGGCGCCGCCGGTGATGGTTTGGTTCAGGTTCTCTGCCATGGTGATTCCTTCGATGATGCGTGCAACGGCGTGTGCTTAGCGGCGGCTGGAAGTAAAGGTCAACAGTAACGCGACCAGGCCCACCAGCACCAGCGGCCCCATGAACAATGGCGCGAGGAATTTATGCGCGTTCACGGCGGCCAGCACGACGCCCGTCGCCAGGCTGGCCAGGAAGATGAACAGCCACCAGCCCGAGGCATTGGCCTTGTTCGGCGGCACGCGCTTGGCCACCAGGCCATTCGCATAGGCATTCTTGGCAAAGAAAAAGGCTATGAACAGCAGCAACAGCACGACGCCGCCGACCAGGGTGTCGCGCGACGAGGTATCGGTCGTGCCGGCGGCGTCAAACGCGGGCGCCGCTTCGGTCGTTGCGGTGGCGGCGCTGGCCGCAGCGGCGTCCGCGGCGGGCGGTGCCGATGCCGGGGACGGCAAAGTGAAACCTGTATTGTCTTTTGGAGTGTCTTGCGCCATGGTATGCCTCTGATGGGTTTGAATAGTTTAAAAAGAAATACTTGTCAGGCCAGGCTCAAGGTATGGCCTTCGGCCACGCGCACGACGGCCGGCTTGCCCAGGCCACGCTTGAGTTCGCCAATCTCGCGGCCGTCATCGTCGCGGATCTGCACGCTCTTGAACGGTTTTAATAACACTTGCCGCTGCACGCCGTCGGCCATCACCTTGTAGCGCGCGGCGCGCGTGCTGACCAGGCCCAGCGCCAGCAAGCCCAGCACCAGCGCCAGCACGCCGCCCAGTATCACCAGCACGGGCAGCAGCGGATACTGTATGCGCACCAGCAACGGTATCGTCGCCTGCGACGCGCGCACGCTGTCGGGCGGCGTGAACATGCCTGAAATCGGATCGCCAGGGAACAGTTCCTGCAAATCCTTGCCGAAGCTGGACGCCAGCGCCAGCCGCTGTTCCGACAGGCCCACCTGCGCCCGCATCGGCAACAGCACCTGCTTGCCCATGGCGGCGATCGCCTGCGCCGACCACGGCGACGGGATCTGCGCCATCGGCAGCGCGAACTGCACTTGCACGGACTGGCTGGCGCCCGGCTGCAGCTGGCGGATCTGATCGGGCGCGACGTGCAGGGGCGCGTCCTGCCCGGCCAGGCTGGCGTGCACCCTGGCGCTGTCGATCACGTACGGGAAAAACATGTTTTGCAAGGATGCCTGCAACACCACTTGCGGCACCAGCTTGGCCGCATCGACGTCGAGCACGATGGTGCGCCCGTCGCGGTCCAGGCTGGCGTGCACATTGGCGCTGTTCTTGACGGACTGGGGCACGATGCGCACGGCATCCTGGTCCACCGGTTTCAAGCGCGCGGGCGGGCGCGTCAGCACCTGCGACAGCCGCCCTTCGGCCAGGATGCGGGTCAAGGCCTCGGAGGCCGGCTGGCCATACGCGAGCGCATACACCATCAAGCCCTTGGCGCTGTACAGCTTGCCCTGCACGGGCATGCGCAGCGGAAACACCACCGTCTTGGTGATCGACGGCTCCAGGTGCAGCAGGCGGTAAAAGTCGCGGTTGCGCTCGGCCGTCTGGCTGTCGTTGTTCGGGCTGTTCTTATTGTTGGTAAAGATCCACACGATGCCGGACGCGGACTGGAACGGGCCCGTGATGGTTTTTGTCACGGCTTCCTGGAAGTCCGTGTCGGCCAGCGCGCCGCCGCTCTTGCGCGCCAGGCCGAGATGGGCCAGCTGGCCCGCCACGCCGGCGCCGCCCTGCCCCTGCCCGATCAGCGCGGGCGACACATTGCTGCCGCTGCTCTGGCTGAAGGCCAGGGTATACACTTTGTCGGACGGGCTCGTGGCAGCCTGCGCCACGGCGCCCACCAGGGCTTTCAGCTGCGAATGCTCATCCGTGTAGAACGGCTCCATCCAGCCCGAATTTTGCACGAGAAAAGCTTGCTGGATGCCGGCCGCCTGCACGCCGACTGCACTGACACTGAGTAAAGCGGCGCAGGCCGCGATCAGGACGCGCGCCTTCATGCCTGCAAGGCCCAGCCATCGATGCGCGACAGCAGCGGGTGATACGCCCACAGCGTGCCTTCGTGCACAAACAGGCGCAGGCGCCACGGTTCGCTGACGGCGAAGGTATGAAACACGGTTTCGCGCAACTCGTCGTCCTGCACCAGCTGCGCCGCCAGGCGCTCGTTCGAGCGCAGCACGCTCGACAGGCCGGCGCTGGTGGCGAACTTCACGCCGAAGACGCTGTTGCCGGCATTCGATTCGAGCAGCGGCATGACGGCCTGGTTCTTGCCGCCATCGTCGCCGTGTTCCGGCTCTTCCCACGGCGCCGTTTTCAGCTTGGTGGCGAAGCGGTAATTGAAGCTGCCCGAACACAGGCGCGGCGCCAGCGCGTCGGCCCGTTCGGACTGCGCGCCCAGCTTCACGTAGACATAGGTGCCGCGGCTGCGCTCGAAGCACAGCTGCCACAGTCCCCCATCGCGCGACACGTACGGGCTGCCGAATTCGAAATGCGGCACCAGTCCTTCGGGCCACGGCGTAAACGAAGCGGCCACGTTGCCGTCCGGCTGCAGCTGCAAGCGCAGCTGGCCGTTGGCGCAAGGCCAGACGGCCATGCGGTTGTAGGCGACGGGCGCGCTGACGGCGCCCAGGTCAAGCAGGCCGTCGAGCAGCACGTCGCTGCCCGGCTTTTGTTGCGCGTCCAGGTTGACGAAGCGGAGGCGGCCGTCGTCGTCGCGCAGGGGCGCCCACAGGCGGTTCTGGAACCAGACGGGCGCGGCCGCGCACGGCGCGCCGCCCACGTGCTCGACCACGTAGGTCAGCGAAGGCACGTCGGGACGGATGCAGGCGAGGCCGTGGCTGGTCGGCAAGACCAGCACGCTATTGAACTCCGGCACCAGCTCGGCGCGCCAGGCGCCATGGGCCAGGTCCGATTCGGCCAGCAAGCTGCCATAGTCGGGGTCCAGCGCCAGCCAGCGTTTCGAGGCGGGCAACCAGGCGTGCAAGACGGCCTTGCGCGGGTCGAGCGCCAGCAGCGCGGGCGCGCCGGTGCCGAACCGGGCGGAAAAGAATTCGTATTCGCCGGGCGGCGGCATGGGCAGCGAGGCATCGGCCTGCGCATGCTCTTCGCGCGCGCGCTGGTCGGCCAGTTTCAGGGGCACGCTGGCCTGGCGCAAGCCGGCCGGGCCGGCCGGCGGCACGTCGCTGACGGGATGAGCGCCGTAGGGCGGCACCCAGGGCGGCGTGGCGGCCGTGTCGGGCGGCACTTGCAAGGCCGTGCCCGACGCGGGGTCGAACGCGAACTCGGGCGGCAACTCCCGCACGGGCGCGCCGGCGGCCGCGGGCAGGCGCCGCGCGAGCATCAGCTTGCCGATATCGGCATGGCTCACCAAGGGCGAGACGTTCTGGCCGTCCGCGCTGCGCTGCATGGTCCACGCGCCCTCGTCATCCACATGCCAGACGCCGGAAGGCAGTGGCCAATCCCCAGAAGTTTTATGATCCATTTATTTTCTATGACAAGCAATGCATATCAGACGGTGTAACGCGCTGGGGCTGTCGCAACGAAGTCGCAGCCCTGGCAGTTCTCATAGTAACGTCTTTTTATCTGTATGGAAACATTGACGACGTTCCTCAGCCCTGCTGCGCCCGCACTTTCGTCAACAGCTTGGTGGTCGAGCGGTCATGCTCGAAATCGATGGCCACGGCCTGGCCGCCATATGCCAGCACGGCCTTGCCTTCCGGAATGGCCGACATGTCGTAGTCGCCGCCCTTGGCATAGATTTCCGGGCGGACTTCCTGCACCACTTCCAGGGCACTGTCTTGCGAGAACGGCACGACCAGGCTCACCGCTTCCAGCGCGGCCAGCACGGCCATGCGGTCTTCGCAGTTGTTCAGGGGACGGTCGTCGCCCTTGCCCAGTCGTTTCACTGAGGCATCAGTATTCACGGCAACGACCAGCGAGGCGCCCAGCGCGCGCGCCTGCGCCAGATAGGTCACGTGGCCGCGGTGCAGGATGTCGAACACGCCGTTCGTCACCACCACCGGTTTCGGCAGCGCCGCGGCGCGGGCGCGCAGTTCGTCACGACCGCACAGTTTGTTTTCAAAATCAGGCATGGCACTCTCTTGTTGGGTTAAATATGGCCGCCCTCAGGCGTGGCTATCGCCTTGGATGCCGCCGGCATCCCTGCGCCAGGCGTCGATCAGGGCCACGACGGCCGGGTCCAGGGCCTCTTCGGCGATGTGATCTTGCCGGTAATAAATCATCAGCGCATACACGCCGGCCAGGCGGCTGACGGCTGGCGACAGCGCATATTCATTGCCGCGCGCCGGCTGCCTGGCTCGCCAATAATTGATCGCCGCTTCCAGCGCCTGCATCCGCAGTTCCATCGCCCTCTCCTTGCACCGCCCGGTCCCGCATTATAGGGGGCGATCCGCTACAATACGCCATCGGCGCCACAGTTTCACGTTTGCGCCACCTTTCATTCATTGCAAGTAAGTACTTCCTGTGTTTCAATCACCCTATGACACTGACTGAACTGAAATATATCGTTGCAGTCGCGCGAGCGAAGCACTTCGGCCATGCCGCCGAAGCCTGCTTCGTTGCCCAGCCCACCCTGTCAGTGGCCATCAAGAAACTCGAAGACGAATTGGGCGTGGTCCTGTTCGAACGGGGCGGCGCGGAAATCTCCGTCACGCCCCTGGGCGCGCAGATCATCGCGCAAGCCGAGCGCGTGCTGGAACAGACGGCCGCCATCAAGGAACTCGCCAAGCAAAACAAGGACCCGCTGGCCGGCCCCCTGCGCCTGGGCGTGATCTACACGATCGGGCCCTACCTGCTGCCGCCCCTGGTCAAGGCCATGATAGACCAGGTACCGCAAATGCCCTTGATCTTGCAGGAAAACTTCACGGTTCGCCTGCTCGAATTGCTGCGCCAGGGCGAACTGGACGTGGCCATCATGGCCCTGCCGCTGCCCGAACACGGCATGGCCATGCAGGCACTGTATGACGAACCGTTCGTCGTCGCCATGCCGCGCCACCATCCATGGACGGCGCGCGCAAAAATCGCCGCGCAAGACCTGAAATCGGAAACCATGCTGCTGCTGGGCAACGGCCACTGCTTCCGCGACCAGGTACTGGAAGTGTGCCCCGAGATGGCGCGTTTTTCCTCGCCCGGCAACGGCATGCAGCGCACGTTTGAAGGTTCCTCATTGGAAACCATCCGCCACATGGTGGCCAGCGGCATCGGCCTGACGGTCTTGCCGCGCGCCTCCGTCGCCAATATGCACGCCACCGACGGCATGCTCGCATACCGGCCCTTCGCCGACCCCGTGCCCTCGCGCCGGGTGGTAATGCTGTGGCGCAAGAGTTTTACGCGCAAGGCGGCCATCGACGCCCTGTGCGCGGCTATCGCCAGCTGTAACTTGCCTGGCATTACCCCCTTGTGCGAAGACGACGACTAGCGCCCCAGGCGCAAAATAGTACATTGACATACTATTTGCGATAATCGACCTTTCTCTTCAACAAGATCGAGTCTTCCATGAACAAGCTGGCGCTGTATTTCCGCCTGATACGGCTGGACAAGCCTATCGGTACCGTATTGCTGCTGTGGCCCACCCTGTGCGCGCTATGGCTGGCGCAGCAGGGCGTGCCGGACTGGCGGCTGCTGCTCATCTTTACCCTCGGCACTTTCCTGATGCGCTCGGCAGGCTGCGCCATCAACGACTACGCCGACCAGGATATCGACAAGTTCGTCAAGCGCACGGCCGAGCGTCCCATCACCAGCGGACGCATCAGCGGCAAGGAAGCGCTGGCCGTGGCCGGCGTGCTCACCGTGCTGGCCTTTTGCCTGATCCTGCCCCTGAATGCGCTGACCAGGCAATTGTCCGTGGCCGCCGTCATCATCGCCGGCACCTATCCCTATTTCAAGCGCTTCTTTGCCATCCCGCAAGCCTACCTGGGCATCGCCTTCGGCTTCGGCATCCCCATGGGCTTTGCGGCCATCACGGATGCCGTGCCCGTCGTCGCCTGGCTACTGCTGCTGGGCAATGTCTTCTGGGCCGTTGCCTACGACACGGAGTATGCGATGGTCGACCGCGACGACGACTTAAAAATCGGCATCAAGACGTCGGCCATCACTTTCGGCCGCTACGACGTGGCCATCGTCATGTTCTGCTATGCCGTTTTCCTGCTGCTGTGGCTGGCATGCGGCTGGTACCTGGGCTTGCGCTACTGGTACGTCGCGGGCTTGCTGGTGGCGGCCGGCTGCGCCGTTTACCACTACACCCTGATCCGCGCACGCGAGCGGATGCCGTGTTTTGCGGCATTCCGGCATAATAACTGGCTAGGAGCAGCGGTGTTTGCGGGCGTGGTACTGGACTTTGCGTTCCGTTAAGCAATGATTCATGCGCCGTAGCAGCCCTTGAGGCGGCGCAAGCCCCGCCTGGCCGCAGCTGCCTACACTGGTATTTCACTGTGCAGTTTCACTTCCATGAGGTAATACATGAGCTCGATACATACCGGAAAATCCAGCAGCGACAACATCCTCGCCGACGCCGACAAGGCGCGCGACAAACTGGTCGGCGACTTGAAAACCGTCATCAATGAAGCGGAAGGCTGGCTCGATGGCGCCAAGGATCAGACGGGCGAGAGTGTCAAGGCCGTCAAGGACAAGTTCATCGCCACCCTGGAAACGGCCAAGAAAGACTTGATCAAGCTGGAAGAAGACTTGCTCGAACGCACCAAGAAGGCGGCCAAGGCCACCGACGAATACGTGCAGGACAACCCATGGAAAGCCGTCGGCGCGGGCGCCGTCGTGGGCGTGCTGTTCGGCCTGCTGCTTTCCTCGTCACGCCGCTAGCTAGCACCGACGGCGCAAGCCGTCTCCCCTGACGCGAAAGGCAGCATATGGCTATCCTGCACCATGTCGCCCAAGTCGCAGCGACCCTCGCCGCCATCGTCCAGACCCGTCTGGCCCTGGCGGCCGTGGAAATGGAAGAAGAGTCGCTGCGCTTCCTGTCCTATCTGGCACTGGCCATGCTGGCACTGTTGTGCCTGTTTGTCGGCCTCGTCTTGATCGTGTTCCTCGTCATCGTCTTATTCTGGGACACGCACCGCATCGCCGCCATCGCCATCACGGCCGCCGTCTTCATCGGCGCCGCCATCGCCACCCTGCTGGGCGTGCGCGCCAGCTTCCGCAGCAAGCCGAAACTGCTGTCCTTCACACTTTCCGAACTGAACAAAGACCTGGACGAGCTGCAACTGCTGGCGCGCCGGGGAGCGGAGCGGCCATGACCACGCATCCCACCAAGTTGTCGCATGTCCACACGGCCGCCAGCCTGGCGCAGCGGCGCGACGCGCTGCTGGCCGAATGCGCGCTGCAGCGCCTGGCCCTGGGCGTGCAGACGCGCCAGTTGCTGGAACCGCTAACGGGCGGCAACTTGCGCCACACCCTGGCCACGCGTTTTAAAATTCCCCTGATGCTGGGGGGCGCCGTGCTGGGCCTGGCATTGGTGCGTCCGCGCCGCATCCTGCCGCTGTTGCGGGCCAGCGGCGCGCTGCTCAAGCACGCGACGACCGCCCTGCCCGTCGTGCTGGCGCTGTCGCGGCGGTTCAGCAAGAAAGACACGCCGCCGTAAACTATTTTTATCTGGCTGCATCCAAATGGCCGGCCCATGCGTAGTAATGGTATCAACCAGCCGGTTGAGCCAACTACCAGGAGTTCGCCATGCTTGCCACCATCGCCCCACGCCATACCGCCCCTACACTCACCGTACTGTGCGCCGCCCTGCTCGTGGCCGCCTGCGCCCCCATGAGCGCCCGCTATTCGCAGGAACAATTGCCGAACGCCGTCAAGGTGCCCGATGGCCACCAAGTCGCCATGCAGACGGTGGGCGTGGGCAAGATCGCCTACGAATGCAAGGCGAAAAAAGACATGACGGGCCATGAATGGGTCTTCGTGGGGCCGGACGCGGCCTTGAACGACCGCGGTGGCATGCAAGTGGGCACGTATGCCGGCCCACCCGCCACCTGGGCCAGCCTGGACGGCTCGAAAGTGACGGCGACGCAAGTGGCCGTGGCGCCGGCCGGCGCGGGCAACATCCCGTATCAGCTGGTAAAAGCCAACCCGGCCACCGGCAGCGGCGCCATGCAGGGCGTCAGCTACATCCAGCGCGTGGCCACCAGCGGCGGCGTGGCGCCCAGCAGCCCCTGCGGCATGGACACCGTTGGCGTCAAGCAATGGGTGCCCTATCAAGCCGATTATATCTTCTGGAAAGCCGCATGAACACACCTATCAGAACCTACTGCGCGTCGTGATAGGCGGCCTGCGATGCTCACCGTACTAGAGTACGGTTGCGCTTCTTAGCCACCTCTCCCTTCCGCTCGCTACGGTTTTGCTAGGCGTTGTAAAACAGGAAAACAACGGTTGGCAAGCGGGTTTCTGGCCTATACTTGGCATGAAAAACTTGCTAACCGTTCACTCTTGACGATTGCGCCAACCTTGCCAGCCCAAGCCGCCCCTTACGATTACGATGCCGCCCTGCGCGCCTGCGCCCGGGGCGAACAGCAGGCATTGCACGGCCTGTACCAACAGGAAAGCCGCTACCTGCTGGGCGTGGCCCTGCGCATCGTGCGCCAGCGGGCACTGGCCGAAGACGTGCTGCACGACGCCTTCCTGAATATCTGGCGCCGCGCCGGCAGTTTCGACGCCACGCGCGGCAGCGGCAAGGGCTGGATCTATGTGGTGGTGCGGCACCAGGCGCTGAACGTGGCGCGCGCCCGCGCGCATGAAGTATCGGCCGACGAGGATACCGTGGAAACCCTGCTGCACCAACGCCAAGGCGACGATGCCGACGCCACCTCGGACGCCTACGCCCTGCAGGCGAACATGGGCAAGCTGCACGATTGCCTCGGCCACCTGGACGAACCCAAGCGCAACAGCATCCTGTACGCCTATGTCGATGGCTGTTCCCACAGTGAAATTGCGCAGCGCCTGCAAGCGCCGCTGGGCACCGTCAAGGCATGGGTCAAGCGGGGCCTGGCCGCCTTGCGGGAGTGCATGGGATGATCGATAGCGACGAGCAATTGCAACGGCTGGCCAGCGAATACGTGCTGGGCACCTTGGCGCTGGCCGAGCGTACGAAAGTGGAGCAGCGCCTGCCGCGCGACGCCGCCTTGCGCGACGCCGTCGATGCCTGGGAACGGCGTCTGCTGCCCTTGACGACGCTGGCGCCGCCCGCAACACCGTCCGCGCAACTGTGGCCGCGCATCAGCGCCAGCCTGTTGACGCCATCGGCCGTGCGGCAGGCGGGCGGCTGGCGGGCGTGGTGGAACAGCCTGGCCTTCTGGCGAGTGCTGGCCGGCGGCGGGCTGGCGGCCACGGCCGCGCTGGCCGTGCTGGTGAGCGTGCAGCTGCAAGCGCCAAGCGGACCCGGCTACCTGGTGGTGCTGGTGGCGCCGCAGGATAAATCGCCGGGCTGGATCGTGCAGGCGGGCGGACGCGGCGGCAAGAACCGCGACCTGAGCCTGATCCCGCTGGGGCCGACGGCCGTGCCGCAACAAAAAGCGCTGCAATTCTGGACCAAGGGCAAGGACTGGGGCGCGCCTGTCTCGCTGGGCCTGGTCAAGCCGGGGCAGAGCCTCAAGCTGACCCTGGACAAGCTGCCGCCGCTGCAGCCGGAACAGCTGTTTGAAATCACGCTGGAACCGGAGACGGGCTCACCCACGGGCCGGCCGACGGGGCCGGTGCTTTACATCGGCCGCGCCGTGAAGGTGATGTAAGCCGAACTTATTTGCCCAGCTCGTCTCCCATCTCGCGTCCGCGCTGCGCGGCCGCCTTGATGCCCTTGACGATGGCCGCCTTCACGCCGCTCTCTTCCATGCTGGTGAGCGCCGCATACGTCGTCCCGCCTTTCGACGTGACCCGCTCGCGCAGCAGCGACACGGGCTCGCTGGAGTTCGCCGCCAGTTGCGCCGCGCCCGTAAACGTGGCAATGGCCAGCTGCGTGCCCTGCTCCGGCGTCAAGCCCAGCTCGGCGGCGGCCTGCTGCATCGCTTCGATAAAGTAAAACACGTAGGCGGGACCGCTGCCGGACACGGCCGTCACGGGGTCGATCTTCGCTTCGTCAGCCAGCCAGACGGTCTGGCCGACGGCGCGCAGGATGGCGTCCGCCATTTTTTTCTGTTCCTCGCTCACGCCGTCGCTGGCCACCATGCCCGTGATGCCCATGCCGATCAGGGCCGGCGTGTTCGGCATGCAGCGCACGATGGCGCGATAATCACCGAGCCAGCGCGACAGATCCGCGGCGCGGATGCCGGCCGCGATCGACAGGATCAATGGCGCCCGCTCCCCGTCGAGGAAGGGCAGCAATTGCGCCGCCACCTCGCGCATGCTTTGCGGCTTGACGGCCAGCACGATCACGTCCACGCCGCGCAGCGCGTCGCCGGCCGCTGGCGCCGTCGTGACGCCGAACTGCGCCTGCAGTTTTTCCAGCGCGGGCGCATGCGGGTCGATCACGTGGATGTTGCCGCCCAGGGTCAGCTTGCCTGCCAGGCCGGCGATCAGGGCCGCCGCCATGTTGCCGCCGCCCACGAAGGCGATGTTCAATTCTGTCGTCATGGTGATTCTTTCTATTAGTTAGGAATAATGGCGGGAACCGAAAATGGCGCTGCCCACGCGCACGATGGTGGCGCCTTCCAGCACGGCGGCGCGCAAGTCGGCCGACATGCCCATCGACAGGGTGTCGAGCGCCAGCCCGTCCGCCTTCAATTGTTCGTACAGCGCGCGCAATTGCGCAAAGGCCCGGCGCTGGAGGGCGACATCCGTTTCCGGCTCGGGAATGGCCATCAGGCCGCGCAGGCGCAGACGGGGCAGCCGCGCCACGGCATGCGCCAGCGCCGGCAAGTCAGCCGGCGTCACGCCGCTCTTGCTGGCTTCGCCGCTGATATTGACTTGCAGGCAGATATTCAAGTCCGGCAAGCCGGCCGGGCGCTGCCCGGACAGGCGCGCGGCGATCTTTTCCCGTTCCACCGTATGCACCCAGTCAAAATGTTCGGCGATGGGGCGCGTCTTGTTGCTCTGGATGGGGCCGATGAAGTGCCATGCCGGAGCGTGCTGCGGCGCGGCCTCCTTCACAAAGGCGATCTTGTCGAGCGCTTCCTGCAGATAGTTTTCGCCGAACGCCGCCTGGCCCGCGCGCATGGCTGCCAGCACGGCGTCCGCGCCGAAGGTTTTCGAGACGGCCAGCAGGGTCACGTCACCAGGGGCGCGCCGCGCCTCCAGGGCCGCCTGCGCAATACTGTCGCGCACGGCTTGCAAGTTCTGTTCGATTGTGGACATAATCATTTTCTAGTGTATAGGGGCGGCGGCACGGTGCGCCAGCCCATCAATGCAGGCACAGGGATTATAAATGGACATCTCCGAACTACTCGCTTTCTCCGTCAGCAACAAGGCTTCCGACCTGCACCTGTCTGCCGGCCTGCCGCCGATGATACGGGTCAACGGCGACGTGCGCCGCCTGAACGTGGCGCCGCTCGAGCACAAGGAAGTGCACGGCATGATCTACGACATCATGAACGACAGCCAGCGCAAGGCGTATGAAGAAGCGCTGGAATGCGATTTCTCGTTCGAAATTCCCGGCCTGGCCCGCTTCCGCGTCAACGCCTACAACCAGGAACGCGGCGCCTCGGCCGTGCTGCGCACGATTCCATCGAAGGTGCTGACCCTGGAAGACCTGAACGCGCCGCGCATCTTCGGCGAGCTGGCCATGCGTCCGCGGGGCCTCGTGCTGGTGACGGGCCCGACGGGTTCGGGCAAGTCGACCACCCTGGCGGCCATGGTGAACCACGTCAACGAGCGCCTGAATCACCACATTCTGACCATCGAAGACCCGATCGAGTTCGTGCATGAACCGAAGAAATGCCTGATCAACCAGCGCGAAGTGGGTTCGCACACGCATTCGTTCAGCAACGCGCTGCGCTCGGCCCTGCGCGAAGACCCGGACGTGATTTTGGTGGGCGAATTGCGCGACCTGGAAACCATCCGCCTGGCCTTGACGGCGGCCGAGACGGGCCACCTCGTGTTCGGCACCCTGCACACCTCGTCGGCGGCCAAATCGATCGACCGCATCATCGACGTCTTTCCCGCCGAGGAAAAGGAAATGGTGCGCGCCATGCTGTCCGAATCCTTGCAAGCCGTCATCTCGCAGAACTTGCTCAAAACCAAGGACGGCGCGGGCCGCGTGGCCGCCCATGAAATCATGCTGGCCACGCCGGCCGTGCGCAACCTGATCCGCGAAGCGAAAGTGGCGCAGATGTATTCGGCCATCCAGACGGGCAGCAACGTGGGCATGCAGACGCTGGACCAGTGCCTCGCCGACCTGGTGCGGCGCGGCACGATCTCGGCGGAAACGGCCCGATCGGCCGCCAAGTCGCCTGAAAACTTCCCCGGATAAGCCATGCAGACGACGCACGAACACTATGGCGCCATGCACGCGCTGCTGGCGCAGATGCGCGCACAAGGCGGCTCCGACCTGTTCATCACGGCCGGCTTTCCCGCCGCCATCAAGCTCGACGGCAAGCTGACGCCGCTGGCGGGCGGCGCGCTCACCGCGCAACAGGCGGCCGGCTACGTGCGCGCCGTCATGAACGCGCGCCAGGCGGCCGAGTTCGAGTCCAGCCGCGAAGCCAATTTCGCCATCAGCCCGGAAGGACTGGGGCGTTTCCGCGTCTCCGCCTTCGTGCAGATGGGCCAGGCAGGTATGGTCTTGCGGTTGATCAATACCGCCATCCCCACCCTGGAGGGACTCGGTTTACCCGCCATTCTGCAAGACATCGTGATGAGCAAACGGGGCCTCGTCATCATGGTGGGCGCCACGGGCTGCGGCAAGTCGACCACCCTGGCCGCCATGGTGGGCCACCGCAACGCGCACAGCCATGGCCACATCATCACCATCGAAGACCCCGTGGAATTCATCCATCCGCACGGCAACTGCATCGTCACGCAGCGCGAAGTGGGCGTCGATACGGACGACTGGGCCACGGCCCTGAAAAACACCCTGCGCCAGGCGCCCGACGTGATCCAGATCGGCGAAATCCGCGACCGCGACACGATGGACCACGCCATTGCATTCGCCGAGACGGGCCATCTGTGCCTGGCGACCTTGCACGCGAACAATGCCAACCAGGCGCTCGACCGCATCATCAATTTCTTCCCCGAAGAGCGGCGCCAGCAGCTGCTGATGGATCTGTCGCTGAATTTGAAGGGCATGATTTCGCAGCGCCTGATCCCCAACAAGGAAGGCGGCGGGCGCAAGGCGGCGCTGGAAATCCTGCTCAACTCGCCGCTGATGAGCGACCTGATCTTCAAAGGCCAGGTGCACGAGATCAAGGAACTGATGAAGAAATCGCACGAACATGGCATGCAAACCTTCGACCAGGCCCTGTTCGACCTGCATGAAGCGGGCGCCATCAGCCATGAAGACGCGCTGCGCAATGCGGACTCCGTCAACGACCTGCGCCTGGCGATCAAACTCAAGGGCGCAATGGCGCCGGAACCGGCCCCGCAAACGGGCGCCACCACACTGGGACTCCTCTGACATGAGCAGCATCCACGATTTCCAGGCCGAGGCGCTGGACGGCGCGCCGATCGACCTGGCGCAATACAGGGGCAAGGTACTGCTGATCGTCAACACGGCCAGCGCCTGCGGTTTCACGCCGCAATACCAGGGGCTCGAAGCGCTGTACCGCGAATTCCACGAGCAGGGCCTGGTCGTGCTGGGTTTTCCCTGCAATCAATTCCGCCAGCAGGAACCGGGCTCGAACGCACAGATCGGCGCCTTTTGCGAAAAAAACTTCGGCGTCACCTTTCCCCTGTTTGCCAAGATCGACGTGAATGGCCCGCACACCCATCCCCTGTTTGCGCATTTAAAACAGGCGGCGCCCGGCATCTTGGGCACGCAGTCGATCAAATGGAATTTCACCAAGTTTTTGGTGCGCAAGGATGGCAGCGTGTTTCGCCGCTATGCGACGACCAGCAAGCCGGCCAGCCTGGCGGCCGACATTCGGCAATTGCTACAGGAATAGCGATTCAACGATTTGATTAAAAACAATAATCGCCGAAATCAAGCTATCCGCATTTATTTCATGCTTGATATCAATATTGTGTTTCCAATAGCAAATTTCGGTGATAATGTTTGCATAATTATTTGCAGATATCGATCAAAAAACGATGCCAGTCTTTGGGAAAATAATATCGTCATGGATGCGGATGGGCATGTATTCCCGCCTCTTCACTCCTATTTTCTTCCTGATACTCGCCGTTTCCGCCGTTCGCTATCACGCCCTGCTCGGTACGGAAACGGCGCTGGCCAATGCGCGCTACCAGAGCGAAGCGCGGCAACTCGACCTGTTCCTGGCCAATAGCGTGCTGCCGCTGGCCGTGCACGCGGACCGGCTGGCGGTGCACGACAGCGTGCGGCAAGTGCTGCGCAGCGCCCTGCCGCTGAACCGCAGTCTCGCCTCCGCGCGCTGGGACACGGCTGGCGGGCACGTCGAGGTGCTGGCCGACGGCAAACTGGCCGACACCCTGGCCGACGGCGCGCCGGCCTGGTTCGCGCGCCTGGCCGGCATCACGGCCATCCGCAGCCGCCTGACCGTGGCGCTGCCGGACGGCGGCGATGGCATCCTCGACCTGCACTACACGCCCAGCCTGCCCCTGGCGCAGGTGTGGCACAGGGTGCGCGAGCAGGCCGTTCTCAGCACCATCAATATCGTGCTGGTCTTCCTCCTGCTGGGCTTGATCCTGGCGTCGCACCGCAAGCTGCTGGCGCGTTTCGTGCACGCGACCGACCGCTTCCGCGAAGGCAACTTTGCCGTGCGCCTGGCCGCCGGCGCCACGCCCGAGGCGCTAGCCGTGTCGCAGTCGTTCAACGGCATGGCCGGCGATATCGAACAATTGTTGAACTCGTTGAAGACCAGCCAGCGCCAGCTGGGCGAACAGCTGAACGAAACCGTGCACATGCAGCAGGCGCTGCAAAAGCTGTCGTGGCAAAACTACAATGACGTGCTGACGGGCTTACCCAACCGTGCCGCGCTGGCCGCCCGCTTCGAACAGGAACTGTTCCTCGCGCGCGAACGCCAGCGCCTGCTGGCCGTCTGCCTGTTCGACCTCGACCACTTCCAGGCCATCAACGACCGCTACGGCGCCGAGGCGGGCGATGAAATCCTCAAGCAGGTGGCCGGCCGCCTGCACGGCTTTACGGGCCAGGTCCATTATGCGGCGCGCCTGGGGGGCGATGAATTCGTCATGCTGCTGTGCGGCCAGGCCAGCATCGCCAGCATCGAACAGAACATCACCCAATTGATGCAGGAACTGAGCCGCCCCTACCAGTGCGACCAGCAGGCGCTGCACATGACGGCCAGTGTCGGCATCGCCGTCTACGCGGGCAAGGACTTGAATACGGAAAGCCTGCTGCGCCACGCCGACCACGCCGTCTACCAGGCAAAACTGACGGGACGCAACCAGTATCATTTCTTCGACACCAATCTCGATGAAGAAGTGCGCACCCACCACAACCAGCGCACGGAAGTGCGCCAGGCCCTGATCAATGGCGAACTGCGGCTGTACTACCAGCCCAAGGTGAACATGCGCGCCGGCACGGTGGTGGGCATGGAGGCGCTGTTGCGCTGGCAGCATCCGCGCCGCGGCGTGCTGGCGCCGGCGCAATTCCTGCCGCTGGTGGAACAGACGGATCTGATCATCGACATCGGCGAATGGGTGCTGCGCCAGGCCCTGTGGCAGATGCAGCGCTGGAGCGCGGCAGGCAAGCATTGGGTGGTCAGCGTGAATATCGCGGCGCGCCACTTCCAGCAACCCGACTTCGTCTCGCGCCTGGAAAGCATCCTCGGCGAATTTCCCGGCGTGCGCGCCAGCATGCTGGAACTGGAAATCCTCGAATCGTCGGCCCTGCACGACATCGAGGACGTGCGCCGCATCATCCGCGCCTGCCAGGCGCTGGGCATCACCTTCGCCCTCGACGATTTCGGCACCGGCTACTCGTCGATGTCCTATTTAAAACGCCTGCCGGCGAACATCGTCAAGATCGACCAAAGCTTCGTGCGCAACATGCTCAACGACCGCGACGACCTGCACCTGGTGCGGGCCGTCATCGGCCTGGCCCGTTCCTTCAGCCTGACGGTGATCGCCGAAGGCGTGGAAAGCGTCGAACATGGCGCGCGCCTGATCCAGCTGGGCTGCGACCTGGCGCAAGGCTACGGCATCGCCCGCCCCATGCCGGCCGACGCCGTGCTGGAGTGGGCGAACAATTTCATCCCGGCGCCGCAGTGGCGCATCGCGCAGTACAGCGAAACGCCTATTTGACGGACGTCAAGGCCGAGTCGATCAACTCGATCCAGTGCCGCACGGGCGTCTGCGTGCCCGACTGCAGGTGGCTCAGGCAGCCGATATTGGCCGACACGATCATCTGCGGCTCGCACGCTTCCAGGTTCGCCACCTTGTTGTCGCGCAGCTGCTGCGACAGCGCCGGTTGCAGGATCGAGTACGTGCCCGCCGAGCCGCAGCACAGATGGCTGTCGGCGCACAGGCGCACATCGACGCCGACGGCGCGCAGCACCTGCTCCACCTTGCCGCGCACCTGCTGGCCATGCTGCAGGGTGCAAGGCGGGTGGTACGCCACCCGCTTGCCGATGCGCCCTTGCAGCAGCGCCACCAGCTCGTTTTCAAACGCCGGCATGATCTCGGACAGATCGCGCGTCAGTGCGGCGATGCGCCGCGCCTTCTCCGCATACTGCGCGTCGTGCGCCAGCAGGTGGCCGTATTCCTTGACGGTGGCGCCGCAGCCGGACGCCGTCATGACGATGGCCTCGGCGCTGTCCACGCAGTCTACGTAAGGCCACCAGGCGTCGATATTGCGGCGCATGTCGTCCAGCGCCGCTTCCTGGTCGTTCAGGTGATGGCGCAGCGCGCCGCAGCAGCCGGCCTTCGGCGCGACAACCAGCTGCACGCCCAGGGCGTCCAACACGCGCGCCGTGGCCGCGTTGATGTTGGGCGACATGGCCGGCTGCACGCAGCCGTCGAGCAGCAGCATGGTGCGCGCGTGCCGGCGCGCGGGCCATGCGCCGGCGGCGGCGCCCGGGCGCAATTTGTCCTGCAAGCCTTTCGACAGCAGCGGCCGCAGCGCCTGTCCCGCCTTGTACACGGGCTTAAACAGCCAGCGGCGCGGCAAGGCTTCCTTCAGGGCGAAGCGCAGCGCCCGCTCGCGCAAGGGGCGCTGCACGCGCTGCTCGACGACGTTGCGGCCGATGTCGACCAGGCGCCCGTACTGCACCCCGGAGGGGCAGGTCGACTCGCAATTGCGGCAGGTCAGGCAGCGGTCCAGGTGCGTCTGCGTCTTGGCCGTGACGGGCGCGCCTTCGAGCACCTGCTTGATCAGGTAGATGCGGCCACGCGGGCCATCGAGTTCATCGCCCAGCAACTGGTAGGTGGGACAGGTGGCCGTGCAAAAGCCGCAATGCACGCAGGCGCGCAGGATGGCTTCGGCTTCGTCGCCTGCCGGCGTATTCTTGATGAAATCGGCGAGATTGGTTTGCATGCGCTCAAGTCATTCTGTGCGGGTTGAAGATGCCGGCCGGGTCGAAAGCCTGCCGCAGGCGCTGGTGGATTTTTTCAACGGCCGGCGCCAGCGGATGGAACACGCCCACGGCCTTGTCGCCGCCGCGGAACAGGGTGGCGTGGCCGCCCGAGGCAGCGACGGCCTGGCGGATGTGCCGGGCGCCGTCCGCATCGGCGTCGCCATCGAGCTTGAGCCAGCGCTGCGCCCCGCCCCACTCGATCAGCTGGCGCCCTTTCAGTATCATGGCGCTGGCGTGCGGCGGCAGCGACAGGCGCCACAGGCTGCCGGCGCCCGCGAAGAAAGCGTGCGTCTGTTCGCGCACGGACACCCAGAAGGCGGCCGCGTCTTCGGCTGTCAGCACTTCGCCGCCCAGCGCGCGCAGCGCCGCCGACACGGCCGCCTCGGCGCCGGACAAGCGCACCGTCAACACGCCGTCATGCCAGCAGCTGGCCGATATCGGCAGCGGCTTGCCCGCCCATTCATTGAGCATGCGCAAGGCGGCGATTTCCGCGCACTCCAGGCGCAAGGTCGCTTCGCGCAGCGGCAAGGGCAGCACCTTCAGCGACACTTCCAGGATCAGGCCCAGGGTGCCCAGGGAGCCCGCCAGCAGGCGCGAGACATCGTAGCCGGCCACGTTCTTCATGACCTGCCCGCCGAAGGCCAGGCGCTCGCCATGGCCATCCATCAGCACGGCGCCCAGCACGAAATCACGCAGCGCGCCCGCGCTGGCCCGGCGCGGCCCGGACAGCGCGCTGGCGACGACGCCGCCGACCGTGGCGCCGTGGCCGAAGTGCGGCGGCTCGAAGGCCAGCATCTGCTTGCGCGCGGCCAGCGCCGCCTCGATCTCGGCCAGCGGCGTGCCGCAGCGGGCCGTGATCACCAGTTCCGTCGGTTCATAGTCGATGATGCCCGCATACGCGCGCGTGTCGAGCACCTCGCCATCGAGTCGCTGGCCATACCAGTCTTTCGTGCCGCCGCCGCGCAGGCGCAAGGGCTCGCCCGCCGCGCCGGCGGCCTGGATCTGCTGCCTGAATTGTTCCATGATCGCTTGCAAAGGAGTCTCCGGCGGTTAAAAACGGGGCAGGTTGGCGAACGGCAGGCACCCCGCCGTCACATGCATCTTGCCGAATTCGGCGCAGCGGTTCAAAGTGGGAATCGCCTTGTCCGGGTTGAGCAAGGCGTGGGGATCGAAGGCGCGCTTGACGGCAAAGAAGGCATCGAGTTCGGCGCGCGTAAATTGCACGCACATGGAATTGATCTTTTCCATGCCCACGCCATGTTCGCCCGTGATGGTGCCGCCGACGGCCACGCACAGGGCCAGGATGTCGGCGCCAAACGCTTCGGCACGTTCGAATTCGCCGGGCACGTTGGCGTCGAACAGGATCAGCGGGTGCAGATTGCCGTCGCCCGCATGGAACACATTCGCGCAGCGCAAGCCATGCGTCGTTTCCATGCCGGCGATGCCGGTCAGGACCTCGGCCAGTTTTTTTCGCGGGATGGTGCCGTCCATGCAGTAGTAATCGGGCGAGATGCGCCCGGCGGCGGGAAAGGCGTTCTTGCGGCCGGACCAGAATTTCATGCGCTCCGCTTCCGACTGCGACACGGCGATGGCGCTGGCGCCCGCCCCTTCCAGCACGGCCGTCATGCGGGCGATTTCCTCTTCCACTTCCTCGTGCGTGCCGTCCGCTTCGCACAGCAAGATGGCCGCCGCGTCGATGTCGTAGCCGGCCTTGACGAACGGTTCGACCATGCGCGACGAGGTCTGGTCCATCATTTCCAGTCCGGCCGGGATGATGCCGGCGGCGATCACGTTGGCCACCGCATTGCCGCCCGTGACGACGTCGTCAAAGGACGCCATGATGACACGCGCCGTGGCCGGTTTCGGTATCAGTTTCACCGTCACTTCCGTGACGATGCCCAGCATGCCTTCAGAGCCGATGAAGACGGCCAGCAGGTCGAGACCGGGCGCATCGAGGCACTCGCCGCCCAGTTCCAGCACGTCGCCATCGATGGTGACGACCCGCACGCGCAGCACGTTGTGCACCGTCAGTCCGTACTTCAGGCAATGCACGCCGCCCGAGTTTTCCGCCACGTTGCCGCCGATGCTGCAGGCGATCTGCGACGAGGGATCGGGCGCGTAGTACAGCGCGTAGGGCGCCGCCGCTTCGGAAATGGCCAGGTTGCGCACGCCCGGCTGCACCACGGCCGTGCGCGCATACGCATCGAGGCGCACGATGCGGTTCAGGCGCGCCGTCGACAGCACCACGCCGTCGGCGATCGGCAAGGCGCCGCCCGACAGGCCCGTGCCCGCGCCGCGCGGCACGATCGGCACGCCAAGTTCGCGGCAGACGCCGAGGATGGCGATGACCTGTTCTTCCGTGTCCGGCAAGGTCACCACCATCGGCAACTGGCGGTAGGCGGCCAGGCCATCGCATTCATACGGGCGCGTGTCTTCCGCATCGGACAGCACACAGCGGGCCGGCAGCACGGCCAGCAGGGCCGCGACGACGGCTTGCTGGCGCGCGGCGGTCAATCCGGATTCAGGGGCGGCATTGAGCATAAGATGGGGGCAAATGGACATGGGCGTGCAACGATTGTAAGCACAAAAGTGGCGCGCAGCGCATTTTTTGTCCGATTTGCCCGCAAATCCGCGGCCAGGCGGCGCGCAGTGTCGTATGCTGCCCCCATTCTTCTTTACAGGATCGACATCATGGGCAACCGACTTTCGAAAATCGCCACGCGCACGGGCGACAATGGCAGCACCGGCCTGGGCGACGGCAGCCGCACCAGCAAGGACAATGTCCGCATCCACGCCATGGGCGACGTGGACGAACTGAACTCGCATATCGGCTTGCTGCTGTGCGAAGCCATGCCCGACGCCTTGCGCGAGGAATTGGTGGCCATCCAGCACGACCTGTTCGACCTGGGCGGAGAAATCTGCATCCCCGGCTACCAGCTGATCAAGGAAGAGCACGTGCTGCGCCTCGACGAGCTGCTGGCGAAATACAATGCGGACTTGCCCGCCTTGAGTGAATTCATCCTGCCGGCCGGCTCGCGTGCCGCCTCGCAGGCGCACGTGTGCCGCACCGTGTGCCGCCGCGCCGAACGCAGCATCGTCGCGCTGGCCAATGCGGAACCCCTGCACGAGCATCCGCGCCAATACGTGAACCGCCTGTCGGACCTGCTGTTCGTGCTGTCGCGCGTGCTCAACCGCTTTGCCGGCGGCAGCGACGTGCTGTGGCGGCATGACCGCACGCGGGGATAAGCCGCCTATGCCAGCCTGGCCAGGATACGGGCAGGCCGGCAATCATCATTGACGGCAAATTTACGGCAAGTACGGATCGCAGCGGTCGTAGCACATCTGATGGATCTTGGTGCAGGCGCCTGGCGACTTCGGATGATCCGTCATGCACTGGTCCAGCCCATCATCGCATTGCAAATAGCATTCCGGCTCGCCGCCGCCGGCGATCGCATACGAGGCGCTGACGCCCATGGCAAACAAAAAGAAACCCAGCTTCTTAAACATCGGTACTCCTTTGTAGAAATGTCAGACGATGAGCAACAGCCATGGCGCGCCGTCTCTTACGCGCCATCCGTGAGTCAGATTTTTTTCAGCGCCGCTTCCAGCGCGCCCGTATTGAAACCCTGGATCTTGCGGTTGCCGATCAACACCACGGGCACGCCGCCACCGCCGAGTTCTTCATGGGCTTTTTTCGCTTCCGGCGATTTCTCGATATCGAGATCGACGAAGTCGATCTTGTTTTCCTTGAAGTACGCGCGCGTCTTGGCGCAATAGCCGCACCAGTCCGTACCGTACAGCACCACTTTGGCCTGGGCATTCGGGAAATACGCGGCGTAATTGCCCTCGGTGTAATTCGATTTGAACAAGCCGGGCAACAAGGACAGGCCATAACCGCTGCCCAGGCCGGCGGCCAGGATCAAGCCATACATGGCGATGGTTTTAATTTTCTTTTGCATCATGAAGCCACCTTGACGTCGTTACTTCCAAGCCGGGGCGATTGTTCCCCCTGCAAACCCAGTTTTCTTAATTCAAGGCGCATTCGGCCTTGCATGCATTTAACAATGCCTTGCATGTGGTATTGGAATGACCGGAATCCATGCAATCCGTAAAGGCGCCAAAGCACTCGCGCTGGCAATCACTCAAGCTGGTGCCGGCCGCCCCCACCGAATAGGACGCGCTGACACCGAGGGCGAACAGGAAAAGTGCGATCTTCTTAAACATTTTCTACCTTTCGATTGACTTGAAAAAAATGCCATCTGCAGTGCGATGCTTATTACTTTATATAATTTACATCCTGCAAAATCGAATATAGACCGCACTTATTTTAGAGTCAACGTTTCCATCAGATAAATTTTCACTTTTGAAAATATATCGGGAAAGCCCATGGAATGTGGCATTTGGAGAGATTGCGGCGCATAAAACGTCTATACAATATCGGCGCCGCAGCAGTAGAGGCCGGTTGCGGGCGCAGCCGGCCGAGCGGCCATACCACGGCGAAAAAACGCCGCGGCGCGAGGCGCTCAGCGCGCGCCGTTCTCCAGCGCCAGCACATGCTCGCGCAGCAAGCCGCGCAGCAGTTGCACCTGGGCCACGGCATCGGCTTGCAGCGGCGTCAGGCTGTCGGCGATGCACGGACCAGGCGCGCCGGCATCGGCTTCGCCGCGCAACAAGGCATCGATTTCCCCGCTGACGGCGGCGATCCACCGTTGCAATTCGGGCGGCGCCGGCTCGGCCTGCGGGCTCAGGCTGATGCGCGCCGTGCTGCCCGCCACGCGGCGCAGCAGCGGCAAGGTGCGCAGCGCCGCCAGGCCCACGCCGCTGCTGCGGTCCAGGCGTCGCTCGATGCGCAGGCGTTGCAACACTTGTTCCGCGTTATTGCTGGCCAGCCCCGCCTCGCGGCGCAGGCGCGCGATGGCGCTATCCCACCGTCCTCCCGCCGCCAGCACGGCCAGCAGGTATTTCAGGTTGGCCGAGACGGCCTTGGCCAGGCGCTGGTCCAGGTCGTCCGCCTCGCGGTCGGGCCACAGGAAAAACGTGGCCAGCAGGGCCAGCAGGCAGCCCAGCACATTGTTGCCCAGGCGGCTCATCGCATACACCATCTCGCTGGCCGGCGCCGCATAGTCGGCCACCAGCACGAAGGCCGGCGTCATGAACAACACGTGCAGGCTGTAGCTGACGCGACGCAAGGCCATGGTGGCGACGATCAGGGGAAATACCACCAGCGAGATGCCCAGCGGCGTGTGGATGACGAGGCCGATCAGCACGGCCAGCACGGCGCCCAGCACGCTGCCCGCCACCCGTTCGATGCCGCGCGGCCAGGTGGTCGACACGGATGGCTGCAGGATCAGCAAGGTGGCCATGGTGGCCCAGTAACCGAAGGGAATATGCAGCGCCTCGACCAGCAGAAAGCCGGCCGTCGTTGCCAGCGACACGCGCGCCGCATGGCGCCAGCTCAGCGACTGCGGCGTAGCGTTGACCTTCAGCGTTTGCCACGCCTGTCCCAGCGCCAGGAAGGCCGCGTCGCGCCACGGCAGCTGCGTCGCGCGCGGCATGCCCAGGTCCATGAATTCCACGTTCAGGCGCAGCGGCAGCAAGGCGCCCAGCGCCGCTTCCAGGCGCCGGCCGCAGCCGGCCAGGCGGCGCTGCAATGCCAGCGGTGGCGTTTCCGGCTGGCGCTGCACGGCTTGCCCCAGGCGGCGCAGCAGCACGGCCATCACTTCCAGGCTGCGCCGCGCGCGCGGGTCCTGGCGCAGGCGCTGCTGCTCGCGCTCGCACGTATGCGTGACGGCGATCAAATAGGCAAAGATGCGCTCGGCATCGCTGAGTGCCAGCAGCAGGTTGTCGTACAGGGCGCTGCGGCCCGCGCGCGCGGGCGGCACGGCGGCCAGCGCCACGCGCGCCGCTTCCAGCGCGGCGCGCGCCTGCGAACGGTAGCTGGCGCCATGCGCGGCCGCGTCCGGCAACGCCGGCCCCTGTTCCAGGAAGCGCGCATTGTCGCGCGCGATGCCGGCCAGGCGCGAATACGCGGCGCGGATGGCGCGCCGGCTCGGGCCGAACGGGTGGATGCGCCAGACGGTAAAGCTGAGCACGGTGGCGAACAGGCAGCCGAACATGTAGAGACCCAGGAAAGGCGCCGTCTGCGTCATCGATGCGAGCGGATGCGTGACCATCACCACGCAGGCCGTGGCCGCCAGGATGGCCACTTGCGCCGTGGCCGCGCCCCAGATGCGCGCCAGCGCGCCGGCCCAGGAAAACAGCAGCACGGCGATGGCCGCCGTCGCCATGCCATGCCCGGCCGCTAGCGCCGTCAGGCCGCCGGCCACGGTGGACAGCAAGCCGAAGCCCACCATCGAGACGAAGCGCATGCGCCGCGTGCCGGCCGCATCCGCCAGGCAGGTCCAGAAGGCGCCGATGGCGGCCCAGGAAAAATCGGGGTGGTCGAACAGCAGGCCCAGCAGCAGCATGGCGCTCGAGGCGCAGGCGGCCCGCAAGCCTTCGGACAGATTCGTTTCGTCGATGGCCAGGCTGACCATCCACAAAGGGCGGCGCTGGGCCAGGGTATCGGTATAGGCGTGCACGCCCGTCAGCCAGCGGCCGGCCAGTGCGCGCGAACGGCGATGAAGTTTCCTGAAATGCAAGTTGGACTTTGAGAAGGTATCAAAGCGTCATCGTAGCATTCCCGGACGAAAAATGTTGCAGTGCAGCGTAAAATCCCTGCGGGCGAAACGGCACCGCGGTGCCACTTTCATGCGTACAGCCAATCTTAGCTGACCATTGCCAGGCGCGGCCCTGCCGCCGGGAAACGCTGCTCGATCGAGGCCGCGATGCCGCTGGCGTCCAGGCCCACGCTTTTCAGCAACTGCACGGGGTCGCCATGGTCGATGAAGGTGTCGGGCAAGCCCAGCATCAAAATCGGCTTGACCATGCCTTCCGCCGCCAGTGCTTCGGCCACGGCCGAGCCGGCGCCGCCCATGATGCAGCCCTCTTCCACCGTCACCAGGTAATCGTGTTCTGCGGCCAGCTGTTTCACCAGCGCCACGTCGAGCGGCTTGACGAAGCGCATGTTGGCCACCGTCGCGTCGAGCTTTTCGCCCGCCGCCACGCTAGTCGCCACCATGGAGCCGAAGGCGAGGATGGCGACGCGCTTGCCTTGGCGCTTGAGCTCGCCCTTGCCGATCTCGATGCTGGTCAGTTCCGGCACGATGGCGGCACCGGCACCGGCGCCGCGCGGATAGCGGATGGCGGCCGGACCCGGGTAGTGGTAGCCCGTGGTCAGCATTTGCCGGCATTCGTTTTCATCCGACGCGGCCATGATGACCATGTTCGGGATGCAGCGCAGAAAGGCCATGTCGTAGTTGCCCGCGTGCGTGGCGCCGTCGGCGCCCACTAGGCCGGCGCGGTCCAGGGCGAACGTCACGTCCAGGTTTTGCAGGGCCACGTCGTGGATCAGCTGATCGTAGGCGCGTTGCAGGAAGGTCGAATAGATGGCCACGACGGGCTTCAAGCCTTCGCAGGCGAGACCGGCGCCGAAGGTCACGGAATGCTGCTCGGCGATGCCGACGTCAAAGTAACGGTTGGGGAACTGCTGTTCGAACTTGACCATGCCCGAGCCTTCGCGCATGGCCGGGGTGATGCCCACCAGGCGCTTGTCGTGCGCGGCCATGTCGCACAGCCAGTTGCCGAACACTTCCGTGTACGTCATCTTGGCCGGCGCCGTGGCCGGCTTGATGCCTTCGGCCGGGTTGAACTTGCCCGTGCCGTGGTACAGAATCGGTTCCGCCTCGGCCAACTTGTAGCCCTGGCCCTTCTTCGTCACCACGTGCAGGAATTGCGGGCCCTTCAATTGCTTGATATTTTGCAAGGTCGGGATCAGCGAATCGAGGTCGTGGCCATCGATGGGGCCGATATAGTTAAAACCGAATTCCTCGAACATGGTGGCGGGCACGACCATGCCTTTGGCGTGCTCTTCAAAGCGCTTCGCCAATTCCAGCACGGGGCCGGGCAAGACGGACTTGCCGACATTTTTGGCAGCCGCATAGAACTGGCCCGACATCAGGCGCGCCAGGTGGCGGTTCAGCGCGCCCACGGGCGGCGAGATCGACATGTCGTTGTCGTTCAGGATCACCAGCAGGTTGACGTCTTCCTGCACGCCCGCATTGTTCATCGCCTCGAAGGCCATGCCGGCCGTCATCGAGCCGTCGCCGATCACGGCGATCGCGTGCAGCGGGTCGCCCTTGATCTTGGCGGCCTGCGCCATGCCCAGCGCGGCGGAAATGGACGTCGACGAGTGTGCCGTGCCGAAGGTGTCGTATTCGCTCTCGTCGCGCTTGGGGAAGCCGGAGATGCCATCCTTCTGGCGCAAGGTATGCATGCGCTCGCGCCGGCCCGTGAGGATCTTGTGCGAGTAGGTCTGGTGGCCCACGTCCCACACGATGCGGTCGTGCGGCGTGTTGAACACGTAATGCAGCGCCACGGTCAGCTCGACCGTGCCCAGGTTGGACGACAGGTGGCCGCCCGTCTTGGAGACGGAGTCGAGCAGGAAGCTGCGCAATTCCTGCGCCAGCGGCACCAGTTGCGAGCGGGCCAGCTTGCGCACTTGCGCTGGTTCATTGATGGTTTCTAACAGTTTCATTTATGCCTTCCGCTGCACGACCAGGTCCGCCAGCTCGCGCAGACGGCGTGCCTTGTCCCCGAATGGCGCCAGCGCCGCATGGGCGTCGCACCGCAATTGTTCTGCCAGGGCCCTGGAAGGTTCCAGCCCCAGTATCGATACGTAAGTAGGCTTGTTGGCGGCCGCATCCTTGCCCGCCGTCTTGCCCAGGGTGGCCGAGTCGGCCGTCGCGTCGAGCACGTCGTCGACCACCTGGAACGCCAGCCCGACGGCGCGCGCGTAGGCGTTCAGCGCCGTCATCTCGTCCGCCGTCAAGTCCTTGCCGGCCAGCGCGCCGAGGATCACGGCCGCGCGCAGCAAGGCGCCCGTTTTGAGTTGATGCATCTGTTCCAGCTGCGGCAAGGTCAAGGCCAGGCCGACACTGTCGAGGTCGATCGCCTGGCCGCCGCACATGCCGCCTGACCCGGAGGCGTGCGCCAGCAGCTTGACCATGGCCATTTGCCGCGCCGGCGGAATGGCCGCGCCATCGGCCAGCAGCATGAACGCCTGCGATTGCAGCGCATCGCCCACCAGCAGAGCCGTCGCCTCGTCGTAGGCGATGTGCACGGTGGGCTTGCCACGGCGCAAGGCATCGTCATCCATGCAAGGCATGTCGTCATGCACGAGCGAATACACGTGAATCATTTCCAGCGCGCAAGCTGCGCGCGCGAGGGTATCTTGATCGGCATCAAACAATTCGCCAGCCGCCATCACCAGCAGCGGACGCACGCGCTTGCCGCCGCCCAGCAGGGCATAGCGCATGGCCGCGTGCAGCTTGTGCGGCACGGCGTCGGCCGCAGGCAAAAATTGCTCGAGCCGGCTTTCCACGCCGGACTGGGTCGCTTGCATCCAGTCGCCGAAGGTCACGCCATCCTGTTGCACGCTGGCCATCATTGGGCGGCCTCGCCGGCATCCGCGAACGGTTTCAACATGTCGCCTTCCAATACTTTCACCTGCGCTTCGACGCTGTCGAGCTGGCTTGCGCAATACTTGACCAGTTCCGAGCCGCGCTGATACGCCGCGACCGATGCTTCCAGCGGCAACTGGCCCGCTTCCATTTGCGTTACCAGCTGCGCCAATTCCGCCATTGCCTCTTCAAACGAGGCCGGCGCTGCGGCAGCGGCAGTTAATTTCTTCGACATAGACTCAGATCTCTTCGTGGCACGAGGGGCTTGGTGGGAGACGCCGGGGACTCCCGGCCAGCATAGAAGCGTTATTTTAGAACAAACCACACTATTAAGTGAAAACTTAAGCGCAATCGACGCGCTCAAAGGAAGTGATGTTGCCAGTTGCTCAGTGGATTTTAGCCGAATCGCCCCCATCTGCCGGAAATTGCACGGTAAATGACAACGTTTCTCATTAAAAGCGTACTTGCCGGGGGGGTTTTGGCAATGTCGAGGCCGATCCGCGCTATAATCGCCGGTTCTGTCCGAAATACCGTTTCAACAAATTTGAATTCAGGTCTTTGCGGATTCTTTCTCTCTGTAGCGGCTGCCCAGGGAATGGCCTGGGGCACTGCTGACCGTTGTACATTTATGGGGGGTTGGGATGTCCGATCTGGCTACTCACGCCAAGCTGGCGCGCTCAAACGCGCAACTTCCGGTCCACGTCTATTTTGACGAAACGCTGTTGCAGCGTGAAATGCAGCAATTGTTCCAAGCCGGCCCGCGCTATGTCGGGCACGCGCTGATGGTGCCGGAAACCGGCGATTTTGCGACCCTGGCGTCTGAGAACGAAGGGCGCATGCTCGTGCGCAACGCCAACGGCATCGAAGTGCTGTCCAACGTGTGCCGCCACCGGCAGGCGCTGATGTTCAACGGCCGCGGCAACGCGAACCATATCGTCTGCCCGCTGCACCGCTGGACCTACGACCTCAAGGGAGAATTGATCGGCGCGCCGCATTTCCCCGAGACGCCGTGCCTGAACCTGTCGAAAACGCCGCTGCAAAGCTGGAATGGCTTGCTGTTCGAGCAAAATGGCTACAACGTGATGGAAAAATTGAAAGATTTGTCCGTTTCGAAAGACCTCGATTTTTCCGGCTATATGTTCGACCACGTGGAAATCCACGAGTGCGACTACAACTGGAAGACCTTCATCGAAGTCTACCTCGAGGATTATCACGTCGAGCCGTTCCACCCCGGCCTGGGCAGCTTCGTCAGCTGCGACGACCTGCGCTGGGAATTCGGCAAGGATTACAGCGTGCAGACGGTGGGCGTGCACCGCGGTCTGCAGCAGGCCGGTTCGCCCGCCTACAAGAGATGGCAGGAGCAGGTGCTGCAATTCCGTGGCGGCGAAGCGCCGCCGTACGGCGCCATCTGGCTGACCCTGTATCCGAACATCATGGTCGAATGGTATCCGCACGTGCTGGTCGTCTCGACCCTGTGGCCAGACGGTCCGCAAAAGACGCGCAACGTGGTGGAGTTCTATTACCCGGAAGAAATCGTGCTGTTCGAGCGCGACTTCGTCGAAGCGGAACGGGCTGCCTACATGGAAACCTGCGTCGAGGACGATGAAATTGCCCAGCGCATGGATGCCGGCCGCAAGGCCCTGATGGCGCGCGGCGTGAACGAAGTGGGTCCTTACCAGTCGCCCATGGAAGACGGCATGCAGCATTTCCACGAGTGGTACCGCAACAATATCGAACTGTAGTCCCTCCAGGGCCGCATTGCGCGGCCTTTTTCATTTTCAGCTTCAGGATTACTCATGCAGTCTCTTTGGATGTTATTCGCCAGCTTCATGTTCGCCATCATGGGCGTGTGCGTCAAATTGGCGTCGGAGATGTATTCGACGTCCGAAATCGTCATGTACCGCGGCATCATCGGCATGGCCGTCATGAGCTGCACGATTTTGTACCAGGGCGGCAGCTTTAAAACCACAATGGCGGGCCAGCATCTGTGGCGCGGCGTGGTGGGCGTGATCGCCCTGTGGCTGTGGTTCTATGCCATCGCCATCCTGCCGCTGGCCACGGCGATGACGCTCAATTACATGGCGCCCATCTGGATCGCCGTGATTCTATTGGCCGGCGGCTGGTGGAAAGGCCTGAAACAGCTCGAGTGGCCGCTGGTGGCGGCGATTGCCATGAGCTTTGTCGGCGTGACCCTGCTGCTGCAACCCGTGTTCGAGACGGACCAGGCGGCTGGCGCCATCACGGCCCTGATTTCCGGCATGCTGTCGGCCCTCGCCTATTTGCAGGTGCGCAAGCTGGGCTTGCTGGGCGAACCCGAATACCGGGTCGTGTTCTATTTCTCGGTCGTCAATTTCCTCGCCGGCGTGATCGGCCACGTGGCCAGCGCCGGCGGCGGGCCCGTCGTCTGGCACGCGCACACGAGCGCCTATGGTATCGGCTTGCTGGCCGCCATCGGCCTGTGCGCCACCATGGCGCAGATGGCCATGACGCGCGCCTACCGCTTGGGCAAGACCCTGGTTGTTGCGAATTTGCAATACACGGGCATCGTCTTTTCCAGCTTCTGGGGCGTGGTGATCTTCGGCGACCTGTTCGACTGGCACGGCTGGGCCGGCATCGGCATCATCCTCGCCTCCGGCATCGCGGCAACCTATTACAATACCCGCAACACGGCCCGTGGCGCCGCCATCGCGCGCACGGATCCCATCGCCAGCGAAGTGTAAAGGAGCGTTCCTGATGTACACCACCCTGATCCAGGCCAGCGAACTGGCCAGCCACCTGAATGACAGCAGCTGGGTCATCCTCGATTGCCGCCACGACTTGCTCAACCCGACTGCCGGCAGCGACGCGTTTGCCGCCGGCCACATCCAGAACGCGCAGTTCGCCGATATCGACACGGCCCTGTCCGGCCCCAAGACGGCGCGCGGCCCGGCCTTCACGGGCCGGCATCCCTTGCCCGACCGCAACGCCCTGCTGACCACCTTGCGCGGCTGGGGCATCAATGACGACACGCAAGTGGTGGCGTACGACGGCCAGGGCGGCATGTTCGCCGCCCGCCTGTGGTGGCTGCTGCGCTGGCTCGGCCATCCGAACGTCGCCGTGCTCGACGGCGGCCTGGCCGCCTGGCAGGCGCAAGGCTTGCCGCTGGTCACGCCCGTGGCGCCCCGCCCTGCCGGCAACCTGACGGAAAAGGCCAGCCTGACGCGCACCGTGACCGTGCAGGACGTCATCGCCAACCTGGATACGCAGGCACTGCAGGTGCTCGACGCGCGCGCGCCCGACCGCTACCGGGGCGAAAATGAAACCATCGACCCGGTCGGCGGCCACATCCCCGGCGCGAAAAACCGCTTCTTCAAGGATAACCTGCAACTTGACGGACGCTTCAAGCACGCGGCTGAACTGGAAAAGGAATTCGCCGGCCTGATCAGCAAGCCGGAAACGGCCGTCATGCAATGCGGCTCCGGCGTGACGGCTTGCCACAACCTGCTGGCCCTGGAAGTGGCCGGTTTGACCGGCGCGGCCCTGTATCCGGGCTCGTGGAGCGAATGGTGCGCCGATCCGGCGCGGCCCGTGGCGACAGGTCCGGCATGAATCGGCCGCCGATACCACGCTGAAAAGTTTCCATGCAGCATGTGACTCCTATAGAATAATTTTTTACCAATGAAATTATTGATATAGGAATATCGTCATGCGATTCTTGCTGATCGCGGCAACTGTAGCATCGCTAATGATGTCTGCGGGTACCCATGCACAATCTCCCCAGGCAGAGCCAGGGTATAAAGAAACGCAGCTAAGCCAGGGCAGGTACGCAACGGGGCAAGCCCCTGACTGGGTGATTCCTGCCGACATCCCCGACGCCACCGTGAGCGGCGACGCCGTCTGGCGCTTGTCGGAAACCCACTTCATGGCAGGCCCGGCACCGGAGTACTATTCACGCCGCATCATCCAATTCAACAGCCCCGCCGGCATGGCCAGCCTTGGCCCCCTCGTCATGACGTTCGTGCCGGAATACCAGCAACTGACGTTGAATACCTTGCGCATCCTGCGTGGCACGGACGTCATCGACGTACGCGACACGATCAAAGTACGCTTCCTGCAACGGGAGACCGGTCTCGAACAGGGCATGTACCGGGGCATCGTCACCGCCTCGATTCTGCTGGACGACCTGCGCGTCGGCGACATGCTGGAATTTGCCTACACCACCAAGGGTGTCAATCCTGTCTTTGGCGGAAAATACTTTGAATCTGCCGGATGGACGCCTAACTTGCCAACGGAACTGCGGCGAGTGGTCCTGCAATATCCAGCCGCGCAACCGCTACACTACCGCTTCGTCGGCCCAGCCCCCAAGGGCGATGCGGACAAGCCACGGCGCAGCACGGTAGACGACATGGTACGGCTGCAATTCGACGAGCGCAGACCGGCCATGGTAACGCCGGAACAATTTACACCCCCATCCTACGATACGATGACGTCGCTGGAATTTTCCGAATACGGCACGTGGAACGACGTTGCGCGCTGGGCGGCGGATCTGTTCGCCAACAAGGAAGAGCCAGACGCGGAATTCGAGCGCCGTGTTACCGCCTTGCAAGGCGCTGCAACGGAGGAAGAGAAAATTCTGCAGGCCATCCGTTACGTGCAAAATGAAATCCGCTATTTTTCCGTCTCTTTCGATGAAAGCACGCACCGCCCTGCCGCGCCCGGCGTGACGCTGCAGCGCCGCTATGGCGACTGCAAGGATAAATCGCTGTTGCTGGTAAGCCTGCTCAAGCGGCTTGGCGTGCGTGCCGACATCGTCCTCGTTGCCTCCAAGCGCTACAAAAACATGGATGCACTGCCGCCCTCGCCCGGCGTCTTCGACCACGTCATCGTCAGGCTCACGCACCAAGGCAAGGATTACTTCATCGACCCGACCCAGGTTGGCCAGGAAGGCACGCTTGAAACGAAGGCGCAATATCTGGCGGGGGCCGAAGTGCTGGTGGCCGACAAGGCAAGCCGCTCCCTGGTGACGATCCGCAATACCGACAGCTACCTGTCCCTGCCCAACAGCGAATTGCGTGAAACCATGTCCTGGCCCGACTTCGACAAGCCGGCTACGCTGGAAAGCCGGCTGATCGTCCGTGGAAAATATGCCGAATCGATGCGCCAGAGCGCCCAGCGCCTGCCCGCGCAATTTGACGCACTGCGGACGCGCTACCTGACGCAGCGTTATCCCGATGCGCGCCGCGTCGGCAATGCCATCCTCAGCGACGATTTGCCAGCGAACCAGCTCACCATCCTGGACCGCTACACCATCGACAAGCCCGGCGACATGCGACAGGACATCCGTTTCGTCACTTTTGCCCCATCCAATTTTCTCGATGCCATCCGGGCCGTCGGCGGCGCCGAGCGCAGCACCCCCATGATGTTGCCCGACGCGCCGCAATACCTGCGCTATTCCTTTGACCTGACCCTGCCCACCAGCGTCAGCGCCATGTTCGATCCCCATAGCGAACAGTTGAGCAACGACTATTTCAAGATGAAACTCAAGGAAAGGTTCCGTGGCAATACCCACCACATGGAGCTGGAACTGAAGATCGTGGCCGATTCGGTGCCGGCAGCCAACATGAAAACCTATCTTGACGACCTGAAACGCATGGCCGAGCTGATACGCGGCATGGTACCAATAGCGCCCGGCATGGTGAAAACGGCAGCGCCGGTCAATAGTGATCCGGCGCAAGTGCTGGTGAAGAGACTGAAGGATGCGCAGCAGAGCCGGCTTGAAACGTACACCAAGGTCATCAAGAGCGGCAAGCTTACGGGCAAGGACCTGGCTGCAACCCATGCCGCGCGCGCGTTGGCCTACAGCAACCTGATGCAGACCGACGAGGCGCTGGCCGACATATTGCAAGCAATCAAGCTCGACCCGTCCGATGCCGAGCATCCGATGAATCTGTCCATCATCTACCAGAAGCGTGGACAATTCCCTGCCGCCCTCGAACAGATCAGGAACGCACTGACCTTGGGCATCGAGCCGCATCGCGCGTATATGCAGCGCGGAGAGATCTATTACAAGTTGGGAAAATACGACGATGCCCTGCAAAACCTTGGACAGCTAGCGCTATCCGATGATGACAATGGCGGCCTGCCGTATGCCAGATTATGGTACTTGTGGACGCTCGGCCGCGCCGGCCAGCCAGTACCGGCAACGCTGAAACAGCAGCTGGACCAGGAATTGAACGGCGCCTGGCCACGTGCCGCATACGGCATGTTTACCGGTGCCTCATCGCCGGAAACGGTGTTGGCGCAAGTAAACAAGATGCAAGGCGACGAAAGGCTGATGGCCTTGTGCGAGGCGTATTTCTATGTCGGACAATTCCATCTGGTGCAGGGTAACCTGGCAAAAGCCAGGGAATATTTTGAAAAAACCAGGAATACAGGCCTGACCATCTATACGGAATATCTCGCTGCGGTGCAGGAACTCGAGCGTATGGACCGCCAGCAACAGCCAACGGCGGGCGCACAGTAATGCAGCACGGGCGATGGCCGCCAGCAGCGGCCATCGCCCGGATAGCGCCATCTAGGCCGTGATGCCCAAAGCGCGGTTCAGGCAGGCGATCTCGTCCTGCCACGCCTGCTGGCTGGCCCGCTTCTGGTGGCGCGGTTTTCTCGCCAGGTCTTGCGCCAGCAATTGCTCCAGCTCGCACAAACGCTCCAATTGCAGATCGACGCCGGTTTGCGCCGGCGCAAGCGCAGCCCTTTCCACGCGCGGCGCGCACGCTGGTACCTGCCCATCCTCAAGACTCAGCCGCGCATACGCGCTGGCCGCGTCCGGCCACTCTTCCAGCCGGCCGTCGGCCACCACCCAAAAACGGTTGCACGCCGTCTCGATCAGGTCGCGGTCGTGCGACACCAGCAGACAGCCGCCGGCAAAGCCGCGCAAGGCTTGCCCCAGCTCCGCCTTGCCTTGCATGTCCAGGTGATTGCTGGGTTCGTCCAGCAGCAATAAATGATAACTGGCCAGGGACAGGCCCAGGAACAGCAGCCGCGCCCGCTCGCCGCCGCTCAGTGTCGCCACCGTCTGGCCATGGCGCGCGTACGGGAAACCGGCCGAGATCAACGCTTGCTTGCGCGCCACCTGGCTGCGGGCGGCCTCGTTTTGCACGGCGAACGGATACAGGGCGTCGGACAGGTCGGCCATATCCGCCAGTTGCCTGAGAGACTGATCGTAGTAACCGATGTGGGCCGCGTGGTGGTAGCGCAGGTCGCCGCGCTCCTGTTGCGCCTGGATCGCTTGCCAGCACAGGCGCAACAGCGACGACTTGCCGCTGCCGTTGGCGCCCAGCAAGGCGATGCGGTCGCCCGGTTTCAGCCACAGCTGACCCGTGTGAAAGAGCACGGGCGACGCGGGCACGGCGCGCACGTCGAGTCCGTCCAGCGCCAGCAACTGGTCGGCCGCCAGGGCCTTGCCGCGCAGACGCAAGCGCCAGGGCGCGCCATCGCTGACGAAGGACTGTTCCTCCTTCAACTTGTCGATGCGCCGCTGCATGGTCTTGGCCTTGCGCGCCAGGTCTTCATTGTCATAGGTGCGGCCCCACAGGGCCAGGCGCGCGCTGCTGGCCGACAGGCGGTCGATTTCCTTCTGTTCGGCCGCATGCCGGGCGGCGGCGGCCACATCCATCTCGGCCAGCGCCGCCAGCGCGGGGCCGCACGGCAAATCGAAGTCGTACAGGCGGCTGTCGCGCAAGATCCAGCTGCGCCTGGCCACGTTGTCGAGCAGGCGCTGATCGTGCGAGACGAGGATGAAGGCGCCGCGCCAGGCCAGCAGGAATTGCTCCAGCCACAGCAAGGATGGCAAATCCAGGTGATTGCTCGGCTCGTCCAGCAGCAGCACGTTCGGCTCCTGCAGCAGGGCACGCCCCAGCAGCAGCCGCGTGTGCTGGCCGCCGGACAGCGAGTGCACGGGCACCTGCGCCGTCTCCAGGTCGAAGCCCAGTTCGGCCAGCAGGCTGTCGACGCGCCAATGCAGCTCGGGCTGCGCCAGCACGGGCGCCAGCAAGGCGTCGTACAGGCTCAGGCTGGCAAGTTCGGCCGGCAAATGCTGCTCCACGTGCTGCAAGCGGCAGGCACGGGCAACATGGATGGTGCCGGATGTCGCTGCGCGGGTGCCGCTGAGCAAGCCCAGCAAGGTGGATTTGCCACAACCATTGTGGCCGATCAGGCCGATGCGGTCGCCCTGGCGCAAGGTAAAGGCGAGTTCATTGAAGAGGAAACCGTCGTGGGTATCCAGTTGTAAAGCTTGTGTCGAGATCAGGGTAGTCATGGCTCATGTCTTTGTGCGGGATGCAAGCATCCGCGTTAACAGGAGCGCTAACGACAACGGAGTACCAGGAAAGGACTCGTAGAAGAGGGTGGCTTTGCTCTGGCCAGGTTATCGCAGCGCGATAGAACGTGGGCAAGAGCGGACAAATGCGCTTAAAGAGCGTGCGCGCCAGGCGGCGAGCAACAAGTTTTCTTCCATGATATTTTCCTCCTTTCTGTTCAAGTTAGTCAGAAAGGCAATATAGCATAAGTAGCACTGTGACACCGCGCCCGCGCATCAACCGCCGTGGCGCTTATGCGTCAGGAACAGCACGATGCACACGCCCAGCGCGATCAGCAGCACTTGCGGGATGGTCTCGCGCAAGGTGGCGCGGCGCTGCATCTGCGGCATCAGGTCGCTCAAGGCAATGTAGATGAAGCCGGACGAGGCGAACACGAGCACGTAAGGAATCAGGTTGCTGGCGCGGTCCAGGGTGAAATAGCCGAGCAGGCCGCCCGCCACCGCCATCAGGCTGCACAGCAGATTGAAGATGTAGGCGCGCAGGCGCGAGAAACCGGCGTTGAGCAGCACGATGAAGTCGCCGATTTCCTGCGGAATTTCATGCGCGATGATGGCCAGGCCCGTCACCAGTCCCAGCTTCGGGTCGGCCAGGAAGGCGGCGGCGATCAAAATGCCGTCCGTGAAGTTGTGCATGCCGTCGCCCACCAAAATCATCCAGCCGGCCTTGCCCGCTTCGTGCTTGTCGTGGCCATGCGCGTGGTGGTGGCCATCGCCTTCGTGGTGGTGCGAATGGCGCAAAATCGCGAATTTTTCCAGCATGAAGAAGGCCAGCAAGCCCGCCAGCAGGGTGGCGAACAGGCTGCGCGGGTCCGCCTGCGACTCGAACGCTTCCGGCAAGGCGTGCAGCAAGGACGTCGACAGCATGATGCCGACGGACAGGCTGACCATGCGCTCGACCACTTTGGACAGGAATGCAAACGAGAAGATCGCCGCCGCGGTAATGCTGAATACGCCCGCGAGCGTGGTCGCGAGCAAAATGGATATAAGGACGGGATCGATGATTTTCTTACCTCAAAATGGCGCCGGGTCACTGGCGCCCGCGATGCTGGCGTCTGGCCTGATGAATGCGTTGTTATCTATTATTTAATTTTTTGCGCGTTTGGCGGCAGCGTCGCGCGATGAAGATGCAATTGTACTGCATTGGCGCGCACCGGGCATTTTACAGCCCGGTGCGCCTTTCACTTCAATGTCTGGGAAATGCGGTATTTTTCTGTTGCGGCATCACGCCACGCCATGCTTTTTGAACCAGGCCAGGCAGCGCGCATAGCCGTCCTTCGCATCGGCCGCCACATAGCTGGGGCGGTAATCGGCATTGAAGGCGTGGCCCGCATCGGGATACACGACGAACTCCGATTTGTTGCCGCCCTTGGCCAGCGTTTCTTTCATTTTGCCGATCGATTCCTGGCTGATGCCCGTATCCTTGCCGCCGTACAAGCCGAGCACGGGCACGGTCAGGGTGGCGGCGATATCGATGGGGTTGCTCGGCTGCAAGGCCGTCGGCTCGCCCACGAGGCGGCCATACCAGGCCACGCCCGCCTTGACGGCCGGATTGTGCGCCGCGTACAGCCAGGTGATGCGCCCGCCCCAGCAAAAGCCCGTGATGCCCAGGCGGCTCGTGTCGCCGCCGTTTTGCTTCGCCCACGCCACCACGGCATCGAGGTCCGCCATCACTTGCGCGTCCGGCGTCTTGGCGATGATGCCTTTCATCAATTCCGGAATGCTGGCCACCTTGGTGGCGTCGCCCTGGCGCACGAACAGGTCGGGCGCCAGCGCCAAGTAGCCCTGCCTGGCGAAACGGCGCGCCATGTCGGCGATATGCTCATGCACGCCAAAGATTTCCGAAATGACCAGGACCACGGGCAAGCCCGTCTTGCCTTCCGGCTGGGCCGCATACACGGGCACGGCCTGGCCATCGACCATCACCGACATGCTGCCCGTAATGAGTCCGGCGGAATCCGTCTTGACGACGTTTTGCGCCGCCACGGGCAATACGGCCACGGCAAAGCCCGTGCCCAGCGCCATTTTCAGGAAACCACGCCGGCCATCCGGCCCGGACAAGCTGCTCTGGCCCAGCAAACTTTCACAATCGGTGATCATGTCGCTCATGCATTTCTCCTGAAGAATGTGTTTAGAAAATCAGTGCGCTTCGTCCCAGTTACGTCCAACGCCCACCTCGGCCGTCAACGGCACCTTCAGCGCGGCCACGCCGGCCATCAGTTCCGGCAGCTTGCGCTTGACCAGTTCCAGTTCCGCCTCCGGCACTTCCAGCACCAGCTCATCGTGCACCTGCATGATCATCTTCGTCTGCAGCTTGTCCGTTTCCAGCCAGCCTTGCACGGCGATCATGGCCAGCTTGATCAGGTCGGCGGCCGTGCCTTGCATGGGCGCGTTGATCGCCGCCCGTTCTGCGCCCTGGCGGCGCGGGCCGTTCGGCGAATTGATTTCCGGCAACCACAGACGGCGGCCGAACACGGTTTCCACGTAGCCGCGCGCCTTCGCCTGCTGGCGCGTGTCTTCCATATACTGTTTCACGCCGGAAAAACGGGCGAAATAACGGTCGATATAGCTTTGCGCGGCCGTGCGGTCCACCCCCAGGTTACCGGCCAGGCCGAATGCGCTCATGCCGTAGATCAAACCAAAGTTGATGACTTTCGCGTAGCGGCGCTGCTCGCTCTGCACTTCCGTGGCCGGCACGCCAAAGATTTCGGCGGCCGTGGCGCGGTGAATGTCGATGCCGTCGGCAAACGCGCGCAGCATGGCTTCGTCACCCGAGATGTGCGCCATGATGCGCAATTCGATCTGCGAATAGTCGGCCGAGACGATGTGGCTGCCGGGCGGCGCGATGAAAGCTTCGCGGATGCGCCGGCCTTCCGCGCTGCGGATGGGAATATTCTGCAAGTTCGGGTCGTTCGACGCCAGGCGCCCCGTCACGGCCACGGCTTGCGCATAGTTCGTGTGCACCCGGCCCGTGGTGACGTTGATCATCTTCGGCAATTTGTCCGTGTACGTCGACTTCAGCTTGGCCATGCCGCGGTATTCGAGCAGCACCTTGGGCAGCGGATAATCCTCGGCCAGCTTTTGCAGCACCTCTTCATCCGTCGACGGTGCGCCCGTCGGCGTTTTCTTGACCACCGGCAGTTTCAGCTTTTCAAAGAAGATTTCACCGATCTGCTTGGGCGAGCCCAGATTAAATGGCTGCTCGGCCAGTTCATACGCCTTCTTTTCCAGTTCCAGAATCTTCACGGCCAGCTCGGCCGACTGAATGTTGAGCAATTCATCATCGATCAGCACGCCGTTGCGCTCGATCTTTTGCAAGACCACGGCCGTCGGCATCTCGATCTTTTCATAGATGAAGGTCAGCTTCTCGTCGTTCGCCACATTGCCCCACATGGCATTGTGCAAGCGCAAGGTGACGTCGGCATCCTCGGCCGCGTATTTCGCCGCCTGCGCCACCTCGACCTGATTGAACGTGATCTGCTTGGCGCCCTTGCCGCACACGTCCTCGAACGGGATCGTCGTGTAGTTCAGGTGGCGCAGGGCCAGGCTGTCCATGTCGTGCTTCTTGTGCGATTCGAACACATACGATTCGAGCAAGGTATCGTGGGCGATGCCGCGCAACGTCACGCCGTGGTTGGCGAAGATGTGGCTGTCGTATTTGAGGTTCTGCCCCAGCTTGGGCTTGTTCGCATCTTCCAGCCACGGGCGCAATTTCGCCAGCACGTGTTCGCGCGACAACTGTTCCGGCGCGCCCGCGTAATCGTGGGCCAGCGGGATGTAGCAGGCGGCGTGTTCGGCGACCGACAGGGAAATGCCGACCATTTGCGCCGTCATCGGTTCCAGCGAGGTGGTTTCCGTATCGACGGCCGTCAAGGCCGCCGCATCGATCAGGGCGATCCATTTGTCCAGCTGCGCATCCGTCAGCACGGTTTCATAGTCGGCGGCAGGCGCCGGCGTCGCATCGGCGAACATGTCGCCCGTCGTGTTGGCGGCGGCGCCAGCGGCCACGGGCGCGCCGACGGGCGACATCGGTGGCGGCGTGGCGCCCAGTTCGCGCAGCAGGGCCTTGAAGCCGTAGCGCTGGAAGAAGGCCAGCAGCGCTTCCTTGTCTTCGTGTTTTGCCACCAGCGAATCGGCAATCGTCGTCATGTGGCCGGACAAATCGCAATCGGTCTTGACGGTGATCAAGGCGCGCGCCTGCGGCAGCCATGGCAGGGCCGTGCGCAGGTTTTCGCCCACGGCGCCGCCCACACTGGCCGCGTTTTCCATGATGCCTTCCAGGCTGTCGTATTGCGTCAGCCATTTGACGGCCGTCTTCGGGCCGCATTTCGACACGCCCGGCACGTTGTCGACCGTATCGCCGATCAGCGACAGGTAATCGATGATGCGGTTCGGCGGCACGCCGAATTTGGCCAGCACGGCCGCCTCGTCGAGCTTTTCATTGCTCATGGTGTTGATCAGGGTCACCTGGCTGTTGACCAGCTGCGCCAGGTCCTTGTCGCCCGTCGACACCACCACGTCCATGCCGGCGGCCGCCGCCTGCACGGCCAGGGTGCCGATGACGTCGTCCGCTTCCACGCCGTCGACCATCAATATCGGCCAGCCCATGGCGCGCACGGCTTCATGGATCGGTTCGATCTGCAGGCGCAGGTCGTCCGGCATCGAGGCGCGCGTGGCCTTGTATTCGGGATACATGTCATCGCGGAAAGTTTTACCTTTGGCATCGAACACGCAGGCGATGTAGGCGGCCGGGTAGTCGGCGCGCAGGCGGCGCAGCATGTTGACCATGCCGTGCATGGCGCCCGTGGGATAGCCGTCCGGGCTGCGCAGGTCGGGCAGCGCATGGAAGGCACGATAAAGATAACTGGAACCGTCGACTAACAGCAGGGTGTTTTGCATAATGCCAATAAAATAAGGTGGGCCGCGCCCGCCGGGGAAAGCGCGGCGGGCGGGCGGAATATCGCCCAATTATCGCAGAGTTTAGGGCCGCGCCACCGGCCGCCACGCTTGCCGTTCGCGGCGTTTTTGCCCGCTTGGCGGCCCCGTGCGGGCGCACGGGCCGCCGCCGCCAGCCATTTCGGCACATTAATCAGCCGTATTAAGCAGCATTGCCTGGCAGTTTGTTACAATGCCTTATAGATAAATTGACGGCATTACAGCACTGCACGCGCTGCAGTCCCACACTTGGAAGCGAACCCATCATGATGCGTACATCGACACTCTGGACATTCCTCGCCCTGCCCCTGCTGGCATGTTCAGCCCTTGCCAGCGCCCAGACGCCGGCCAAACCGAGCGACGCGCCGCCACAACTGGAACGCATCGAGGAAATGGGCGAAGCGCCCATCACCGTGGCGCCGGCCGCGGCCAAGCAGCAGATTACGGAAAAACGCGAAGCGGGCGTGACGTCCGAAGTGAAAGTCACGAGCGGCGGCAGCACCTATTACATGAAGCCGGCCGCCGGCGCCGACCAGGCCCACGGCGGCGCCCTGCGCGGCCCGCAATGGAAAGTGCTGGAATTCGACCTGGGCAAGAAAAAACAGAAGCAACGCGACGAAGAGGCGGCGGACGCACCAGCACCGCCCGCGCCAGCGAAGTAAGCAGCCACTCTCTTATGCCCTGCCCCGGCCACCTGCGGGGCAGCCGGCTTTTTTTGACCTTTTAGACCATTCCTCTCTTTCCCATGGCAGTTTTTACCGCGCTACACCTGGACGATATCGGCCAGTGGATCACGCAGTTTCCACTCGGCAAACCTCTGGCGCTCAAGGGCATCGCATCCGGCATCGAAAACAGCAATTTCTTCCTGAGCACGGAGCGCGGCGAATATGTGCTGACGATCTTTGAAAACCTCAGCTTCGAGCAATTGCCGTTCTATCTGCAACTGATGCGCCATTTGGCGGACCGGGGCGTACTGGTGCCCGCGCCGATCGCCAATGCGGACGGCGAACTGGTGACGGCCTTGCAAGGCAAGCCGGCCGCCATCGTCAGCAAACTCGACGGCAGCTCGCAGATTGCGCCGCAAGCCGTGCACTGCGCGGCGGTCGGCGCCATGCTGGCGAAGATGCACCTGGCGGCGCAGGACTTCCCCCTGCAGCAGCCGAATCTGCGCGGACTGGACTGGTGGAACGCCACCACGCCACTCGTCCTGCACCACCTCGACGCTGCCAAGGCGCACTTGCTGCGCGCGGAAATCCATTTCCAGGACGCTTTTGCTGCCTGCGCCACCTATAAAGCCATCCCGCGCGGTCCCGTGCATGCCGACTTGTTCCGCGACAACGTCATGTTTGACGGCGAACGCCTGACGGGCTTTTTCGACTTTTACTTTGCCGGCTGCGACACCTGGCTGTTCGACGTGGCCGTCACCGTCAACGACTGGTGCGTGGACCTGGACACGGGCGTGCTCGACACGGTACGCGTGCGCGCCCTGCTCGACGCCTACCACGCCGTGCGCCCGTTCACACATGAAGAAAAGACGGCCTGGCAACCGATGCTGCGCGCCGCCGCGCTGCGTTTCTGGCTGTCGCGCCTGTACGATTATTACCAGCCGCGCGAAGCGGAAATGCTGACCCCGCACGATCCCACGCATTTCGAACGCATTCTGCGCGAACGTATCGCCACACCTGCTCCGGAACTGTTTTAAACATGGAAAAATTACCTGCAAGTACAGGTTGGCAATGGGTGAAACAAGGCTTCGCCCTGTTTCGCCAGCAACCTGGCGGCATGTCGATGCTGTTTCTCGGCTATATGTTCTGCATGCTGGCCGTCAGCATCGTGCCCGTGCTCGGTCAGATGCTGCCCGTCATCCTCGTGCCCGTGTTTTCCGTCGCCTTCGTGCAAGGCTGCCTGAACATCGACCAGGGCAAGCGCGTCTTGCCCAGCCTCCTGATCTCGGGCTTCCGCAAGCCGGCCTTTCCTTCGCTGTTCGGCCTGGGCGTGCTGTACATCCTGATGGCCATCGTTGCCATCGGCGCCTCGACCCTGGTGGACGACGGCTTGCTGTGGCAACTGGTCACCGGGCAATTGACGGAAGAGGCGGCGCGCGCCGCCATCCCCGAATCGCGCCTGGGCCTGGGCATCCTGCTGGCCATCGTGCTGTACGTGCCGGCCGCCATGGCCTTCTGCTTTGCCGCGCCGCTGATCTACTGGAAACAAACCGGGCTGGGCAAGGCGCTGTTCTTCAGCTTTTTCGCCGTCTGGCGTTCGCTGTCGGCCTTCATCGTCTTCGCCGCCACCTGGTTCGCCATCAGCGTCGTCACCAGCCAGTTGCTGGCCGTCATCTTTGGCCGCACGCCGCTGATGATGCAACTGATGATGCCGCTGTCGATGATACTCACCATCATCATGCATTGCTCGTTCTACGCCGCCTACCGCCAAATCTTCGGCCTGCCCGCCGATGAGGGCAAGACGGTGTCGCTGGACAAGAATTAAAACCGGGGTCTGACCCCGGCATTTACCTTCCCAATCGTTCCAGCTTGGCGATCCCCAGGTCCAGCACCTTCATGCCGTGCTGTCCAAAGTTGATTTGCGCGCGCGCATTGCCGCCGCCGCCTTCGATATTGACGATCACGCCTTCGCCGAACTTGGCGTGCGCCACGGATTCGCCGATGCGCCAGCCGCCGCCCGTGGCTTTTTGCGCGATCTTTTGCGCAATCGCATTGTCCGAACCGAGGCTGGCCACCTTGGGCGCCTCGTCCCAGGCCGACTTGCGGTTGCCGAACCAGTTCGCCTGCACCTTCGGCGACAGCCATTTCAACGCTTCTTCCGGCAATTCATCGAAGAAGCGCGACTTCATGTTGTAGCGCGTCTGGCCGTGCAGCATGCGCGTCTGCGAAAAGCTCATGTACAGGCGCTTGCGCGCGCGCGTGATGGCCACGTACATCAGCCGGCGTTCCTCTTCCACGCCATTGTCTTCCTTCGAGCTGCTTTCGTGCGGGAACAGGCCCTCTTCCAGGCCGGTGATGAAGACGTTGTCGAATTCCAGGCCCTTGGCCGAGTGCACCGTCATCATCTGCAACGCATCCTGGCCCGCCTGCGCCTGGTTGTCGCCCGCTTCCAGCGACGCGTGCGATAAAAACGCGGAGAGGGGCGACATCACGGCCGGCAGCGGCGCGTCGGCGTCCAGAATCTCGATGCCATCCTGGTTCACCACGGGCGCGCCCGACTGCGCCTGGGCGCTTGGGCCCAGGTGGGCCGGTGCACCCTGGCCGAAACCTTCCTCGGAAATGAACTGGCTGGCCGCGCTGACCATCTGTTCCAGGTTTTCGATGCGGTCGGCGCCTTCCTTCTCATTCTGATAGTGTTGCAGCAAGGTACTCGCTTCCAGCACCACGCGCACCATTTCCGGCAGGGACAATTGCTGCGTTTCAAAACGCACGCCTTCGATCAATTTCACGAAGCCGGCCAGCACGCTGCCCGCCTTGCCCGCCACATACGGCACGGCCGCGTACAGCGAAATGCCGTACTGTTCCGACGCAGCCTGCAATTGCTCGATCGAGCGCATGCCGATGCCGCGCGTGGGGAAATTGACCACACGCAAGAAGGCCGAATCGTTGTGCGGATTGTCCATCAATTGCAAATACGCAATCGCGTGCTTGACCTCGGCGCGCTGGAAATAGCGCTGGCCGCCATACACGTGATACGGAATCGCGGCCGAGAACAGCGCATGTTCGATCACGCGCGACTGCGCATTCGAGCGGTACAGAATCGCAATTTCGCTGCGCGAGGCGCCATCGGCGATCAGGCTCTTCGCCTCATCGATGATCCACTGCGCTTCCTGCAGGTCGGAACTGGCCTCGTACACGCGCACCTGCTCGCCATGGCCCGCGTCCGTGCGCAGATTCTTGCCCAGGCGCTTGCTATTGTTCGCGATCAGCACGTTGGCGCTGTCGAGGATATGGCCGTGCGAGCGGTAGTTCTGCTCCAGCTTGATCAAGTTCTTCACCTGGAACTCGTGCTCGAAGGCGCTCATATTGCCCACGTTGGCGCCGCGGAACGCGTAGATGCTCTGGTCGTCGTCGCCGACGGCAAACAGGGCGCCGCCATCGCGGCTGCCGTGGCCGGCCAGCAACTTGAGCCAGTTGTATTGCAGGTTATTCGTATCCTGGAACTCGTCGACGAGGATATGGCGGAAACGCGCCTGGTAATGCTCGCGCAGCGGCTGGTTACGGCTCAGCAATTCATACGTGCGCAGCAGCAATTCCGCGAAATCGACGACGCCTTCGCGCTGGCACTGGTCGTCGTACAGCTGGTACAGCTCGACCATCTTGCGCTCGTGCGCGTCGTACGCTTCCACGTCCGTGGCGCGCAAGCCCTGGTCCTTGGCGTTGTTGATGAAATACATCACCGTCTTCGGCGGGAATTTTTCATCATCGATGTTATTTGCCTTCAACAAGCGCTTGATCACGGACAATTGATCCTGCGAATCGAGGATCTGGAAGGTCTGCGGCAAGGCCGCGTCGCGGTAGTGCGTGCGCAGCAAACGGTTGCACAGGCCGTGGAAGGTGCCGATCCACATGCCGCGCGTATTAATCGGCAGCATGGCCGACAGGCGCGTGAGCATTTCCTTGGCGGCTTTATTGGTAAACGTCACGGCCAGGATGCCGGGCGGCGATACCTGCTGGGTCTGGATCAGCCACGCGATGCGGGTGGTCAGCACGCGGGTCTTGCCCGAACCGGCGCCGGCGAGGATCAGCGCATGTTGCGCCGGCAAGGTGACGGCAGCCAATTGTTCGGGATTGAGGTTGTGAAGAAGATTTTGCATCCGGTGATTATACCGGCATGGCTAAAAATACTGTGCATTTGTCCAGCGGTCGCGCCGCATTCGCCGCGTGCGCGCTACAATCGGCATCCCTGCACAGCTGACGGAAACGATACCCATGACACCTCCCAGCCACCTCGACGGCGCCCGCGTACTGGCCTGGGCCTGGTCCGACCTGCCCTTCGGCCACGTCAGCGACGCGCATGGCGCCGCCCCCATCGCCATCCACGGCCTGGCCGTGTGCCGCTACGGAGACGAGGCGCAAGTCTACCGTTTCAGCTGCGACGCCCGCTGGGACACGGTGCAGGATGACGTATATGCCAGCGAGGACGAGGCCCAGGGGCAGTTGCCGGCGCAATACCGCGCCGTGGCCCCCGTGTGGCATCTCAGCGCACCAGCTTCGCCTTCCCTTCGCTGAGCGCCTGGGCGATCACCTGGCGCGTGGTCTTGTCCGCGAGATGGACGACTTTTTCCTGCTGGCGGCCCAGGTCCTCCATTTGCTTGCCCAGCGCATCCATCGGTTTGCCGCGCTGCTCCATCTGGCGCGACATCTGCTCCACTTTCTCGGCCTCGCGCTCATGCACGTCGGCGATGCGGTCGTTGATCTCTTCCATGGCGTCCTGCGCATCCTCCATCTGCTGCTGCAAGCGCTCCACGTCGCGCTCGGCCGCGCGGCGCGCCGTGGCGCTCGTGGCCAGCGCCTGGCGGCGCGAGGCGTCGCCGAGCTTGCGGCCCAGCTCCTGCTGCTGGCGGCCCAGCGCGCGCAGCTGTTCCGACTCGCGCGCGCTGCCGTTCGCCTGCGCCGCGCCATGGGCGCCCATCTTGCGGCCCATTTCGCCCATGGCCTTGCCATGCGCACTCATTTGATCGCCGAGCGCGCTCATCTCCTTGCCGAGCTGTTTCGAGGGTTCCCATGCCGCGCGCACCTTGCCCAGCAAGGCAGCATCCTGCAGCACGTAGGCCTGCCCCTGGTCGCGGAACCACAGGAACGGCCCCTTGATCGAGCGCTTGAGCTTTTCCACCTGCCGCGAGTGCACATCGCTGTCGACGACGATGACGCCCTCGCCATCGCGGGTGCCGTCGACCAGCGCATAGCTTTCACCCTTGTCGAGCGAACGGCTGACCTGCACGCTGGGCGCGGCGGGCGGGGCCGGTGGCGCGGGCGGCTGCGGCGGCTGCACGGCCAGCGCGCTGCCGCCAAGCAGGATACCGGCCAGGCTGAGGATCAAACGGTGGGAAGTGGACATGGCTGCCTCGTCGCAAAAGTAGTGGAGCGTTGACTGTAGCGGCAAGCGAACCGGGCCTCCAGCGCGGTGCGACAGGCTGCAAAAAACCCTGCCTGGATGGTCAACACGGAAGATGGATGGAACGCCAGGCAAAAAAAACGGAGGCCGAAGCCTCCGCAAAACGCCGTGGTACGGCGTAAATTATTAGTACAGCACGACGGAGCGGATCGATTCGCCGCTCTTCATCAGGTCGAAGCCCTGGTTGATGTCGTCGAGCTTCAAGCGGTGCGTGATCAGGTCGTCAATGTTGAGCTTGCCTTCCATATACCAGTCGACGATCTTTGGCACGTCCGTGCGGCCGCGCGCGCCGCCGAAAGCGGAACCTTTCCACACGCGCCCCGTCACCAGTTGGAACGGACGCGTGGAAATTTCCTGGCCCGCCGCCGCCACGCCGATGATGATGGACTGGCCCCAGCCCTTGTGGCAGCACTCGAGCGACTGGCGCATGGTGGTGGTATTGCCGATGCACTCGAAACTGTAGTCGGCGCCGCCGTCCGTCAACTGCACGATGGTGTCTACAACGTTTTCCACCTCGTTGGCGTTGACAAAATGCGTCATGCCGAACTTGCGCGCGATGGCCTGGCGCGCCGGGTTGATGTCCACGCCGATGATCTTGTCGGCGCCGACCATTTTCGCCGCCTGGATCACGTTCAGGCCGATGCCGCCCAGGCCGAACACGACGACATTCGCGCCCGCTTCCACCTTGGCCGTAAACAGCACGGCGCCCACGCCCGTCGTCACGCCGCAGCCGATGTAGCAGACCTTGTCGAAGGGCGCATCTTCGCGGATCTTCGCCAGCGCGATTTCCGGCACGACGATGTAATTGGAAAAGGTGGACGTGCCCATGTAGTGGAAGATGGGCTTGCCGTCGATGGAAAAGCGCGAAGTCGCGTCCGGCATCAGGCCACGGCCCTGGGTCGAGCGGATCGACTGACACAGGTTCGTCTTTTGCGACAGGCAGAATTTGCACTGGCGGCATTCCGGCGTGTACAGGGGGATGACGTGGTCATCCTTTTTCAGGCTTTTCACGCCCGGGCCCACGTCGACGACGACGCCGGCGCCTTCATGGCCGAGGATGGACGGGAAGATGCCTTCCGGATCGGCGCCCGACAAGGTGTAGTAATCGGTATGGCAAATGCCGGTGGCCTTGATCTCGACCAGTACCTCGCCCTCGCGCGGGCCGGCCAGGTCGACTTCCTCGATGGTCAAAGGCGCGCCCGCCTTCCATGCAATCGCTGCTTTGGTTTTCATGTATGTCCTGTGTATGGTTGAACCAGGCGCGCCAGCGCGCCGTATCGTCACATCATAACAAGGCGGCCAGGCGGGCGCGAGGGAAACACTTACTTGGTCTTGGCCCGATTCAAGAACGCGCCGTGCAGGCCGTTCAGGGTTTCCTCGGCCAGCAACAGCTGGCTGGCGATTTCATTGATCTTGCGGCGGCTGGAGCGGGCGTGGTCGCGCAGCACTTCGAACGCCGTGTTGCGGTCGGTCTGGAATTTCCCCATCAAGAGGCCCACGGCCAGACTCGTTTCACGGCCGGCGGCCAGGGCCGCGTTCAGGTTCAGCTCAGTGCGGCGCAGCTGGCGGATTTCATCGGCGCGTGCCAGGCCCGCTTCAAACGCGGGCATCAAACGGCCTTCGTCGACGGGTTTGACGACATAGCCGACGGCGCCGTAGGCGGCCGCCTGCTTGCCCGACTCGCTGTCGCCGCTGCCGGACAGGAACATGAACGGCACGCCTGTCTCGCCATGCAGGCGCTTGGCCAGCTCCAGGCCGGACATGCCCGGCATGTGGATGTCGAGCAAGGCCAGGTCCGGCTCGCGCTGGGCGACCATTTGCAGCGCCACTTCGGCCGACGTGGCCAGGGCCGTCTCGTAGCCGGCATGGCGCAGGATTTCGCCGAGGAATTCCAGCAGAAGCTGATCATCGTCAACGATCAGGACAAGGCGTTTCGCGGCGGCTGGCTGACTCATGGGTGGGGAACCTCGGTAATGAATGATGTTCTTATTATATGCCGATTATGTGCGTAAACCGCCCGGCAAACGCTCGCCCTGGCGGGCAAACAGCAGATTGAATTGCTGCACTGCAATATCCACATCGTCCGCCTGGCAGCCGTTGCCAAATACGCTGCTGATCGCCGCCACCATGTCGGCGCCGCGCCCGACCAGCGGCGCCGCGTTCTCCGGCGTCATGCCGCCGATCACCACGCAGGGCAAGGCGATCTCGCGTTTCGCCTGCAGCACGATATCGAGCGGCGTCGTCACCGGATACTTTTTCACCAGCGACGGATAGAAGCCGCCGAAGGCCACATAGCTGGCGCCGCCGGCCTCGGCCGTGCGGGCCAGGGCCATGTCGCCATAGCAAGAGGCGCCGACGATCTTGCCGGCCCCCAGCCGCGCGCGCACCTGCGCCACGGACGCATCCGTGCCACCCACGTGCACGCCGTCCGCGTCCAGCTCTTCGCACAGTTCGATAAAATCGTTGATGATGAAGGGCACGCCGTATTTGCGGGCCAGGGCCAGCAAGGCGCCCGCCTGCTCGCGCCGCTGGTCCGCCTCGGCGCTCTTGTGGCGATATTGCAGGACGGCCACGCCGCCGTGCAAAGCCTGTTCCGTGATGTCGAGCAGGCGGTCGGTGTCGTCCCAGTTCGGGGTGACCAGATACAGTCCACGCATGATGTTTTCCTTATTGAGTGAATCGTTGCGGCATGAGCTGGCCTGGCGCAATCGCATACGCGCCGGCCAGCGCCGCGTGGCAATAGCTTTGCGCCAGCGCCAGCGCGTCGGGCAGCGCCTGCCCCAGCGCCAGGCGCGCCGCGATGGCGGACGCCAAAGTGCAGCCGCTGCCGTGAAATGCGCCGGGCAGGCGCGGCCAGCGCCAGGCGCGTTCGCCGCCATGGGCATCGACCCAGCGGTTGAGTACCTCGTCGCCTTCGCCATGGCCGCCCGTCACCAGCACGTGCCGGCAGCCTTGCGCCAGCAGGTTTTCCACGCCACCGAGGGCCAGCGCTTCCGGCCCGTTCGGCACGATCACGGTCGTCACGGGCAGCAAGGGCGCCAGCGCCAGCACGGCGTCGTCCCGGCTGAGCACGTCGCCATGGCCGCTGGCCAGCACGGGATCTAGCACGACGGGCAAGTCTGGCCGGGCCAACCGCCATTGCGCGATCAGTTGCGCGATGACGGCCGCGTTCGCGGCGCTGCCGGGGATGCCGATTTTGACTGCATCGATGGCGATCTTGTCGATCAGCGCCTGCGCCTGGCGGCGCAGCAGCTCCGGCGCCACGGGCTCGACAGCAAACACGCGGTCGTTGTCCTGCACCGTCAACGCCGTAATGACGGGCAAGGCATGCGCGCCCTGGGCCGCGCTCGCCACGATATCGGCGGCCAGGCCGGCGCCGCCCGACGGGTCCAGGCCCGCAAACACGAGCACGGTGGGACGTTGCTGCGCCATCACGCCAGCCGGCCCGCCATCGGCGACGACGGCGACGCGGCGAATTTGCGCGGCATGCGCCCCGCCAGGAATGCTTCGCGCCCGGCCCGCACGGCCAGCTTCATCGCATGCGCCATGCGCACGGGGTCGCGCGCGCCGGCAATCGCCGTATTCATCAGCACGCCATCGCAACCGAGCTCCATGGCGATGGCCGCATCCGACGCCGTGCCCACGCCGGCATCGACGAGCACGGGCACTTTCGCCTGATCGATGATCAGCGACAAGTTCCACGGATTCAGGATGCCCATGCCCGAGCCGATCAGGGAGGCCAGCGGCATGACGGCCACGCAGCCGATGTCTTCCAAAATCTTCGCCTGGATGGGATCGTCGCTGCAGTAGACCATCACGTCGAAGCCATCCTTGACCAGCGCTTCGGCCGCGATCAAGGTTTCCGGCATGTGCGGGAACAGGGTCTTTTCATCGCCCAGCACTTCCAGTTTCACCAGATTGCGTCCACCCAGCAGTTCGCGCGCCAGCTGCAGGGTGTAGACGGCGTCCTTGGCGTTGTAGCAGCCGGCCGTGTTCGGCAAAATCGTGTACTGGTCCGGCGGCACGACATCGAGCAGGCTGGGCGCGTTCGGATCCTGGCCAATGTTCACCCTGCGGATCGCCACCGTGATGATCTGCGCCTCAGCCGCGTCCGTCGCTTCGCGCGTCTGCGGCAAATCCTTGTACTTGCCGCTGCCGACCAGCAGGCGCGACTGGTACTGTTTTCCTGCGATGGTCAACAGGTCCTTGTTTGTTGCGGTATTCATGTGCTTTTCCTTAAGTTTTTAGACGTCCAAAGAAAACCGTAGCGAGCGGCGATGATTTGTGGCCGAGACGCGCAACCGTGCTAAAGCACGGTGAGCATCGCAGGCCGCAAAGCGCGCCGCGCAGTAGGTTTGCCTGGACGTTTTCAGCCGCCGCCGATGGCGCGGACGATTTCTACCTGGTCCTGGGTTTCCAGGACCCTGTCCTGCCATGCCTTGCGCGGCACGACGTTGCGGTTGACGGCCAGCGCCAGCGCCTGGTTTTCCAGCGACAGCGCGGCGATCAATTGGTCGAGTGTCTGCCCGGGCGGCACCTGGTGCGGCGCGCCATTGAGCGTGATGGATATCAATGCAGGCATCACGCTCTCCTTCAGACCTTGCGGTACAGCTCGGCGCCGTTCTTGACGAATTCGATGGCTTTCACCTCCATGCCCTGCTTGAGCGCCTGGTCTTCCGCGATGCCCATGCCGGCCGCGTATTCGCGCACTTCCTGCGTGATCTTCATCGAGCAGAAGTGCGGGCCGCACATGGAGCAGAAATGCGCCACCTTGGCCGAATCCTTGGGCAAGGTTTCATCGTGGAATTCGCGCGCCTTGTCCGGGTCCAGGCCGATGTTGAACTGGTCGTCCCAGCGGAACTCGAAGCGCGCTTTCGACAGGGCGTTGTCGCGGATTTGCGCGCCCGGATGGCCTTTCGCCAGGTCGGCCGCGTGCGCCGCGATCTTGTACGTGATGATGCCGTCCTTGACGTCCGCCTTGTTGGGCAGGCCCAGGTGTTCCTTCGGCGTCACATAGCACAGCATGGCCGTGCCGTACCAGCCGATCATGGCCGCGCCGATGCCCGAAGTGATGTGGTCGTAGCCGGGCGCGATATCCGTCGTCAGCGGTCCCAGGGTGTAGAACGGCGCTTCGCCGCACTGCTCCAGCTGCAAGTCCATGTTTTCCTTGATCAGCTGCATCGGCACGTGGCCGGGGCCCTCGATCATCACTTGCACGTCGTGCTTCCAGGCAATTTGGGTCAGTTCGCCCAGGGTTTTCAGTTCGCCCAGCTGCGCTTCGTCGTTGGCGTCGTAGATGGAGCCGGGGCGCAAGCCGTCGCCCAGCGAAAACGACACGTCGTACGCCTTCATGATTTCGCAGATCTCTTCGAAATGCGTGTAGAGGAACGATTCCTGGTGGTGCGCCAGACACCATTTCGCCATGATGGAGCCGCCGCGCGAGACGATGCCCGTCAGGCGCTTGGCCGTCATCGGCACATAGCGCAGCAGCACGCCCGCGTGGATGGTGAAGTAGTCGACGCCCTGCTCGGCCTGCTCGATCAGGGTGTCGCGGAAGATTTCCCACGTCAGATCTTCGGCCTTGCCATTCACCTTTTCCAGCGCCTGGTAGATGGGCACGGTGCCGATCGGCACGGGGCTGTTGCGCACGATCCATTCGCGCGTTTCATGGATATGTTTGCCCGTGGACAAATCCATCACGTTGTCGCCGCCCCAGCGGATGGCCCAGGTCATCTTTTCCACTTCCTCGCCGATGGAAGACGTCACGGCCGAGTTGCCGATATTCGCATTGATTTTCACCAGGAAATTGCGGCCGATGATCATCGGTTCGACTTCCGGGTGGTTGATGTTGGCGGGAATGATGGCGCGGCCGCGGGCGATTTCCTCGCGCACGAATTCCGGCGTGATGTCAGCCGGAATGCTGGCGCCGAACGATTGGCCAGGATGCTGGCGCCCCATCAGCTCGGCCAGGCGCTCGCCCATGGGGCCGGAAGCCTTGAGTTCGCGCAAATACTCCTGCCGGCGCATGTTTTCGCGGATGGCGACGAATTCCATTTCCGGCGTGATGATGCCCTGGCGCGCATAGTGCATTTGCGTCACGTTCTTGCCGGCGATGGCGCGGCGCGGCTTGCGGTGCAGGTTGAAACGCAGCTCGGCCAGCTTCGGGTCCGCCAGGCGCGCGATGCCGTAGTCGGAGGTCGGGCCGGGCAATTCCTCCGTGTCGGCCCGCTCCATGATCCACGGCAGGCGCGGCGTGTCGAGGCCGGAGCGGATGTCGATCTGCACGTCCGGGTCCGTGTACGGGCCGGAGGTGTCGTAGACGTAGATCGGCGGATTCTTTTCGCCGCCGAACGACGCTTCCGTGTCGGACTGGCTGATTTCGCGCATGGGCACGCGGATGTCGGGACGGCTGCCCTGCACGTAGATCTTGCGCGAATTGGGCAGCGGCGCGATGGCGGCTTCGTCGACCGTGGCGGTGGCGGAGAGGAATTGGGGATTGGCGTTCATTTTGGCTCCTTGGCTAGACTATTTTTAAGCCTGGAGCCAGCTAAGGAGGTTCGGCTGCGCGCACGCGGAAAAGCGGGGGGCGTTCATCCTAAAGCTTCCCTTCGCTGGCATTATCCAGATCAGGTTCGGAGGGTATTTCTCACCCGCGCTTCACCGTGTTTCCACAGAAAAGGCAGGACCCCTAGCGTTTGCCGCCTTGCGGCAGCGAGCCAATTATACGCGTTTCAAGGCGCGTGGCCAGATGATTTCTTGCAGGTGTCGTCTTTGCGCATCTGCTGCATTGCAACAGATGCCATCACGCTTATTTCTTCTTGCCCCAGCGCCAGCTGGTCGGTTCGCCCTTCAGCTGGCAGATGAAAATGAGCACGCCAACGATGGCCACTTCATAGACGATGTAGCCCACCAGCATGGTTTGCGGCGGGAACAGGAAGGCGCCGCAGGCGAACAGCGCCAGCGCGGCCAGGAACACCAGCCAGCCCTGCCAAGTGATGGGCAAGCCCCAGCCCCAGCCATAGGTCTTGGCGGGGAACCAGTATTGCGGCGGGGATTTGTCAGTCATGATGCTTTCCTTGTCGATATGGATAGCAACAAGTATAAATCAGACATTGCGATGGCGCTGCGTGACATCGAGGCCGATGCCGCGGTAGCCGATGAAGCGGCTGCCCGTGTCGAACATCGGTTCGCCGCTGACCTGCAAATATTGCGTGCTGCCGTCGAGGTTGGCGCGGCTGTAGATAAAATCGAGAAACGGTTCCCGCGCAGCAATTTTTGCATCGAGCAGCGCGCGTTCGGTGGCGTTCCAGCGCTGCGGCTCTTCCTCGCTGCCGATGCCCAGCATCTCTGCCACGGGACCGGAAAAGCGCGTCAGCTTGCCTTGCGCATCCTGTTCCCAGTACCAGTCGGACGACAGTTCCGTGAAGCGCTGGAAGCGCGCTTCGCTTTCGCGCAACTCCGCCGTGCGCGCTTCCACCATCTGTTCCAGCGACTTGTTGTATTCGGCCAGCTTCTGGTACAGCAGGCGCACTTCCAGCATGTTGTGGATGCGCGTCTTGACTTCCACCAGGTCGAAGGGCTTGCTGACGAAATCCTTGGCGCCGGCCTGCAGCGCGCGCAGCTTGTGACCGGGCTGGGCCGTGATCACCAGCACCGGCAAATAGCTGCCCGCCTCGATGTCGCGCAAGCCTTCCATCACTTCGAAGCCATCCATTTCCGGCATCTGCAAGTCGAGCAGGATCAAATCGTAGCGGTGCTGCTGATGCAGCGCGCGCACGGCTTGCGGGTCCATGGTGGACGTGATGCGCGTATAGCCGGCATTGCGCAACACCTGTTCCAGCAGCATGACGTTGGCCTCCTGGTCATCGACGATGAGGATGCTGGCGTTGAGGATCTCGGTGGCTTGAAGCATGGCGGTATTCCTAAAATAATTGCTGAATTAGCGTACTGCGTGAATGTCGTCGGCCAGGCCGTGCGCGGCCGCATGGCGCAGGGCCACGTCGAGCGCGTCCATGAATTCGACGACCTTGATCGGCTTGGTCAGGTAACGGAAGAAACCCGCTTCCAGGCCTTTCTCGATGTCGCGCGGCACGGCATTGGCCGACAGGGCCATGACGGGAATGTGGCTGGTGAGCGGATCATCATGCAGGATATGCAGGGCGCCATAGCCGCTGATGCCGGGAAGGTTGATATCCATCAAGATCACGTCCGGCTGGTAGGTGCGCGCCAGGTCGATGCCCAGGTGCGCATCGATGGCCGTCAGCAGTTTCAAGTCGCTGCGGCGGGCGATCAATTGCTCGACCAGCGCCAGGTTGGCGGGATTGTCTTCCACGTACAGCAGGGTGCACTGGCTTGCCTGCGGCTCTTGCAGCTGCGGCAAGGCGTCGCCGTCGCCCAGCACCAGTGCCGGCGCGCTGCTGGCGGCCAGCTCGAACCAGAACGTGGTGCCCACGCCGACGGTGCTGTCGACGCCGATGGTGCCGCCCATCAATTCGACCAACTGCTTGGTAACGACGAGGCCGATGCCCGTGCCCTCTTCCGTGCTGTTTTCCTGTCCCAGGCGGTTAAATGGCTGGAACAATTGCGCCACCTGTCCCGCGTCGAGGCCGGCGCCGCTGTCGCGCACGCTCACGCGCACGCGCTCGCCATGCCGGCTGCATTCGACGGTGACGGCGCCGCCACCCTGGTTGTACTTGATGGCGTTCGACAGCAGGTTGACCATCACCTGTTTCACGCGCGTGCGGTCCGCATGCACATAGAAGGCCTGGCCGCAGCGGGGAAACTGCATGCGGATACCGCGCTTTTCCGCCTGCGGCGCGATCATGGCCTGGCAATCCTGCAACACGTCGAGCAGGGACATCGCTTCCTGCGACAGAGTCACCTTGCCCGACTCGATCATGGCCAGGTCGAGGATTTCATTGATCAAACGCAAGAGATACCAGCCGCCCTTGAGGATCTGCTCGATCGAGCGCTGCTGCGGCGGGCTTGGCGGCGGCACGTCGGAGGCCATCAGCTGCGCAAAGCCGAGCACGGCATTCAAGGGCGTGCGCAATTCATGGCTCATGCTCGACAGGAATTCGGACTTGGCGCGGTTGGCCTTTTCCGCCACCTGGCGCGCCTTCTTCAGCTCGGCATTGTTGGTCTCGACCAGCGAGCGCGTGTACGCCTGCTGTTCGCGCAGGCGCTGGTCCAGCAGCGCCTGTTCCGCCTCGACCTGCTTGCGCACCGTATTGTCCGTGCCGATCAGCAGGTAACCGATGACCTTGCTCTGCGCGTCGCGCAAGGCCGTCACGGAAACGATGGCGGGGAAGCGGCTGCCATCCTTGCGGATGTAGGTCTGTTCATAGATGTCTTCGATGCCGCGCCCCGCCTTGAACACGAGCGCTTCCACGCCGGGCGTGATGACGGTGTCGAGTTCGGCGCTGAGGGCGGCGGCGCGCGCGACGATTTCTTGCGCGTCGGAAATGCCGGCCGGCGTCAGCTTGTCGACCACGTCGCTGGCCTCATAGCCGAGCATGCGTTCCGCGCCCACATTGAAAATCTGGATCACGCCCTGCGCATCGGTGGCGATGCACGAGAAATTGGCGCTGTTGAAAATTGCATCCTGCAAGGCGCCCGCCTTGAGCAACTGGCGCGGCAGGCTGGCCGCCACGGTGCGCCGGTACAGCGCCACAAGCAGCATCAGCAGCAGGAAGACCAGCGCGTCGATGACGCAGGCCGTCTCGAACGGCGCGCGCCAGGCCAGCACGCCGACGGCCAGCAGCGCGACGGCGCTGAAGGAAAACGCCAGCGCCATGGGCCAGCGCGACGGTGCGCGCGGGGGAATGTTTTCGACAGATTGCATGATGAGCCTGGGCAATGACAACGATAGGAAGGGAGTGCGGTGATCAGGAACCCTGGCGCTGGCGCACGTCCGACAGCAGGCGCGCGAATTCCTTCTTGACCACGCCATAGCATTCGCACACGTGGCCTTCGAGGCCGGCGCGGTCCTGCACGGAGATATGGCCGCGCCGGTAACTGATGAAGCCGCGCTGCTGCAGGCGCCCGGCCGCTTCCGTCACGCCTTCGCGGCGCACGCCCAGCATGTTGGCAATCAACTCCTGCGTCATCGTCAGCTCGCGGTTCGGCAGGCGGTCCATGGTCAGCAGCAGCCAGCGGCACAGTTGCTGCTCCACCGTATGGTGGCGGTTGCACACGGCCGTCTGCGACATTTGCGTGATCAAGGCTTGCGTATAGCGCAGCAGCAAACGCATGACGGGACCGGCGCGGTCGAATTCCTCCATCAGCAGGTGGGCCTTCAGGCGATAGCCGACGCCGCCCGTCTGCACGACGGCACGGCTCGGCGTCGAGTTGCCGCCCATGAACAGCGACACGCCCACGACGCCTTCATTGCCGACGCCGGCGATTTCCGACGAACCGCCGTTTTCCAGCAGGTAGTGAATGGACACGATGGCCGTGGTGGGGAAATACACATGCTGCAGCTTGTCGCCCGAGTCGTAGATCACGTCACCGAGCAGCATGGACACTTGCTCCAGGTGGGGCGCCAGGCGCGCGAAATCGGCGTCGAGCATGGCGGCAAGCAAATGGTTTTGATTCGGGTTGTGCAGCTGGGCATGCGGACTCGACATGGGCAGGTTTCCTGGTTTCCAGTCGTCAGCTAGGGGATCGATGAAAGGCGTCCGAACGAGGGCCGCCATGGGGTGCAGCGTAACACAGCGCTGGCACAGTGCCCCGACTATATTTCTTGCTGGCATGGCCGTCCGTTCGGTAGCGAACGGACGGTATTTCGCCGCCCGCCCTACAGTCGGTCACTGCCCGGCCTGCCTGATCATGGATCGGCGCTGGCGCAGCCACCGGACGCCATCATGCAATCATTCTTCAAACGCATCTCCATTTCCGTTTCCACCTCGGCCCTGCTCACCCTGGCGTTCGGGCTGTGCCTGACGGCCCTGTGCTACGCCTCGGCGCGCCAGATCGAGTCGGAAAGCACCCGGCTGCTGCTGCAGTACCACGCCAGCGGACAGACGCTGCGCGCCGCCATGCTGCCGGCCAAAGGCATGGGCCTGGATGCGAACCGTCGCGGCTCGCTGTACGTGCTGCTGGGCGGCCTGCTGTCGAGCCTGCTCGCAACGGCGTATGTGTATCAGCTCGTGTCGCGCAATTCCGTGATTGCCCGCATCACGGGCGAGCGCACGGCGGCGCTGCAATTCGCCAATTTGCGCCTGTCCGAAGACATCGCCGCGCGCATGCACAATGAGAAATCGCTGCGGCTGCGCGAACGCATCATCGAAGTGTCGGCCAATGCCATCATCCTGTGCAGCGCCGACGCGCCCGGCTACCTGATCGAATACGTCAACCCCGCCTTCGAGCGCATCACCGGCTATGCCGGCAACGAGGTGATCGGACAGCGCCTGGAAGACTTGCAGGGTCCGCAGCAAGGGCGGCAAGACATGCACGCCATTACGGCGGCCCTGCGCGATCAGCGCGAAGGCAAGGCCATCGTGCGCAATTTCCGCAAGGATGGCAGTTGTTACTGGAGCGAGCTGTTCGTCGCCCCCGTGCGCGATGATGGCGATGGCCCCGTCAGCCACTTTGTCGTGGCGCAGTACGACATCAGCACCGTCATGCGCTTCGAACAAGAGATGGAATTCCAGGCCAGGCACGATATCCTGACGGGCCTGGCCAACCGGGCCCTGCTGCGCGAACGGCTGGAGCAGGCGATGGCCGTGACGCGGCGCAGCACGCTCCCCCTGTGGGTGGTGTTCATCGACATCGACCGCTTTAAATTCGTCAACGACACGCTGGGCCACGATGCGGGCGACCAGGTGCTGAAAAACGTGGCCGGGCGCCTGCGCGACGCCACGCGCGAAGTCGACACCGTGGCGCGACTGGGCGGCGACGAATTCGTCCTGCTGCTGCCCCAGCATGGCAATGGCGAACCGGGCGCCGCCATCCTGCAGCGCATCCTGGACGCCGTGGCGCAGCCGCTGCAACTGGGCGAATATGAATTTTTTCTCAGCTGCTGCATGGGCGTGGCCGTGTATCCCGATGATGGCGACGATGCCGACACCTTGATCAAGCACGCGGACATCGCCATGTACCGCGCCAAGGAACAGGGACGGGGCCACTGGCAATTCTATGCCTCGAGCATGAATGCGGGCTCCCTGGAGCGGCTGGGCCTGGAGAGGGAATTGCGCCACGCCCTGGAACGGGGGCAATTTCACCTCGAATACCAGCCCCAGCTGGATTTGACCAGCGGCGCGGTGGTGGGCATGGAAGCGCTGCTGCGCTGGCAACATCCGCAACTGGGACGCATTCCGCCTGCCAGCTTCATTGGCCTGGCCGAGGAAATGGGCTTGATCATCCCCATCGGCGACTGGGTCCTGCGCACGGCATGTGCCCAGACGCGCGCCTGGCAACTGGCCGGCCACGGTCCGCTGCGCCTGGCCGTCAACCTGTCGGCGCGGCAATTCAAGCAAAGAAATCTGCTGCACGCGGTGGCGCAAGCGCTGGCCGAGACGGGCCTCGCCGCCACCCATCTGGAACTGGAATTGACGGAAAGCATGGTCATGCATGACGTGGAGCAAGCCACGTCCATCATGGCCAAGCTGAAGGGACTGGGCGTGCAACTGTCCATCGATGACTTCGGCACCGGCTATTCCAGCCTGGCCTACCTGCGCCACTTCCCCATCGACGTATTGAAAATCGACAAAACCTTCGTCAGCGACATCACGCACAGCGACGACGATGCGGCCATCGTGCGCGCCATCATTTCGCTGGCGCACAGCTTGCGCCTGAAAGTGATCGCGGAAGGCGTGGAAACGGCGCAGCAGCTGGCCTTCCTGCGCCTGCACGGCTGCGACCAGATGCAGGGCTACCTGTTCAGCCGCCCCCTGGCCGCGCCCGCCTTCGAAACGCTGCTGCGCGAAGGCAGCATGCTGCCCGCTTAAAACGCGTGGCGCAGGCCGACGTTGAAGGCGCGGTTGCCGCTGCCAACTTCCGTGGCATTGCCCACCATGTAGGCGGCGTCGTTGCGGTTGCGGATGTGCGCGTAGGCAACATAGATCTTGCTGCGCTTGGACAAGGCATACGTGGCGCCGATGGCCAGCTGCTGCGCATCGCGGTTGGCCGCATCGCGGTCATCCTTGCGCACATACGAGGCCAGCAGGGTCGTCGCACCCAGCGGCACGGAGACGCCGACGATGGCGTCGCGGCTGTCGCTCGACTGGGCCGGCGCCTGTGCCGCGCCGTATGGATTTTCCGCAAAGAACATGGTGCTGCCATCGCCCGTGTTGCGGCCATAGCCGGCAAACGCCGTGGCTACGCCAAAGTTGTAGTTACCGGCCAGAATGGTGTTGTTGACGTCAGCCTTGCCCGGCTCGCCGGCACGGCTCTGGCGCGCCAGGCGCAAGGTCAGGGGACCGTTGACATAGCCGAGGGCCAGGCCCAGCGAACGCTGATCCGCCGCCATCCCCGTGTGCTCGCCGGCACCATACATGACGGTGCCCGTGACGCCGCGCCATTCCGGCGAGGTGTAGCGCACGGTATTGTCGATACGCGTGGCCGAATAGCCGGCCAGGTTGGTTGCCGCGCCGGCCAGGCCGCCTTCGAACGGGTCGGCCACGTCGGTCAGCGCCTGGCTTTGCAGGTTGTACTGGCGGCCCACGGTCAGCATGCCCAGCGGGCTGTCGATGCCGACAAAGGCCTGGCGGCCAAACAATTGCCCCGCCTGGTCGGAGCGGCCCGTGTCGCTCAGGACACCCGCTTCCAGGGTGAACACGGCGTGCAAGCCATTGCCCAGGGATTCCGTGCCGCGCAAGCCCAGGCGCGAACCGGCCGAGACGCCGCTGGTGAGCTTGCTGACGCCGCCTTCCTGCACCAGGCCCGCATCCATCAAACCATACAGGGTGACGGAAGACGGCTCGACGGACGACTGGGCGTGAGCGGCAGGCAAGACGCCCAGGGTGGTGGCAAGGCCGGCAAAGATGGCGATTTTTTTCATGATGATTTCCTTGTAAAAGCGAAACCAGGAAAGCGGCGGCCACGGCAAGGCCACAAGCGGCAAGGCGCCATGCGGGGGATGCCGTATCAACAAACGACGCGCCGGACAAACGATCCTGGCTAAGCTGTGGCGGCAGCGGCGTGCAATGGACGCGCCGCTTTGACTCCGCCGTGAATGGTGCACCGCTGGCGGTGCGCGTGGCTCAGGCGCCCGGCCCGGAGGGGACGCGCTGAAGGTGGCTGGCATCGCGGATGCGCTGGCCGTGAGACGCGGACGAGTGTTGGATATGAAACATTGATACCACCGCGTCTGCTGGCGCCGTCCGCAAGGATGGGGCAGGAGGCGCCGAGGCCGGCATTATAGCATCGGCAGCGCCTTTATCCCCGTTCTGTTGCGGGCAAACTGCCCGCAACGCCGCCAAAACACTGAAAAAGGCCCGTTGCCACGCTGCAGGCGATGCCGCGTCATCTATAATGGTTCCTTTTGCCAATCACACGCCAAATCATGGAATTAGCCAAGTCTTTCGAGCCCGCCGACATTGAACAATTCTGGCGCACCGAGTGGGAACAGCGCGGTTACTTCACCGCCACCCTCGATGCCGGAAAACCTTCCTTCAGCATCCAGTTGCCGCCGCCGAACGTCACCGGCACCCTGCACATGGGCCATGCGTTCAACCAGACCATCATGGATGGCCTGACCCGCTACCATCGCATGCTGGGCCACAACACGGCCTGGATTCCCGGCACCGACCACGCGGGTATCGCCACGCAAATCGTCGTGCAGCGCCAGCTGGACGCGCAAAAGATTTCGCGCCATGACCTGGGCCGCGAGAAATTCGTGGAAAAAGTGTGGGAATGGAAAGAAAAATCCGGTTCCATCATCACCGGCCAGATGCGCCGCCTGGGCGCCTCGGCCGACTGGCAGCGCGAGTACTTCACCATGGATGAACCGCGCTCGAAAGTCGTCACCGACGTCTTCGTGCGCCTGTTCGAGCAAGGCTTGATCTACCGCGGCAAGCGCCTCGTCAACTGGGACCCCGTGCTGGGCACGGCCGTGTCCGACCTGGAAGTGGTGTCCGAGGAAGAAGACGGCTCCATGTGGTACATCAAGTACCCGCTGGCCGACGGCAGCGGCTTCCTGACGGTGGCCACCACCCGTCCTGAAACCATGCTGGGCGACGTGGCCGTGGCCGTCGATCCGACGGACGAGCGCTACACGGCGCTGGTGGGCAAGATGCTCAAACTGCCGCTGACGGACCGCGAAATCCCCATCATCGCCGACGAGTACGTCGACAAGGAATTCGGCACGGGCTGCGTCAAGATTACCCCGGCGCACGACATGAACGATTACGCCGTCGGCCAGCGCCACAAACTGGCGCAGATCGTCATCCTGACGCTGGACGCGAAGATCACGGACGATGCGCCGGCAGCCTACCGCGGCATGGACCGCTTCGCCGCGCGCAAGCAGATCGTCGCCGACCTGGACGCACAAGGCTTGCTGGAACAGGTCAAGCCGCACAAGCTGATGGTGCCGCGCGGCGACCGCACGGGCGTCGTCATCGAGCCGATGCTGACGGACCAGTGGTTCGTCGCCATGAGTAAACCAGCGCCGGAAGGCACCTTCTTCCCCGGCAAATCGATCGCGGAAACGGCGCTGGACAAGGTCGCCAATGGCGAAATCAAGTTCGTGCCGGAAAACTGGAGCACCACCTACAACCAGTGGCTCAACAACATCCAGGACTGGTGCATCTCGCGCCAATTGTGGTGGGGCCATCAGATCCCGGCGTGGTACGACGACAAGGGCAATATCTTCGTTGCGAAAACGCAAGCCGAAGCGGAAGCCAAGGCGCTGGCAGCCGGCAGCACGGGCCCCTTGAAGCGCGACGACGACGTGCTCGACACGTGGTTCTCGTCGGCCCTGGTGCCGTTCTCGACCATGGGTTGGCCGGAAGAAACGCCGGACATGAAGGCCTTCCTGCCCTCGTCCGTGCTGGTGACGGGTTTCGACATCATCTTCTTCTGGGTCGCGCGCATGGTCATGATGACGGCGCACTTCACGGGCAAGGTGCCGTTTGAAACCGTCTACGTGCACGGCCTCGTGCGCGATTCGACAGGGCAGAAAATGTCCAAGTCGAAGGGCAACACGCTGGACCCGATCGACCTGATCGACGGCATCGACCTGGAAGGCTTGATCGTCAAGCGCACGACGGGCCTGATGAACCCGCGCGACGCGGAAAAGATCACCAAGGCGACGCGCAAGGAATTCCCGGAAGGCATTTCGGCCTATGGCACGGACGCCGTGCGCTTCACCATGGCCAGCTATGCCTCGCTGGGCCGCAACATCAATTTTGACCTGGGCCGCTGCGAAGGCTACCGCAACTTCTGCAACAAGATGTGGAACGCCACCCGTTTCGTCATGATGAATACGGAAGGCAAGGACTGCTCGCCGAACGAGGCCGACCTGTCGCAAGCGGACAAGTGGATCATTTCGCTGCTGCAAAAGGCGGAACTGGACGTGGCCAAGGGCTTTGAAGACTTCCGTTTCGACAATATCGCCGCCACCATCTACAAATTCGTCTGGGACGAGTATTGCGACTGGTACCTGGAAGTAGCCAAGGTGCAAGTACAGCAAGGCACGGAAGGCCAGCAGCGCGCCACCCGCCACACCCTGCTGCGCGTGCTGGAAGTGGTGCTGCGCCTGGCCCATCCGATCATCCCCTTCGTCACGGAAGCGCTGTGGCAAACGGTGGCGCCGCTGGCCGGCAAGACGCTCAAGCCAGAGGGTGATTCGATCATGATGCAGCCGTACCCGATCGCCAACACCGACAAGATCGACGAGTCGGCCGAAGCGTGGATGCAGCAGCTGAAAGCGTTGACGGACGCGACGCGCAACCTGCGCGGCGAAATGCAGATCTCGCCATCCGTGCGCGTGCCGCTGATCGTCGAGGCAGGCAATGCCAGCGAGAAAGAAGCGCTGGCGTCGTACGCACCGTACATCCAGTCGCTGGGCAAGCTGGCGGACGTCCAGATCGTCGATGCGCTGCCGGACTCGCCAGCGGCCGTCGCCATCGTCGGCACCACCAAGCTGATGCTGAAAGTGGAAATCGACGTGGCCGCCGAGCGCGAGCGCCTGGGCAAGGAAATCGCCCGCATCGAAGCGGAAATTGCCAAAGTCAACAGCAAATTGGGCAATGAAAGTTTTGTCGCGCGCGCTCCGGCCGCCATCGTCGCGCAAGAAAACGAGCGCTTGCTCAGTTTTTCGGCGACAATTGAAAAATTGCGCGAACAGTTTGCTAAACTAGCCAGCGCATAGGGCAAGTTTGGAAGGATTGCGCGGCGTCATCCGTGACGCCGCGCAGGATGGCTGGTCTTGCCTTGGTATATACCCTGTTTCGTGACAGATCAAAAAAACCATAGGAGACTAGCGATGCATACACTATTCAAGGCAAGCGTATTGGTGGCCGCCCTGGCCATCGCCGGCAGCGCCGCCGCGCGCGACGGCAACTACACCCCTGTCGGCACGTGGAAAACCATCGACGACGCCAGCGGCAAGCCGAAATCCCTCGTCGTCATCACGGAAAGCAACGGCGTCTTGCAAGGCAAGATCGACAAGCTGTTCCGTGGCCCGAACGAAGAGCAAAATCCCAAGTGCGACAAGTGCACGGGCGCCAACAAGGACCAGCCCATCATCGGCCTGGTGATCCTGTCCGGCCTGAAATATGACGGCAAGGAATGGACGGGCGGCGAAATCACGGACCCGGCCAATGGCAAGACCTACAAGAGCAAGGCCGAACTGATTGAAGGCGGCACCAAGCTGCAAGTGCGCGGCTATGTCGGCGTGCCGATGTTTGGCCGCTCGCAGACGTGGGTGCGCGAAGAGTAAGCACCGTCCGCCCTGCCCTGTCGAAGCCGGCCCTGCGCCGGCTTTTTTGCGTCACGCGCCCGACAAACCTCAGAATCGCAGCACGAATGTATGCCAGCGCCAGCGCGGATGTATCAATTCTGCCATGTCGGCCCTGCCAAAAGGCGTCCGCGTGGACGGATATGCCAGATAAGCAACAACAGCCTGGCCAGAGGCGTTAATGGCAACACGCGGATTCAAACCTTCCGCTTTATGCGCCACCTTGGTCCAGCCGCCCCATCCTGTCCCCATAGCAAATTTATTGACCATGATCGAGATGGAGTAGTCGTCATTCTGCACCAGTTTCGCGGCGACGGCTTGTCCAGCCGCATTCATCGCCACAGCGATATTCTGGTCAGTCAAATAATCAAACGACGATGCTGGGCTATTGGACATCAATATTTGCGGGGTAGACCAGTTCTCGCCATACATTGACCGGGACCACATGGTACGCACCGGTGTGATGGGAGAACCGCTCCCCTGCTTTGTCCTTTCCACCCATACGGCCAGGGCATTTCCTTGAGCATCGTTAAATATCTTTGGAGGAAAGAGGATCGATACGTTTTTTTCACTCACGCGCGTGATTTTGGCATTCACGCCGAATCGCCGATTGACGCGTATCAAATCCAGATTTTCCGTCGTACAATCGGCGCTGTCCTGGCTGACGACAGACAGCACGCCTTCGGCATAATCAGTCGTCGTGGCCACGATCGGCCGGCTAGCGCAAAAACCGCTGTAGCTGGCAATCGTCCAGGGGGCAAAGGCGACGTTGCTCACATCGGCCCAGCGTACGTTCAAATCCGTCATGCCTTTTTCAGTGCGCGAAAAACTGCTGGTGTAGTACAAGCCATAGCCGTCCGCATGGGGGGCAAAGAATGTATATGAGGTCGTGAACTTGGGCGTCTCCGGCTCTGGATATGAACGGTTCACAGGCAACAGGCGTTGCTGGCGTCCGTCAAGCGTCGTCCTGACCACCTCGTAATCGCTGGCCAGGCCGCTGTAGGTAAAGGAGCTGTCTGCCAGCAAACTGATATCCGTGCCTGCACCGACGTGATAGTAATTGCCGATATCGCCGGCGCTGGGTTCATACACGACGGGATCCCAGCCCTTTCCTTCGATATAGCGCGCGACATTCATGATAAAAGCCTTCGGATTGATTGTGTACAGAGGATTGAGATCCGTCCAATTCAGTATCGCGTTTCCGGCAGCATTCATCTGCAATTCGATGCTGCCCGTACGCCCCGCCAATCCGGCTGCGGCAACAGGCTGAAAACTCCCCCACTGGCCCTGCGGCGAAGATTGCGCCCAATACGTCAGGTTATTCTGCACGTCGTATGAATTGGAGTACTGCAGTGCCAGCAATGCCTTGCCCTCATCCGAGAGCGCCACTGCCATATTCGCATACGAGATGGGCAAACCTGCCTTATTCAGCGGTACCTGACTGCCGGCGCCCAGATCCTGCGTCCCCGGCAAGTGTCCGGCAATACCCAGCCCGTCTGCAGGTTCGGCTGGAGGAACCACGACGGGAGGCAGCACCGGTGGCGGGACGACGACCGGAGGAGTGACCTGGGTCGGCGGTGGCACTGGCGTAGCGGAACCTGCACCTCCGCCACCGCCACAGGCTGCCAAAGAGACTGGCAGCAACGCTGCACATAAATAGAATCCTGCCTTGCTTCTCGCCGTCATAGTTTTGTCCATTGCAGCCATGCCAACTTCCTGGCCAGCTTGTTATTCAATTACCAATAGAAATATAATATATCAAAAAGCAACATTTTACCTATACAAATGTCATGTATTTTTCATAAAAACAAAAACTGTTCAATGGCTCAATTAAAACTGGGGGCCGCAGCATTTGTGCGGCTCAATGAACATGGGTGGAAACAACGCGTTGTTTTCAATCACAATTAATTATTTCCAAAAGATATTTCAAATTGCCAGCAAGCTAAGCGCGCCACCGAACATACTTGAAGTTTCCTAAATGAAATAGTGCATGCCTGTGACGCCCTCGCCCTGTAGCGAAGGGTGGCATGGCTCTGCCGGATGACCTCATCCGCGGATGCCGTCGGTTCCGACGCCTACAACCAGAAACTGTCGCAGCGCCGCGCCGAAGCCGTCAAGGCTTACCTGGTGGCACAAGGCGTGGAAACGAGCCGCGTCTACACGGAAGGCAAGGGAGAAACGCAACCCGTGGCCGACAACACGACTGCCGCCGGCCGCGCCAAGAACCGCCGCGTGACGGTGGAAGTGGTGGGCACGAGAAAAGTCGCGCGTTAAGTTTTACGCACGTGTAAAAAAACCGGCGCAAGCCGGTTTTTTTTCGTCAGCCGCTTTATGCGGGCTTGCGGTGATGCTTGCTCAAATGCCGGTCCAAGCTATTGGCAAACTGTTGCCGGTCCGACTGGCTGAAGGCGGCCGGGCCGCCCGTGTCCACGCCGCCGCTGCGCAATTCCTCCATGAAGGCGCGCATCGTCAGTTGCTGGGCGATATTGTCCTTCGTGTAAAACTCGCCGCGCGGATTGAGCGCATAGCCGCCCTTGGCCAGCACGTCGGCGGCCAGCGGGATGTCGCCCGTGATCACCAGGTCGCCAGGGTTGAGCAGGCGCACGATTTCCTGGTCCGCCACGTCGGCGCCGGACGGCACTTGCACGGTGCGGATGAAGCGCGACGGCGGCACGCGCAAGCCCTGGTTGGCCACCAGGGTGAGCGGCAACTCCAGGCGGTCGGCGACTCTGTACAAAATTTCCTTGATGACGACGGGACAGGCATCGGCGTCGATCCAAATTTGCATACCCGGCATGCCCGGCCTTCCCTCGTCCGCCATCACAGTTCCCACGCTTCGCCGCTCGGGCCGATGCGCGGCGCGCTGACGCCGAAGTGCAGATAGGCGGCCGGTGTGGCGACCCGGCCACGCGGCGTGCGCTGCAGGAAACCTTGCTGTATCAGATACGGTTCCAGCACGTCTTCGATGGTATCGGCCGCTTCGCCGATGGCCGCCGCCAAATTCCCGATGCCGACGGGGCCGCCGCCGAACTTGAACAGCACGGCTTCGAGCAGCTTGCGGTCCATCACGTCGAAGCCGACGGAATCGACGTCGAGCATGGCCAGCGCGCGGTCGGCCACCACCTTGGTGATCTCGCCATTGCTTTTGACTTCCGCGAAATCGCGTACGCGGCGCAGCAAACGGTTGGCGATGCGGGGCGTGCCACGGGCGCGCTGGGCGATTTCATGCGCGCCTTCCGGGTCGATCGGCGCCTTCAGCAAGGCGGCGCTGCGCGTGACGATCTTCGTCAGCTCGCCCGTGTTGTAGAACTCCAGCCGCGCGACGATGCCGAAACGGTCGCGCAGCGGATTGGTCAGCATGCCGGCGCGCGTGGTGGCGCCCACCAATGTGAACGGTTGCAGGTCGAGCTTGACGGACCGGGCGGCCGGGCCTTCGCCGATCATGATATCGATCTGGTAATCTTCAAGGGCCGGATACAGGATCTCTTCGACGACGGGCGACAGGCGGTGGATTTCATCGATGAACAGGACGTCGTTCGCTTCCAGGTTGGTCAGGATCGCCGCCAGGTCGCCAGGGCGCTCCAGCACGGGGCCGGAGGTCTGGCGCAAATTGACGCCCATTTCGCGCGCGATGATGTGCGCCAGGGTCGTCTTGCCCAAGCCCGGCGGGCCGAACAGCAAGGTGTGGTCGAGCGCTTCCTTGCGCTGGCGCGCGGCCGTGATGAAGATCTCGAGCTGGTCGCGGATCTTTTCCTGCCCCACATACTCGTCGAGTTGCTTCGGGCGCAAGGCCCGCTCGATGGCCTCTTCGTTGTGCGAGATGGGCGCCGCGTCGATGATGCGCTGTTCCGTGAAGCTGTCGGTCTGGATGCTCATGCCTTATCAGCCTTTCGACAGCGCTTTCAGCGCCAGTTTGATGCCGTCCGAGACGCCGCTGCCGGCCGGCACGTTTTTCACGGCGGCCAGCGCTTCCTTGTCCGAATAACCGAGCGCGACCAGGGCGTTGAGGATATCCGACTGGGCATCGGGCGCCGCGTGCGCGCCCAGCGGACCGAGATCCGCACCGATCTTGCCCTTCAATTCCAGCAGCAGCCGTTCCGCCGTCTTCTTGCCGATGCCGGGCACTTTCACGAGACGGCCGGAATCCTGCAGGGTAATGGCTTGGGCCAGGTCGGCGATCGTCATGCCGGACAGGATCGACAGCGCCATGCGCGCGCCCACGCCCGTGATCTTGATCAACTGGCGGAATACGGCCCGCTCGGCCGCATTGCCGAAGCCAAACAGCAGGTGCGCATCTTCGCGGATCGCCTGGTGCGTGAACAGCACGACTTTTTCGCCCACGTGGGGCAGGTTGTAAAACGTGCTCATCGGCACGTCGACTTCATAGCCGACGCCCTGGCAATCGACCAGCAATTGTGGCGGATTCTTTTCAAGCAAAATACCGGAGAGACGGCCTATCATCGCGTGTTCCTAATGTTGTGTATATATATGGGGGCCATATGGCGCGCCTAGCCTACCAGACGGCCGCGCTTCATGCGCAAGCCCTGCAACTGGGGCGCCAAGGCGCCGAGCATGGCCAGCGCATCGATGCTGTTGGCGTGGCAAATGGCCACGCCCAGGGCATCGGCCGCATCCGTGCCAGGCAAACCCGGCAAGGACAGCAGCCGCGACACCATCTCCTGCACCTGCTCCTTGGCCGCCTTACCGTGGCCCGTGACGGCCTGTTTCACTTGCAGGGCCGTGTATTCGGCCACCGACAGGTCGGAATTGACCAGCGCGCAAATGGCCGCGCCGCGCGCCTGGCCCAGCAGCAGGGTCGATTGGGGGTTGACGTTGACAAACACTTTTTCGATGGCGGCACAGTCGGGCTGGTAAGTGCCGACGATTTCGCTCACGCCCTGCAAGATGATCTTCAGGCGCGGCGGCAATTCCCCTTCGGAACCCGTCTTGACGGTCCCCGACGCGATGTAGCGCAGCTTGTTGCCGTGTTTTTCAATGACCCCAAAGCCCGTCGTGCGCAAGCCAGGATCGATGCCAAGAATAATCATCGCCAGATTCTATAATGAATACGGCAGGCACCGGTGAATAACCGGTGCCTGCCGTTTAACCACCTTCAAAGAAGGTGGGATAAACCGTAGCGAGCGGCGATGCGGCGTGGCCGAGAAGCGCAACTGTGCTGTAGCACAGTGAGCATCGCAGGCCGCGCCCCGCGCCGCGCAGTAGGTTTAGACCGCCTTCTTAATGACGGAAGTGACGCGTGCCCGTGTACAGCATCACGACGCCGCGCTCGTCCGCCGCATCGATCACTTCCTGGTCGCGCATGGAGCCGCCCGGGTGGATGACGCAGGTCGCGCCCGCGTCGACGACGACGTCGAGGCCGTCGCGGAAGGGGAAGAAGGCGTCCGACGCCACCACCGAACCGGTCAGGCTCAGGCCAGCGTTCTGCGCCTTGATGGAAGCGATGCGGGCCGAGTCGATACGGCTCATCTGGCCAGCGCCCACGCCCAGGGTCATGTTATTGCCGCAGAAGACGATGGCGTTCGACTTGACGAATTTCGCCACTTTCCAGGCGAACATCAGGTCGGACAGCTGCTGCGGCGTTGGCTGCAGCTTGCTGACGACGCGCAAGTCGCCGATGCCGACGTTTTTCGCGTCCGGCGATTGCACCAGCAGGCCGCCACCGACGCGCTTGAAGTCCATGGCATTGACGCCATTGCCCAGCGGGATTTCCAGCATGCGCACGTTTTGCTTGCTCGACAGAATCTGTTTCGCTTCCGCCGAGAACGATGGGGCGATCAGCACTTCGACGAACAGCTTGGCGATCTCGCCGGCGGTGGCGCCGTCCAGTTCGGTATTAAACGCGATGATGCCGCCAAAGGCCGAGGTCGGGTCCGTCTGCAGGGCGCGCGCATACGCTTCCGCCGCATTCTTGCCCAGGGCGACGCCGCATGGGTTGGCGTGCTTGACGATGACGCAGGCAGCGCTTTGCTCGAAGCCGCCCATGCTCTTCACGCATTCCCAGGCCGCATCGGCGTCGGCGATGTTGTTGTACGACAATTCCTTGCCTTGCAGCTGGCGGTAGTTGGCCAGCGCGCCATCGATGGTGACGAGGTCGCGGTAGAAGGCGGCGCTCTGGTGCGGGTTTTCACCGTAGCGCATGTCTTGCACTTTTTCAAAGGCCACGTTCAGCACTTGCGGATAGGCGCCGCGCTCGGCGTGCACTTTCGTCGGGCCCAGGCTGGTCAGGTAATTGGTGATGGCGCCATCGTATTGCGCCGTGTGCGCAAAGACTTTTTTCGCCAGCATGAACTTGGTGTCGTAGCTGACGTCGCCCGCCTTGCCGTCGGCCGAGCGCATTTCCGCCAGCACCGCGTCGTAGTCGCTCGGGTCGCAGATGACGACCACGTCCTTGTGGTTCTTGGCCGCCGAACGCAGCATGGTCGGGCCGCCGATATCGATGTTTTCGATCGCGTCTTCCAGCGTGCAATCGGCCTTGGCCACCGTGCCCTGGAACGGGTACAGGTTGACCACCACCATGTCGATGGTCGGCATGTCGTGCTCGACCAGTTTCGACATGTGCTCAGGGAAATCGCGGCGCGCCAGGATACCGCCGTGCACTTTCGGGTGCAGGGTTTTCACGCGGCCATCGAGCATCTCCGGGAAACCCGTGTAATCGGCAACTTCCGTGACAGGAACACCGTTGTCTGCCAGCAATTTGGCGGTGCCGCCGGTGGACAGGAGGTTGACGCCGAGGGCGGACAGGGCGCGGGCGAATTCGAGAACGCCGGTCTTGTCGGAAACGGAGAGGAGAGCTTGTTTGATCATGGCTGTGGCTAGGTGGTTAAGTGTTCTTGGCGAATGGCGCCGCTCAGTCGTCTGGCTGAGGCGGCGGCGGATTCAAATCTTGGCGTCACTTGCATGCCGGCATTACAGCAAACCGTGCTCCTGCAATTTCTTGCGCAGGGTATTGCGGTTGATGCCCAGCATCTGCGCGGCGTGCGACTGGTTGCCATCGGCGCGTGTCATCACGACTTCCAGGATGGGTTTTTCCACGGTCAGCACGACCATGTCGTAGATATTCGATGCTTGCTGTTCGCCCAGGTCATTGAAGTAATCTTCTAGACTTTTCTGTACGACTTCCTGAATGCTTTCTTTGCTCATTTGTATGCTTCAACCGGCTGAACACCTGGCAATCCGGCGCCGCGCCGCTGATGCGGTCCGCGCGCTGTCCTCTTGCCTCGGTGTTGTAATTAATATTGCATGACGCTCTGTATAGGCGCTCGCCCTTGTACTGCTGGTCACTGATTTATGCTGCTTGTTGCTATCTGCTCATGCTGCCGTGGCCGCAGGTTCGATCACATCGATCAGGCCACTTTCACTGGATTCGGAGAGGCGGTATTGTAACCGTTCGCCAAATTTCCATTGCGACTCAAAAAATTGATCGACGGCCAGCAACTGCGCCTCCGTCGACTCGAGCAAGTTCATTTGCTGCCGGAACGCTTCGCCGCCTTCCAGATCCTTGACGTACCAGCCGATGTGCTTGCGCGCCGTGCGCACGCCGAGGAATTCACCATAAAACGCGTAATGGGCGCGCAAATGCTCATCCATCAGGGTGCGTACTTCATCCACGTACGGCGCCGGCAACAAGGTGCCGGTGCGCAGGAAATGGTCAATCTCGCGGCAAATCCATGGCCGGCCCTGCGCCGCGCGGCCGATCATGACGGCATCGGCGCCCGTTTGATCGAGCACAAAGCGGGCCTTTTCCGGACTGGTAATGTCGCCGTTGGCCACCACGGGGATGCCCACCGATGCTTTCACAGCGGCAATAGTTTCATATTCGGCATCACCCTTGTAGCCATCGGCGCGCGTGCGGCCGTGCAGGGTCAGCATCTGGATGCCGGCCTGCTCGGCGATGCGGGCAATTTTGAGGGCGTTCTTGTTGTCACGGTTCCAGCCCGTGCGAAATTTCAGGGTGACGGGCACGTCGACGGCATTGACGACCGCGTGCAAGATCTTTTCGACCAGGCTTTCGTTTTGCAACAGGGCCGAACCGCACCAGCTGTTGCACACCTTTTTGACGGGGCAACCCATGTTGATGTCGATGATCTGCGCGCCCCGGTCCACGTTGAACTTGGCGCAATCGGCCAGGTCTTGCGGATCGGCGCCGGCGATCTGCACGGCCTTCGGCTCCATTTCACCATCGTGGTCCGTGCGGCGCGCGCTTTTTTCCGTCGCCCACAGGCGCGGATTCGACGCCGCCATCTCCGACACGGCGTAGCCTGCCCCCAATTGCTTGCACAACTGGCGGAAAGGCCGATCCGTCACGCCGGCCATGGGAGCGACGAAAACGTTATTGCGCAGAATGTGAGGGCCGATTTGCACTGAAGAACCTGGACTGGACGGAGGAACCTGCTATTTTAACCGATTCCCTGCCTAATTAATAAGCACTATTTTTTGGCTCAGTGCGTCAGAGCGGCAATCGCGCCGCTTAGCCCAGCTCGTCCATCGCGGGCGCGCTCAGATGTTCGATGTTTCCCCAGTGCACTAAATGCAGCTTGCCGTCGGCATACGAAAAACGGTTGACGCTGGCATTTTTCACCTGGAAGTCGCGCGGACTGTCGAGCGTCATGCCGACCGCCTCGCGATAGGCGCACTCGAGCACGCCGCCATGGGCCACGATGGCGATGGTCTGGCCGTCATAGCGTTCGGCCCAGCGGGCGATGGCGCCATTCGCGCGCGCATAGCATTGGCGGAAACTTTCGGCCTCGCGTTCGCCCGACGGCATCACGGCGTCGATCTGGCGCGATTGCCACTGCGCATACTCGTGCGGGTAGCGCGCCGCGATGTCGGCATACAGCAAGCCTTCGAAAGCGCCATAGCAGCGCTCGCGCAGCAAGGGGTCCGTCTGCACCGGCAAGTCTTTCACGTCAGCCACGGCTTGCGCCGTCTGCTGCGCGCGCTGCAGATCGCTGGCGATGATGGCGGCCAGCGGTTCGTCCGCCAGCGCCTGCCCCAGCGCCTCCGCCTGCGCCAGGCCCGCCTCGTTCAGGGCGATGTCGATATGGCCCTGCAGGCGGCGGCCCGCATTCCAGGCCGTCTCGCCATGGCGTATTAGTAAAATCGTGGTGCTCATGCGTTATTTCTTCAGAGTAAGTGCCAGCTCGGGGTTGAGCGAGTAGGCAACGACGAGCTGGGCTTCGTCGAGGATGTGGCCGTACAGGGCGGCATGCGCATGCTGCCCCGTAAAACGCTCGGGCAAGGCCAGCTGCGGCACGTCGAGCGCATACAGGCGGAAAATGTAGTGGTGGATGCGCTCGTCATTCCACGGCGGGCACGGGCCATCATAGCCGTAGTAATCGCCGGCCATGGCGGCATCGCCGGCAAACCAGACCGTGTAGTCGTTGATGCCCTGGCGCAGCCCAGCAGCAGTCCCGGCAGGCTTGCCGCGTAGCGTGATGCCGCTGGAAAATTCACCGGCGGCAATGGAGCGCATGGCTGGCGGCAAGTCAAGCAAGCTCCAGTGATAAAAGTCCCCGCGCAGCGCCGTCAGCGGCAGGGATTGATCGTCGCGGTTGGCGAGGCTGGCGTCTTGCGGCGCATCGGGATCGATACAGAACAGGGCCAGCGACTCGGTGCCGTTCGGCACCTCGTCCCAGGCCAGATGGGGATTGCGGTTGCCGGCGAGGCGCACGCGGCTGGCCGGATCGATCTCGGCAAAGGCATACTCGGCCGGCATCAGGCCGCCATCACGAAACGTCTCGCTCCACAATTTCATCGCTTGCTCCTTTTATCGTTATTGTTTGGTGCTGACCTGCAACCAGAACGTGACGGGGCCGTCATTCGTCAGCGACACCTGCATGTCGGCGCCGAACTGCCCCGTTTGCACGCTCGCATGGCGGCTGCGCGCCTGCTCCACGAAATGCGAAAACAGGCGCAGGCCGTCCTGCGGCGCGGCCGCCGGCGTGAACGACGGGCGCGTGCCGGACTTGGTGTCGGCCGCCAGCGTGAACTGCGGCACCAGCAGCAAGCCGCCAGCCACGTCCGTCACGCTGCGGTTCATCTTGCCGGCGTCATCGGCAAACACGCGGTAGCCGAGCAGCTTGGTCAGCAAGGCGTCCGCTTCCTTTTCCGTATCGCCCCGCTCGGCACACACGAGCACCATCAGGCCGGCGTCGATGGCGCCGACGGTGGCGCCGCCGACGTCGACTTTCGCCTGCGTGACGCGCTGCAGCAGCGCGATCATGCCGTCAAGGTGACGCGCGCGAAACTGCGCTTGCCAACTTGCAACACGAACTGACCGGCTCCCACTTGCAAGCCCTTGTCGCTGATCACGGCGCCGTCGATGCGCACGCCGCCCTGGTCGATCTTGCGCATCGCTTCCGACGTCGATGGGCACAGGCCCGCCTGTTTCAGCAGTTGCGGGATGCCCAGCGGGGCGCCGGCCAGGGTCACTTCCGGGATATCGTCGGGAATGCCGCCTTTCGAGCGGTTGACGAAGTCGGCCAGCGCATCTTCGGCCGCCTGCTGCGAGTGGAAACGGGCGACGATTTCTTGCGCCAGCGCAACCTTGGCATCGCGCGGATTGCGGCCCTCCTCGACTTCGCGCTTCAGTTGCGCCAGTTCGGCGATCGAGCGCCACGACAGCAGCTCGTAGTAGCGCCACATCATGACGTCGGAAATGCTCATCAGCTTGGCGAACATGGTGTTGCCCGGTTCCGTGATGCCGATGTAGTTATTCTTCGACTTGGACATTTTTTCCACGCCATCCAAACCTTCCAGCAGAGGCATGGTCAAAATACACTGCTGCTCCTGTCCGTACTGCTTTTGCAGTTCGCGGCCCACCAGCAGGTTGAACTTCTGGTCCGTGCCGCCCAGTTCCAGGTCCGACTTCAGGGCCACCGAGTCGTAGCCCTGCATCAGCGGATACAGGAATTCATGCACGGAAATTGGAATGCCGCCCTGGAAGCGCTTGGTGAAGTCGTCGCGCTCGATCATGCGCGCCACCGTGTAATGGGAAGCGAGTTGGATGATGCCGCGCGCCCCCAGCGGATCGCACCACTCGGAGTTATAGCGGATTTCGGTCTTGCTGGCATCCAACACTAAAGATGCTTGCGCGAAATACGTCATCGCGTTAATCTCGATCTGTTCCTTGGTCAAAGGCGGGCGCGTGACGTTGCGGCCCGAAGGGTCGCCGATCATGGACGTGAAGTCGCCAATGAGGAAAATGACTTGATGGCCGAGGTTTTGCAACTGGCGCATCTTGTTCAGCACGACAGTATGGCCCAGATGCAAGTCGGGTGCGGTCGGGTCCAGGCCCAGTTTGATGCGCAGTGGAACACCGGTTTTCTCGGAGCGCGCTAATTTTTGCGCAAATTCGCTTTCGATCAAGAGTTCGTCGACGCCACGCTTGGTAATCGCGAGGGCTTCTTGTACTCTGTCCGACAGCGGAAGCGCGGTCTGAGCGGCGTTAGCCTTTGTAGGCGATGCGGTGGTGTTGATTTCCATAAAATTTGACTGTAGATCTCAAAATGGTAGTAGGTTTGCGGAGTTTGCTATAATGCTCGATCCCATCAATCTTGCCGTATGAGCGAACCAAAATAACAATAACAAAGAGCACTAGTTCACGAATCGTTCAAGGGCAAATTTTAACTGATTGCATGAACCCTATACATAAAATCACAGGCTCACGCTTGTACACACAGCTGACGACGACACGCAAGGCACGCATTATCGGTGCCTCTGCAGTGCTGCTCGCCGTGGCCGCCTTCGGCGCGGTCGCTGTGTCGCCCATGGCGCCCGACGCATCGGACTTGCCGGTGACGTCCATCGCCCAGAACCTGGAAATGCCTGATCTCGCCTCGCAAATTTCCGCGATGGAACAGGTAGACCAGAATTTCACCCACGAAGAAAAAGTCCGCGCTGGCGATACCCTCGCCACCCTGCTGACCCGTCTCGGCGTGGATGATCCGGCGGCCGCCAATTTCATTAAAACCGACAAGATCGCGCGCGGCGTGATGTTGCTGAAATCGGGCAAGCGCGTGCAAGCGCAAACGACCGAAAACGGCGACCTCAACTGGATGCGCGCCACGCTCGTCGACGGCACCGACAAATCGGTCAAGAACATCCTGATCACCCGCAAGGGCGACAAGTTCGTGGCCACGGAAGTGGCAGCCCAGCTGGAACGCCGCGTTGAAATGCACGCGCGCAAGATTACCTCCACCCTGTTCGCCGCCACCGACTCCAGCCTGGATGGCACCCGCCTGCCAGACTCGATTTCCGCGCAAATCGTGGAAATGTTCTCCACCAATATCGACTTCCGCTCCGACCTGAAACGCGGCGACTCGTTCAATGTTGTCTATGAAACATTCTGGCAAGATGGCGAATTTGTCCGAGCGGGCCGCATCCTGGCCGGCGAATTCACCAACCGCGGCACGACTTACCAGTCCGTTTGGTTCGAAGACCCAGCCAGCAAGCAAGGCGGCGGTTACTACAGTTTCGACGGCAAGTCCCTCAAAAAAGCCTTCCTGAAATCCCCCCTCGAATTCTCCCGCATCTCGTCCGGCTTCTCCATGCGCGTGCACCCGATTTCCGGCAACTGGAAAGCGCACAAGGGCATCGATTTCGCCGCAGCGACAGGCACCCCCATCCGCGCCTCGGGCGACGGCGTGGTCGATTCCGTCGGCATGCAAAATGGCTATGGCAATGTTGTCGTCCTGAAACACTGGGCCAACTACACCACCGCCTACGCCCACATGAGCCGCTTCGCTTCGGGCCTGAAAAAAGGTCAAAAAGTGAGCCAGGGCGATGTGATCGGCTACGTCGGCACCACCGGCTGGTCGACGGGCGCCCATTTGCACTATGAATTCCGCGTCGGCGGCGTGGCGCAAGACCCAAGCAAACTGAACGTACAAGCCCAGGCGCCATTGACGGCCGCCGAGCTGAGCCGCTTCCGCATGGTGTCGGCCGACATGATGCACCGCTTCACGCTGCTGCGTCCGAACGACACGGCACTGGCGTCGCGCTAAGCAACACTGCCTTCGGGCAACAATAACAATAAAGGCACCGCCCATGCAGATGGCCGGTGCCTTTGTTTTTTCCCGCGCGCTTTTGTTTTTCCCGCGCGCTTTTGCGTACGGCACAAATGCGGCACAATGCACTTCTTCACTGACGCATTCAAGGAAAACCCCATGCTGTATATCGGTTTGATGTCGGGCACCAGCCTGGACGGCGTTGACGGCGCGCTGGTCGACTTTTCCGACGATGGCGGCACGCGCAGCCTGGGCGATGCGTACATTCCCTTTCCCGCCAGCCTGCGCGACGATCTGATGGCCTTGCAAAGTGCCGGCCAGAATGAAATCGAACGCGAAGCGCTGGCGGCCAATCAACTCGTGCGCCACTACGCCGACTGCGTCGCCCTGCTATTGAACAATGCGGGCATCGGTGCGGACGCCATCGCCGCCATCGGCGCGCATGGCCAGACCATCCGCCACCGCCCCGAGCTGGGCTTTACGCGCCAGCTGAACAATCCGGCCCTGCTGGCGGAACTGACGGGCATCGACGTCATCGCCGACTTGCGCAGCCGCGATGTGGCGGCCGGCGGCCAGGGCGCGCCGCTGGTGCCCGCTTTTCACCAGGCCATCTTCAATTTGCCTGGCCACACGCGCGTGCTGGCCAATATCGGCGGCATCGGCAATATCAGCGTGCTGCACGCGGACGGCACGGTGACGGGCTACGACACGGGCCCCGGCAATGCGTTGATGGATGGCTGGGTCTTGCAACACCTGGGCCAGCCCTACGACGCCAACGGCGCCTGGGCCGCCACGGGCCAAGTCATCCCCGCCCTGCTGGCCGAGTTGCTCAATGAACCGTATTTTGACTTGCCGGCGCCGAAAAGCACGGGACGCGACCTGTTCCATGCCGACTGGCTGAGCACCAAGCTGGCCAGGCATCCGGGCGCCCAGCCTGCCGACGTGCAGGCGACGCTGACGCAGCTGACGGCCGCCAGCCTGGCGCACGCGATCCTGCGCGACGGCGCGCAGGCGGAAACCGTATATGTGTGTGGCGGCGGAGCGCAGAACGCCAGCCTGATGGCGGCGCTGGCCGCTGAATTGCCGGGCATGGCGGTGGAGTCTACCGAAGCGCTGGGCGTGGCGCCCAGCCAGGTCGAAGCCTTGGCGTTCGCCTGGCTGGCCTGGCGCTTTAACCAGCGCAAGCCGGGCAATTTGCCGGCCGTGACGGGTGCGCAGGGCTTACGCGTACTGGGTGCGCTGTATCCGCGCTGAGCCGACGTAGAAACACAAATAGCGGATCAACGATCCGCTATTTTATATGACGCCTGCAAACTGGCGCGCGTGAAAAACGTTCAGGGCAAGGCGCATTGCCGAAGACAGTACGAATAGTACGGCGAGGCAATGCAACGCCGCCATGGACGTTTTCTCAGGTGTGCTTATACCGAGAAAGACGAACCGCAACCGCAGGTCGAGGTCGCTGTCGGATTCTTGATCACGAACTGCGCACCTTCCAGGTCATCCTTGTAGTCGATTTCCGCGCCGACCAGGTACTGGTAGCTCATGGAATCGATCAACAGCTGGACGCCGTTCTTGACCATGGTGGTGTCATCTTCGTTGACGATTTCATCGAAGGTGAAACCGTACTGGAAGCCGGAACAGCCGCCGCCCTGCACAAAGACGCGCAATTTCAGGTCGGGATTGCCTTCTTCTTCGATCAGCTGCGCGACTTTTTCGGCGGCGCTATCGGTAAAGATAATAGGGGAAGGGATCACATCTTGCATTTCAGCGACGGCATTCATATCAGGCACTCCTACTAGAAAACATTAAGTCATTATAGACTGTTGGCGCAACTCGCGCTGCGACCGCCGCTGGCGCGGCTGGCCGGTGTTGTTCCTGCTCACATTTCCGATACGGCCAGGTGCAGCACGGAGTCGGCGCTGTCGTGCCGGCTGAGTTTGCCTTGCACCAGGGCGCCGCTGTGCATTTCCAGCACCTTGTAATAGACCTCTCCTACAATGCGGGCTTTTGGCTGGATTTCAAGCATTTCGGACACATACACGGGGCCGTTGATCTCGCCGCTGACGACCAGGCTGGAGCAGCGCACTTCGCCATCGATGCGGCCCGCCTCGCCCAGCACCACATACGTGGGGTCGCCCGGCTCGCCCGTGACGTTGCCGCGCACATGGCCATCGATGCGCAGTCCGCCGCAAAACAGCAAGTTGCCCTCGATCCGCGTCGAAGCGCCGATCAGGGTGTCGATGGGATTTTTCGCGTTGCGCTCGAACATGAACGTCATCCTGTCGGGGTACGTGGCAATCCAATTTATCACAGGTCCGGCAAAAAGGCGCCGGACCCGCGCAAACGCTCGTGCCTATATTTAAGGCATCACGGCGATGTGTTGCAAACCAGCCGTTTCTTTCAAGCCAAACATCAAGTTCATGCATTGCACGGCCTGGCCCGCTGCGCCCTTGACCAGGTTGTCCTGCACCACCAGCACGATGACGGTATTGCCGCCTTCGGGACGGTGCAAGGCCAGGCGCAGCATGTTCGAGCCGCGCGTGGAGCGGGTTTCCGGGTGCGAGCCGAATGGCATCACGTCGACGAAAGGCTCGTCCTTGTATTGCTCTTCGAACAAGGCTTGCAATTCCTCATTGCTGACGTCCTTGTTCAGCTGCGCGTACAGGGTCGAATGCATGCCGCGGATCATCGGCACCAGGTGCGGCGTGAAGGTCAGCCCCACTTTCTCATCCGTGAAACGCTGCAGCTGCGCCGTCGTTTCCGGCAGGTGGCGGTGACCTGCCACGCCGTAGGCCTTGAAACTGTCGCTTGCCTCCGAGAACAGGATGCCGATTTCCGCCTTGCGGCCGGCGCCGGACACGCCCGACTTGCAGTCGGCGATCAAGCCGCCCGCATTGACCAGGCCAGCCTTGAGCAGCGGGTAAAAGCCCAGTTGCATGGTGGTCGGGTAGCAACCTGGGTTGGCGATCAGCGCGGCTTGCTTGATGTCTTCGCGGTTCAGCTCCGGCAAGCCGTACACGGCCTGGGCGATCAGTTCGGGCGCCGTATGGGGAATCTTGTACCACTGTTCGAACTTGGCCTGGTCTTTCAGGCGGAAGTCGGCGGCCAGGTCGATGACTTTCACGCCGGCGGCCAGCAGCGCTGGTGCTTGCGCCATGGCAACGCCATGCGGGGTGGCAAAGAAGACCACGTCGCACTGCTCCAGGTTCGCCTTGTCCGGCGAGGAAAATGCCAGTTTTACATGGCCACGCAGGGAAGGATACATGTCAGCCACGGGCAAGCCATCTTCCTTGCGCGAGGTAATCGCCGTCAACGCGACATCTGGATGGGTAGCGAGCAAGCGCAGCAATTCCACGCCCGTGTATCCAGTGCCGCCGACGATGCCAACTTTGATCATGTTCTTTCCTTGTGTATAGATTGCATAAAGATGAAGGGAAACGCTACCCCAGCGGGATTTCCGCGTATTTTACAGCGCAACGCTGCATCCCGCTGAAATGCAAAAAAGCCGCGGAACCGAAGTCCAGCGGCTTTTCGACCAGCACCATAAAGGTGCTGTAGCGTAGAAATTAACGCTTCGAGAATTGCTTTGCGCGACGTGCTTTGCGCAGACCAACTTTTTTACGCTCGACTTCACGTGCATCGCGGGTCACGAAGCCGGCTTTTGCCAGTTCCGATTTCAACGCTGCATCGTAGTCGATCAGAGCGCGGGTGATGCCGTGACGAACTGCACCAGCCTGGCCCGACTCACCGCCGCCATGGACGTTGACTTTGATGTCGAAACGCTCGACATTGCCGGTCAGTTCCAGTGGTTGACGGATGACCATCAGACCCGTTTCGCGCGAAAAGTATTCGTTTGCTGGTTTGCCGTTAACAACGATCAAGCCTGTGCCAACTTTGATAAAAACCCGAGCCACTGCACTTTTGCGACGGCCGGTTCCATAATTGTAATTACCGATCATGTCAGTTCCTTAGAGAACAAGTGCTTTAGGTTGCTGAGCAGCGTGCGGATGGGAACCTTCCGCGTACACTTTCAGCTTCTTGATCATTGCGTAGCCGAGTGGGCCTTTAGGCAGCATGCCCTTGACCGCTTTCTCAAGCGCGCGACCTGGAAAACGCTGTTGCATTTTCTGGAAGTTGGTTTCGTAGATGCCGCCTGGATAGCCAGAGTGACGGTAGTAAATTTTCTCAGTAGCTTTGGTACCGGTCACACGCAGTTTGCCTGCGTTGATGACGACGATGAAGTCGCCGGTATCGACGTGAGGAGTAAATTCTGGTTTGTGTTTGCCGCGCAGTCGGAGTGCCACTTCGCTGGCAACACGTCCGAGGACTTTGTCCGTCGCGTCAACCACGAACCAATCGCGCTGGACTTCATGTCCTTTAGCGGAAAATGTTTTCATGTTGACTTCCTAATAGATTACACGCTCAAATGGTGGTTCCGACTATGCTGCTGTACGGACTCTGCCTTATTTACTTTTCCTGAGCGAACGGAAAGCCGACAAGTATAAGCGGCTTTGCCTTGCCGCGTCAAGCCGCAATGCAGGCCGGCTGCGGCCCGGCGGGCGGCACATGGATGGGCATTCCTCTATTACAATACAAAACGCTTACAATTTTCGGAGAGTACGATGGAATGCAAAGTCAGCTGGAATGGCCCGTCGGGCATGAGTTTTCGGGCAGAAACCGGTTCCGGCCACCTGGTGACCATGGATGGCGCGCCCGATGGCGGCGGCCACAACCTGGCGCCACGCCCCATGGAAATGGTCTTGCTGGGCACGGGCGGCTGCACCGCCTATGACGTGGTGCTGATCCTGAAACGGGGGCGCGAAGCCGTCAGTGGCTGCGAAGTGACCCTGAAGGCCGAGCGCGCCGACACCGATCCGAAAGTATTTACCAAGATCCACTTCCACTTCACCGTGCGCGGCAAGGCACTGAAACCGACGGCCGTGGAACGGGCCGTGGCCTTGTCGCATGACAAATATTGCTCGGCGTCGATCATGCTGGCGAAAACCGCCGAAATTACGCACTCGTTCGAGATTATTGAAGAGTGAAAACTGGGGTCGGACCCGGCGGGGGAATACGCCCCAGTGGGGCATATTCCGATCCCATAGGGACTGACCCCGGCTCTTTTCTGCATCTAGATGTAGTACGCCGTTTTTGTCATCACTTTCCCCATGATGCCCATCAGCGCCTTCACGGGCGCCGGGGTGTCGATGGCGCCCAGTCGCTGGGCCGCGGCGCCGTGTTCCACCTCGTCGATGGCCATCTGCTTGACGATGGCGCGCGACTTGGCGTCCTGCGGCGGCAATTCCTGCAGGTGGCTGGCCAGATGCGCCTCCACCTGGCGTTCCGTTTCCACCACAAAACCCAGGCTGCGGCCGTCGCCCATGCGCGCGGCGATGGTGCCCAGCGCAAACGAACCGGCATACCACAGGGGATTGAGCAGGCTCAGACGCGAGCCCAGCTCCGTCAGGCGCTGCGCCGTCCAGGCCAGGTGATCTTCCTCTTCGCGTCCCGCTTCGTCGAACTGGGCGCGGATGGCCGCGCTGTGCGCATAGCGCGCCTGCGAGTTGTACAGCGCTTGCGCGCACACTTCGCCCACATGGTTGACGCGCATCAGGCCGGCGCTGTGGCGCTGCTCGGCCGGGCTCAGTTCCGCATCGGGCGCATGCGCGGCCGGCGTGGGGCGCGAGGCCGAGGCCACGCCCGCCATGACGCGCAGGGCCTTGTCGGCGCCAACAATCAAACGATCCAGAGGGTCAAAATGGCGGTGCGCGGTCATCGTGGCTATGCTCATGAGTAGTAAAGCATGAATTATAGGACCATCGGGGCCAGCCGTCCCCACGCCGCGCGCAGGGTGAACGGGGCTTTATTGACTTGTGCGCGCTTTTTCCCGCTCGATCCAGTCCACCACGGGGCCGACGGCGTCCAGGCCGGACAGGCTTTTCGCCACGCCCAGGTTCAATGAAATCAGGAAAAAAATACTGTCGACGGGAATGTCCGGGCAATGCTCGGCAAACGCGGCGCGAAAACGCTCCGATTGCAGCACGCGCAAGACTTTCTCGCCGCTCATGAATTGCAGCACGCTGGCGATGCTGTGCCCGCCACCAATCGAGTGGTAAATGAAGCGGTTGTACTGCGCATCGATCTGCTTGAAATCGAGCGTTTCTTCCGTCATCAGGCCGGCCAGGTAGTACAGCCCCAGGCTGACGCGGAAGAAACCGATGGCTTCGGCGCTGGTCATGCCGGCCCGCGCCACGGCCAGCACCTTGTCCTGCATCGCCTGATCGATCGTTTGCATTGCGCTCTCCCGCGCCGTCCGCCGGCGCCCACCGGGCCAGCTTGCATGAAGATGCTGTTTTTTTCAATAGACCAAACGATATTTCCACCTTGCAAGTTACATTTTTTGCATGCTACTCTCGTTCTTCACCGTTAAATGGATGAAGCACATGATTGAGGTCAAGCACCTGGCAAAACGTTTCCGCATGCCGCCCCACAAGGGCAAGGCCGTGCACGTCAGCGATCCACGCGAACACGAGGGCTGGTTCCACGCCGTGCGCGACGTCAGTTTCAGCTGCGCCCCCGGCGAAGTGCTGGGCTTGCTGGGGCCGAACGGCGCCGGCAAGACCACCACCCTGCGCCTGCTGTCGACGGCCTTGCAGGCGGACGCGGGCAGCGCCCTCGTGAACGGCGTCGATGTCTTGCAGCAACCGCTGGTGGCGCGCCAGAGCATCGGTTTCCTGTCCGGCTCGACAGGCTTGTACGGCCGCCTGACGGCGCGCGAGAACGTGGAATATTTTGGCCGCCTGCATGGCATGCCGGCCGACAAGCTGAAACGCCGCTGCGACGAACTGTTTTCCCTGCTGCAAATGGAAGAATACGGCGGCAAGCGGGCAGATCAGTTGTCGACGGGCATGAAACAGAAGTGCGCGATCGCCCGCACCGTCGTGCACGAGCCGCAAGTGGTGATCCTCGACGAGCCGACGACGGGCCTGGACGTGATGTCGGCCAAGATCCTGCTCGACTTCATCGCCAGCTACAAGGCGCTGCGCGTGCCGCTGATCTTTTCCACGCACCATCTGCACGAGGTGGAAAAGCTGTGCGACCGCGTCTGCATCATCAACCGCGGCACCACCGCCTTCAATGGCACGGTCAGCGAACTGCGCCACCTGGGCGGCAGTGCCGATCTGTACGACGCCTTTGTCAGCGTCATCAACCAGGGAGCCTGAGCCATGTGGACCATTTATCTGAAAGAACTGCTGGAGCTCACGCGCGACCGCAAGACGCTGATCTTCACCATCCTCATCCCCATCTTTGCCATGCCGCTGATCTTTGGCGGCTTCGCCTACGTCTCGAACAATATGTTCAAGAACGCCAAGACGGCGGAAATGCGCTACGCGCTGTTCGGCAAGGACCATTCGCCGGGACTGAGCGCGCGTTTTGCGCAGCAGCACAACCTGCGCGAAGTGCCGCTGGCCAGCGAGGGCGACATCCGCCGCGCCATCGGCGATGACACCATCAAGTTTGCCGTGGTCATCCCGTCGCATTTTGAAGATACGTTGAAGCAACAAGAACAGGCCAAGGTCACGCTGCACTACAACAGCGCCAGCTCCGTGGACGTGACGCACCAGCGCGTGCGCGAAATCGTCGATGCCTACAACGCGGGACTGCGCGAAGGTGCCCTCTCGACCTTGAACCTGAGTCCTGCCCAGCTGGCCTTTGCCCTCAATCCCATCGTGCTCGACAAGCAATCGACGGCCAACGAGCGCGAGCAGATGGGCGCCATCATCGGCGGCATGCTGCCGTACCTGCTGCTGATGGTGTGCCTGACGGCGGCCATGTACCCGGCCATCGACCTGGGCGCGGGCGAAAAGGAGCGGGGCACGCTGGAAACCCTGCTGCTGGCGCCCGTGCCGCGCAGCGCCATCGTGCTGGCCAAGTTCTTCGTGCTGTTTACCGTCGGCATGACGTCCGCCGTGCTGATGGTGGGCAGCATGGGCATCCTGCTGGCCATCTTCGGCGGTACGCTCGAGGGCAACATGGCCGTCCTGGTGCACAGCATCGGCTTGCCGGACCTGGCCATGGTCACGCTGATGCTGGTGCCGACGGCCGCCATCTTCGCCTCGCTGCTGCTGTCGATCTCGATCTATGCGAAAAGCTACAAGGAAGCGGCCGGCATGATCACGCCGCTGATGCTGTTCGTCATCCTGCCCACGGTGGCGGCCATGCTGCCCGGCGTCGAACTGAACTGGATGTGGGCCATGGTGCCGCTGACGAATGTGTCGCTGGCCATGAAGGAGCTGGTCAAGGGCACCATGGATTACCGCATGTTCGGCGTGATCCTGGCCTCGACCACAGTGATCGCCGGCGCCCTGCTGGCCCTGTGCCGCTGGTGGTTCAACCGCGAATCGGTGCTATTCCGTAATTGATCGTCACGCGGCGCGCCGGCGGGGAAAACGGTTCCCCGGGATGGCGCGCCGTCCACCCCCGCCAACTGCACTCTGGGCACGCGAAAATGCCGTGTATCGCATGCAGCTGCCCAGTACGTCTTAAATTCAATACAATGCCAGCATAGAGTAGCCCTGTCGCATCGGGCAGCAACGCATGAGTTAGGAGTTGTATGGAATTGCAGATTCGCAAATTGTCGAAGACCTACGCGAATGGCGTGGTGGCGCTGGATAACGTGTCGCTGACGATACCGCCCGGGATGTTTGGCTTGTTGGGCCCGAATGGCGCCGGCAAGTCGACCCTGATGCGCACCCTGGCCACCTTGCAGGAATGCGATTCGGGCTCCGTCTTCTTCGGCGACTACGACGTGCTCGACGACAAGGACGAGATCCGCCGCATGCTGGGCTACCTGCCGCAAGACTTCGGCCTGTACCCGAAAGTGACGGCCTACGAGCTGCTCGACCACTTCGCCACCTTGAAAGGGCTGTCGCAACGGGCGCGCCGGCGCGAGGTCGTCGATGGCCTGCTGCAGCAAACCAACCTGTTCGACGTGCGCCACCAGCGCCTGGGCGGTTTTTCCGGCGGCATGCGCCAGCGCTTCGGCATCGCGCAAGCCCTGCTGGGCGACCCGAAACTGATCATCGTCGACGAGCCGACGGCCGGCCTCGACCCGCAGGAGCGGGTGCGCTTCCATAATCTGCTGTCCGACATCGGCGAGGACAAGACGGTGATCCTGTCGACCCACATCGTGTCCGACGTGGCCGACCTGTGCGCCAACATGGCCATCATCAACAAGGGCCATTTGCTGCTGTGCGGCAAGACCCAGGAACTCATTGACGAAGTCAGCTGCAAGATCTGGGCGCGCTTCGTCGACAAGAAGGAACTGGCCAGCTTCCAGCAGCGCCACGCCGTCATTTCCACGCGTTTGCTGTCGGGCCGCACCCTGATCCACGTCTACAGCGACGACGACCCGGGCGATGGCTTCGAGGAAGCCATCGGCGACCTGGAAGACCTGTATTTCGCCACCATTGCCGGGCGCCACCGCGTCGCCCCGCAGTGCGACTGAGGGGGCGGCCATGTTTGCCATCGCCCGCTTTGAAGCGCGACAGCGGCTCAAGCTGCTGTCCACCTGGGTGTATTTCGCCATGTTTTTGGCGCTGGCCATGCTGTGGATGGCCGCCGCCGGTGGCGTCTTCAAGGAAGCGAGCATCAGTTTCGGCGGCAAGTTCCTGATCAACGCACCGCGCTCGCTGGCGTTCACGTGCAGCGTGCTGGGCTGCTTCGGCGCCGTCGTGGTGGCCGCCATGATGGGCCGCTCGGTGCAGCAGGATTTCGAATACGGCATGCAGCATTTCTTCTTCAGCGCGCCGATCAAGAAATACCAGTACGTGTTCGGCCGCTTCCTCGGCGCTTATCTGGTGCTGGCGGTGGTGTTTTCCAGCATCGTCATCGGCGCCTGGCTGGGCGCCTGGCTGCCCGGCATCGATCCGGAACGGCTGGGGCCGCAGCGGGCACTGGCCTACCTGATGCCCTACGTGTTTACCCTGCTGCCGAACCTGTTCATCTTCGGCGCCATCTTCTTCGTCATCGCGGCCCTGACGCGGCGCATGCTGCCCGTGTACATCAGCTCGGTCGTCATGCTGATCGGCTACCTGGTGGCGCCGTCCCTGGCGCGCGACCTCGACTACAAGACCCTGGCCGCCCTGATCGACCCCTTCGGCACCACGGCGCTGATACGCCTGACGGAATACTGGCCGAACGCGGAACGCAACACGCGCCTGGTGACCCTGGAGGGCGTGTACCTGCTGAACCGCGCCATCTGGTCCGGCTTCGCCCTGGTGGCCTTGCTGCTCGGCTACTGGCGCTTCCAGTTCCACGCCACGACGGACGCGGGCGCCAGCAAGCGCCGCAGCGAGGGCGACGTGCCGCTGCGCCTGTCGAACGCCTCGCTGTCCACGCAGGAAACACCGGACTTCGCGCAGCGCAACCTGGCCGCCCTGCTCTTCAAGATGAGCTGGCTGAACCTGCGCGAAACCATCAAGAACATCTATTTTGTCGTCATCGTGCTGGCCGGCGTGCTGACCATGTATGCGGGCGCGCTGGACATGGGTTCCCTCTACGGCACGAATACCTATCCCGTGACGGAAAAAGTGCTGGACATGGTCAGCGCCTCGTTCGCCCTGTTCATGCTGATCATTACCACCTTCTACGCGGGCGAACTGGTGTGGCGCGAACGGGAAGCGGGCACCCATCTGATGCTCGACGCCCTGCCCGTGCCGAACTGGCTGCCCCTGCTGTCGAAACTGTTTGCGCTGATCGGCCTGCAAGCCTTGCTGAGCCTGGTCATCATGCTGTGCGGCATGTCGATCCAGGTCTTCAAGGGCTATTACCGCCTCGACCCCGGCCTGTACCTGGAATCGCTGTTCCTGTCGCACCTGCCGTCCTACGCGCTGATCGCCGTGCTGGCCATCTTTTTGCAGGTGGTCATCAATCACAAGTACCTGGCGTATTTCGCCATGATTCTGTACCACATCGCCAGCATCAGCTTTTCCTCGCTGGGCCTGGGCGACCCGCTACTGCTGTACGGCAATACGCCGGACTTCGTGTATTCGGCCATGAACGGCGCCGGCCACTACCTGTTGCGCGAGCGCTGGTACTTGCTGTATTGGAGCGGCGCGGCCGTCATGCTGACGGTGCTGTCCCTGCTGTTCTGGCCCCGCGGCGCGCAGGACAGCTGGCGCATCCGCCTGCGCCTGGCGCGCCACGGCCTGACGCAGGGCGTGCTGGCCAGCTTTGCCGGCGGCGCCGCGATCTTCCTCGGCGCCGGCGCCGTGCTGTTCTACGTCTTCCACGTGGCCAACGATTACCAGTCCGACTTTGCGCGCGACGCGGACCGCGCCAGCATCGAACGCCAGTACCGCAAGTTTGCCGCCACGCCGCAGCCGAGAATCACCGACGTGAAACTCGACGTGGCCATCTACCCGGCGCAGCGCACCCTCATCGTCACGGGCCGCTATGTGCTGCAAAACAAGACCAGCCAGCCGATCAGCCACATTTTTGTGCAGCAAGATCCAACCTCCAGCATGCGCCTGCGTTTCGATACGCGCGTGCATCCCGGCCTCGATGACGGCAAGCTGGGCTTTTACAGCTACCGCCTGGCCGCGCCGCTGGCGCCGGGCGCCACCCTGGGACTCGATTTCGACGTCCGCTATGCGCCGCGCGGCGTCTTCGGCCTGGGCCAGGACACGCCCGTGGTAGCCAACGGCACCTTCTTCACGAATGCCGTGCTGCCGCACATCGGTTACCAGCCGCAACAGGAATTGACGGACCCGCGCGACCGCAAGAAACACGGCTTGCCCGCGCGCGAACGGGCCTTGCCGCGCGACGATGCGCGCGGGCTGGCCGACAATTACATCAGCAACGACGCCGACCGCATCCGCTTTGACGCCACCGTCAGCACCGTCGACGGCCAGACGGCCATCGCGCCGGGCATGCTGGACAACGACTGGATCGCCAAGGGCCGCCATTACTTCCATTACACGATGGAGCAACCGATCCTCAATTTCTATGCCTTCCAGTCGGCCCGCTACGCCGTCAGGCACGAGCGCTGGCAAGACGTGGCCATTGACGTGTATTATCACCCGGGCCATGAATACAACCTCGATCGTTTCGTGCGCGGCAGCAAGGAGGCGCTCGAGTACTACACGAAGCACTTCGGCCCCTACCAGCACAAGATCCTGCGCATCGTCGAGTTCCCCCGCTACGCCACGTTTGCGCAATCGTTCCCGAACACGATTCCGTACTCGGAAGGCCTGGGCTTCATCGCCAAGGTCGACGACAAGAACCCGAAGGACATCGACTATCCGTTCTACGTCACGGCGCATGAAGTGGCGCACCAGTGGTGGGCGCATCAATTGGTCGGCGGCAATACGCGGGGCGCTACCGTGCTCAGCGAAACCCTGGCCGAATATTCGGCCCTGATGGTGATGAAGAAAACCGTGGGGCCGGCCAGGATGCGCCGCTTCCTGCGCTATGACCTGAATCAATACCTGATGGGGCGCAGCGAGGAGCGCAAGAAGGAATTGCCGCTGGCCGAGAATGAAAACCAGGCCTACATCCACTACCACAAGGGCAGCCTGGCCATGTACTTGCTGCAAGACATCATCGGCGAAGACAAGGTCAACGGCGTGCTGCGCGAACTACTCAAGACCCATGGCCAGAAGGGCCCGCCCTACCCCAGCGTGACGGCCCTGATTGCCGGCTTGCGCCAGGTCACGCCACCCGAGCAGGTTTACCTGATCGATGACCTGTTCGAGAAAATCGTGCTGTTCGACAACCGCGCCCTGTCGGCCACGGCCACGAAACGCGGCGATGGCAAGTACGCCGTCACCATGAAAGTGCAGGCGGGCAAATTGACGGCCGGCGAACAGGGGGAGGAGCACGACGCGCCCCTGCACGACTGGATCGAGATCGGCGTCGACGACGCGAACGGCCATCCGCTGCTGCGCGAACGCCTGCACATGACGGCGCGCGAAGCGAGCTATACCGTCATCGTCGGCAGCCGGCCCGGCAAGGCGGGCATCGATCCCGACAACAAGCTGATCGACCGCAAGCCGGACGACAATATGCTCACCGTCGAACTCGAAGAACCGTGACGAAAAATGGCCGCCTGTTCAGGGCGGCCATTTTTTTGGATATCACACGGGAATCAGACCGCGGCGCGGCGCGTCGCCAGGCTCAGGCTGATGCCCATTTCCGTCAGGTGTTGCATGTCGGCCAGCGAGAGATCGAGCGGAGCGTCGAGCGTGTCTTCGCCGTTCAACTCCAGTTGCAGCTCGGCCACGATGCGCGGCATGGTGAACGTGACGCCGCGCGAGCGGCATTCGGCCAGGTAGCTGCGTATGCGCGATGGCAACACTTGCGACTTGGATGCCTGCGCGATCAGCACGTCGAAGCCGGAATCGAGATGCACGCGATTCGCGCCCTTCGCCTCGCCCTTGCGCCATTGCCGCTCCGGATCGGTGGGCAAGACTTCGAGGATGGATTTGAGCGTGGGGTCGTCCCCATGCACCGACAGCTTCGCCATATTCATATTGCAAGACTTTCTAGTCAGGACGCCGCCAGGAAGACGGTGCGATCATCAGACCGACAAGTCTACGCATGGACGGCAAATATGTCCATACGGCAATATTTTATATCAAGCTTTAATTTGTGCCATATCAACAACAGGCGGAACAGGATAGGTCCGCCTGTGATCGCCGATTACTGCGCCACGCCACGCGCCTGCAGGGCGGCCCGCACGCCGGCGCCGTAGGCGGCATCGGCCCGGTCGAAGTGGCCCAGCTGGCGCTGCAGGGTTTCCGGCCGCACCAGGCTCAAGGGACCGGCCAGGTTGTCGAACAGATTTTGTTTCGCCTGGGCCGACATCAAACGGAACAGGTTGCCGGCCTGCGTGTAATCGTCTTCCACGCCGCGTCCATCGTAGCGCGCCGCGCCGCCCTCGAGCGCCAGCGCCGCCTCGCCATGGCCCAGCCCTTGCGGCGCGCTGCCTGCCGCCGCCACGTTCGCGTAGTTGCGCGCCGCGCCGCCATTCTGGATCGCCATGGCGCCGTCGCGCTGCTGGTTATGGAAGGGGCAACGGGCTGCGTTCACGGGCAGATGCTGGTGGTTCGTGCCGACCCGGTACAGCTGGGCGTCGTGGTAGGCGAACAAGCGGCCTTGCAGCATCTTGTCCGGCGAATATCCCATGCCGGGCACGGCGTTGGCCGGCGAAAAGGCCGCTTGCTCGACTTCCGCGTGGTAATTATCGGGGTTGCGGTTCAGCTCGAAGATACCCACCGGCAGCAGCGGGAAGTCCGCATGCGGCCACACTTTCGTCAGGTCGAACGGGTTCCAGCCCGTGCGCCGCTCCCATGCATCGAGTTGCTCCTGCGTCGCCACCTGCAGCTTGACTTCCCACTGCGGAAAATCGCCGCGTGCGATGGCGCCGAACAGGTCGCGCTGGGCGTAGTCGGGGTCGGCACCGGCCAGGCGGCCCGCTTGCGCCGCAGACAGGTTCTTGATGCCCTGGCGCGTCTTGAAGTGCCATTTCACGTACACGCGCTGGCCGTCGGCATTGATCAGGCTATACGTGTGACTGCCGAAGCCATCCATGTGGCGGTAGCCGTCCGGCGTGCCGCGGTCCGAGAACAGCATGGTGACCTGGTGCAAGCTTTCCGGCGCATGGCTCCAGAAATCGAACATCATCTCGGCCGATTTCAAGTTACTTTGCGGATCGCGCTTCTGCGTATGGACGAAATCGGGGAACTTGATCGGGTCCTTGATGAAGAACATCGGCGTGTTGTTGCCAACGAGGTCCCAGTTGCCCTCTTCCGTATAGAAACGCACGGCGAAGCCGCGCGGGTCGCGTTCCGTATCAGCACTGCCGCGTTCGCCGCCCACGGTGGAAAAGCGCGCGAAGGTGGCCGTCTGCTTGCCCACTTCACTGAACAGCTTGGCCTTGGTGTAGCGCGAAATATCGTGCGTGACGGTAAACGTGCCGTAGGCGCCCGAACCTTTCGCGTGCACGACGCGCTCGGGGATGCGCTCGCGGTTGAAATGCTGGAGTTTCTCGATCAGGTGGAAGTCTTGCAGCAGCAGCGGGCCGCGGGGGCCGGCGCTGAGGGAATTCTGGTTGTCGGCGACGGGGATGCCCGAGGCGGTACTGAATGGCGGCTGTTGGCTCATGGCTGCTTTTCCTTCGTTGTTGACTGATGAAGCCAGTGTAGCGAGGTCAACAACAAAGGAAAAGCTAATTGATTTTATCGATTCGATAGCTATTTACAATGAACAACCTTGGGCATCGCACACGCCGCCCAGTTGCGCCTGCAACTTCGCCGGCTGGCCCAAAAACTCGCCGATATCGATCACGGACAGCTTGCCGCCGCCATCGTCGAGCACAAAGGTGGGAAAGCCCTGCCCGCCCACCCGCGCCAGCAAGGCGCGGCTGGCGTCGATGTGCCGTTGCGTGGCGGCGCCCGCCTGTTGCGCGTACGCGGCCTGGAATGCCGTCCCGTCCATGCCCAGCTCTTGCGCCAAGCTCAGCAGCACGGGCCGGTCGGCGATGCGCAAGCCGTCCACGTAATGGGCGCGCTGCACGCGCTGCAGCATGTCCAGTCCCTTGCCGGCCACCGTTTCCGCCGCCAGGATGGCCGTGATCGGCGGTTCGGAATCCATCATGGCCGTGGTGTCGTTCAGCAAGCCGTTGACATAGGCGTCGCCGAAGGGCTGGCCGGACAATTGCTCGATGCGCCGGTCGTGCGGCAGCACATAGCCGCGCCAGGCGGGCGTGATCTGGCGGCGATTGCTGCCCGTCATCATGCCGCCGCCGTGAAACGCCACCGTCAGGCCGGGCACGGCGCGCGCCGCCTCGACCAGCGGCGCGGCGCCGTAGCACCAGCCGCACAGGGGATCGAAAATGTAGTGCAGTGTGGGCATGACCCTATCCTTTATAAAACTAAAACAGATGACTTGAAAAACCGTAGCGAGCGGCGCTAGTTCTGGCTGAGAAGCGCAACTGTGCTAAAGCACAGTGAGCATCGCAGGCCGGAAATCGCGTCGCGCAGTAGGTTTTTACCATGTCATTTCGCCCTTGGCGACCTTCGCGCTGGTGTCTAAAGCGCCATCGAGGCCCAGCTTCGGGTAATGCCGTTTCATGGCCTCGATCAGGGCGGCCGAATTGGCGGCCTTGGCCGTTTCCGCTTCAAACGTCACCAGGTAGTTGCGCGTAAAACCGATGCTGTCCGGCGTCAGGGGCGAAGCCACCTTGAAGTGGCCGGGCACGACGGTGACGGGTTTCAGGGCGGCGATGCCATCGAGCGTCTTGAGCCAGTCCTGGCGCGATTGCAGGCTTTGCGTATCGGCCGTCCACACGTGCAAGTTGCCAAACAACACCACGCCACCGACGACGGCCTTGATCGATGGAATCCACACATAGGTGCGCGCCGGCGTCGGGCCGGCGATGTCCAGCGACTGGCCTTCCAGGCTGATGCGCTTGCCCTTCAGCGCGTCGGGAATGACGATGGCGTGCGGCGCGTTGTCCTTCAGGATCGGGCCCCAGTAGGCGACCTTGGCATCGGCCTTGCGGCGGATCTCGGCCACGGTTTCCGGCGTGGCGACGATTTTCGCCTGCGGGAACGCGGCCTTGATCACGTCGAGGCCAAAGTAAAAATCGGGATCGCTGTGGCTGATGTACACGGTCGTCAGTTTCTTGCCGCTGGCGCGGATCTTTTCCACCAGTTTTTGCGCTTCGGCGCGCGAGAATTGCGCATCGATCAGCACGGCGTCATGCTTGCCCGCGACCAGCACGGAAGCGACGGGGAAGATGGCCGCTTCGCCCGGGTTGAAGACTTCCAGGGTCAGGGGCGCGCTGGCGGCGGCCGAGGCCGCGCCGGCGGCAAACAAGGTGGAAACAAGAACGCTGCCGAGGGATTTGGAGAACATGATGCGCCTTCACAAGATGATTGGATGCATGCATCTTACGTTGCTTGATCCGGCAGAAAAACCGATTAAATTGCAATAGTTTGTTGCGTAATTCGATGCAATAGGCGATAGCGCCACGCCCGGCTCCTTGAGAAGGCTGTCACAACGTCATGAGGGCGTCACATTGGATTGCTATCTTGCCAGCTCTTTCAAACCTAGCCGGATGAACCACATGACACGCAGAAAAATTTCCGTCGCTGGCTGCAGCGTCGCCATCACCCTGATGCTGGCCGCCTGCGGCAGCGACGCCAAAAAAGAAGAGGTAGTGGCCGAAGCCCCGCCGAAAAACGTCATCTTTTTCCTCGGCGACGGCATGGGCCTGACCACCATGACGGCCGCGCGCATCTATTCCGTGGGCGAAGACGGCGCGCTGACCATGGACACCCTGCCGGAAACGGCCTTCGTCAAGACGTTCTCGAACGACGCGCAAGTGACCGACAGCGCGCCATCGATGGCCGCCTATATGACCGGCGTCAAAATGAACAATGAAGTCATCTCGATGTCGGCCAATACGGTCGCCATCGATCCGGGCACGGATGCGAACGGCAACAAGCTGGTCAACAAATGCGGCACCGGCAACGGCACGCCCGCCACCACCTTGCTGGAACTGGCCAAGGCCAAGGGCTTTGCCGCCGGCGTCGTCAGCACGGCGCGCGTGACGCACGCCACGCCGGCCGCGACCTACGCGCACATTTGCCACCGCGACCTGGAAAACGATATCGCCGCGGCCCTGGTGCCGGGCGGCACCGGCTACAACAGCGCGCTGGGCGCCACCGGCCTGGACGTGGTCCTCGGTGGCGGCGCGCAATTCTTCAAGCCGTTCAAGGATGGCGGCAAGCGTTCCGACGACCGCGACCTGGTGGCCGAACTGAAAGCGAAGAGCTACACGGTCGCCAACAACGCCACCGATTTCAAGGCCGTCGATGCGGCCAAGACGGAGCGCCTGTTCGGCGTGTTCACGTCCAGCCACATGAGCTACGACCTGGACCGCGATGCGGCCAAGGAGCCTAGCCTGGCGGAAATGACCACCAAGGCCATGGACGTGCTGGCCAAGAACAAGAAGGGTTATTTCCTGATGGTCGAAGGCGGCCGCATCGACCATGCGCTGCACGAAACGACGGCCAAGAAGGCGCTGCAGGATACCGTCGCGTTCGATAACGCCATCAAGGCCGCCATCGAGAAAGCCAAGCTCACCGATCCGACCCTGGCCAATACCCTGATCGTCGTCACGGCCGACCATGACCACACGCTGGTGCTGAACGGCTATGCCAAGCGCACGGGCAAGACGGCTGCCGGCAATCCTGGCGTGCTGGGCGTGGTGAAGAACTACGTGACCGGCGCGGTCGAGAAAGACCTGGACGGCGCACCGTATTCGATCATCGGCTTCGGCAATGGCGAAAACCGCACCCAGTCGAGCCGCGCAGCCATGGCCAGCCTCGATGAAACCGTCACCAGCGCCAACAACTACCACCAGGAAGCGGTGATCCGCACCACGGCCGGCAACGAAACCCACGGCGGCACCGACGTCTTCCTGGGCGCCATCGGCAAGGGTTCGGAAACCTTCCTTGGCACCATCGACAACACCAAAGTATTCGGCCTGGTCAAGACCGCCGGCGGTCTGTAATCCCCAAGAGACAAGAATTGGACAAGCACATGAAACTTGCATCGACACCCGCCGCACTGAAATCGGCCCTGAAACTCTCCTTGCTGACCACGCTCGTGGCCGCCAGCGTCGCCAGCGCCTACGCCGCCGACGCCAAGAACGTCATCTTCTTCCTCGGCGACGGCATGGGCCCGTCCGTCGTGACGGCGGCGCGCATCTACCAGTACAAGGAAGACGGCAGCCTGACCATGGACACGCTGGAGCGCACGGCGCGCATCAAGACGTTCTCGAACGATGCGCAAACGACGGACAGCGCGCCATCGATGGCCGCCTACATGACCGGCGTCAAGATGAACAATGAAGTGATCTCGATGGCGCAGGACACGATCGCCAAGGAACCCGGCCGCGACGCCAACGGCAACCTGGGCGTGGACAACTGCCCGGCCGGCGGCAAGAGCGTGCCGACCATCCTGGAACTGGCGAAAGCCAAGGGCAAGGCCGTGGGCGCCATCACCACCACGGAATTGACGCACGCCACGCCGGCGACGACGTTCTCGCACATTTGCAACCGCAATGCGCAATACGCGATCGCCGCGCAAGCGACGCCAGGCGGCGCGGGCTACAACGCGGCGCTGGGCGATGGCGTCGACGTGCTGATGGGCGGCGGCCGCAACCACTTCACCCCATGGTCGGCCAGCAACAAGTATGGCCGCGTCGATGGCCGCAACCTCTTGAGCGAATTCGCCGCCAAGGGTTACACCGTGGCCGCCACAAAAGCGGAAATGGCGGCGGCGCCGAGCGGCAAGAAATTCATCGGCCTGTACAGCACCCGCAGCCATCTGGAATATGAACTGGACCGCACGGCCACGCCACCGCTGGGCGAAGGCGCGACCCAGCCTAGCCTGTCGGAAATGACGCTCAAAGCCATCGACTTGCTGTCGAAAAACGCGAACGGCTACTTCCTGATGGTCGAAGGCGGCCGTATCGACCACGCCCTGCACGGCATCAACGCCAAGCGCGCGCTGACGGACACCATCGCCTTCGACGACGCCATCAAGGCCGCAATCGCCAAGATCAAGGAAAGCGATCCAAAGCTGGAGAACACCCTGATCGTCGTCACGGCCGACCATGACCACACGCTGGCCTTCAACGGCTACGGCAAGCGCGGCAACCCTATCCTCGACATCAACCGCGGCTACAAGGATAACCAGCCGAGCAAGGATGCCGATGGCAATACCTACACCACCCTGGTGTTCGGCAACGGCCCGAACCGCCCTGCCCTGCGCAGCAACGTCGACAGCGCCACGGCACTGAAAGACAACTACCTGCAAGAAACAGGCGTGCGCCTGGCCAGCGAAACCCATGGCGGCGGCGACGTCAAGCTGCTGGCCACGGGCGCCGGCGCCAAGGCCTTCAAGGGCACCCTGGACAACACCAAGGTGTTTGACTTGCTGAAGGCGGCCTTCGGCTTCTGATCCACTTCAACACGGTAATCCCACCGGGGCGGATGGCAGCGTTGCCTTCCGCCCCTCTGCACGTAAAGGCAACACCATGAAATCGTCCCTGATCGCCGTCCTCCTCGCCGCCGGCTTTGCCGCCAGCGCGCAAGCCGCGCCTGCCACGCCTGCCGCTCCTGCCGACCTGGACCTGGGCATCACCTATTACAGCCGCGTCCTGACGCCGGAAGGCGTGACGCGCGAGAGCCGCTACGAAGAAAAGATGCTGCGCCGCCCCGGCCACGTGTGGGTCGAGCGCGTGCTGGCGCCGTCGACCGATGCGCATGCGGGCCACAAGCATGGCGAAAACACCAAGGTGGCACTGAAGGCCACGCAGCATGAACACAAGCACTTCAATCCCGTGCTGATACCGCGCCACGTGATGCTGGAAAAGAACACCGTGCGCGTGGAGTACATCGATGCGCACGACAAGATCGTCGTCTCTATCCCCAAGGCCGAGTTCGAAAACGTCAATTTCGACGGTTCCTGGGAAAACAGTTTCTATCTGCTGGACCCGAAACTGGTGGCCGCCATGCCGCTGTCGAAACAGGCGTCGACCGTGACGGGCGCGCGCTGGCGCGAAGTGGAAAAGAATGGCGTGTTCCAGCGCATCCTGTGGGATGAGCAAAGGCAGATTCCCCTGATCATCGAAAGCGGCGACCGCGCGAACACCTTCTATCGCCGGGTCGACGTCAAGCTGCAGCCGACCGTCAGCAAGGCGCAGCCGTGGGCCAATTTGCAGAACTACGCGCAGCGCGAGTATTCCGACTACCTGGACTAATCTAACCTCGGGACGTAAAAAAAGCCAGGGAGCGACCCCTGGCTTTCGTCTGTCTGGCTGGCGCCGGATTACTCCGCCGCTGCCGCTTTCTTCGCCGGCGCCTTCTTCGCGGCCGGCTTTTTCACGGCCGTCGCTTTCTTGGCCGGCGCTTTCTTCACTGCTGCCGCTTTCTTGACGGCCGTTTTCTTCGCTGGCGCCGCGCCTTCTTCGCCTTCGGCCTCGACGGCTGCCGCCTTGGTCTTGGCGCCCGGCTTGGCCTTGCGCTCTTCAAACTCGAAGCTCACCTTGCCATCCTTGCCGCGCACGAGGAACGCCTTGAACGGGCGGCGGGTACGCTGGGAAACAAAGCCCGGCAGCAAGTCGGTCTTGCCATCGTTGAGCAGTTTCGCCATTTGTTCCGGCAAGATTTCCTGCTGCAAGATGATGCGGCCGCTGCGGAAGTCGCACGTCTTCGGCTTGGCCACGCTGTGCTCGCACACATAGGCCAGGCCCATTTCATACACGCCGGCGTTGCACTTGGGGCAAGGTCCCACGGGCGTCTGGCCCGTGAAATCGACGCCTTCGCCATCTTCGCTCTCGTCGTTCTGGCCGAAATCGAATTCCAGCTTGAAGTTCTTGATCTCTTCATCGCGCACGATGCGCAGGATGGCGGCGAACGGACGACCCATCTTCGAGCGGAAGCCTTGCAGCGGGCCGATGGTGCGGTCCTTCAGCAATTGTTCCACTTCCGCGATTTCGAACTGGCGCGACCCGGGCGTCTTGCTCATCGAGAATTCGCACTTGGTGCAGGCGAAACGGCGATAGTTTTCCTTCACCACGCCGCCGCAATTCGGGCACGGCGTTTCCAGGGTGGCGTAGTCGCCCGGGATCGTATCGTTGTCGTATTCCTTGGCGCGCTTGACGATGATTTGCGTCATCTGTGCAATTTCACGCATGAATTCTTCGCGCGAAATCTTGCCTTTTTCCATCTGCGACAGCTTGTATTCCCACTCGCCCGTCAACTCCGGCGCCGTCAATTCGTTGACGCCCAGGCCTTTGAGCAAAGTCATCAGCTGCGACGCCTTGGCCGTCGGAATCAGTTCGCGGCCTTCGCGGATCAGATAGCGCTCCGTCAGCAAGCCCTCGATGGTGGCCGCGCGTGTCGCCGGCGTGCCGAGACCCTTGCCGGCCATCGCATCGCGCAGCTCGTCGTCGTCGATCAGCTTGCCAGCGCCTTCCATGGCCGACAGCAAGGTCGCCTCCGTGAAGCGCGCGGGCGGCTTCGTCACCAGGCCATTCGCGCTGACGCTTTCCGTCTGCACTTTTTCGCCCTTGGCGACGGGCACCAGGTTGCCGTTGCCATGGCTTTCCTTGTCGGCGTCCGTCGACGCTTCCTTGCCGTAGATGGCCAGCCAGCCCGGATTGGTCATGACCTTGCCTTCCGTCTTAAACTGATGGCCGGACACTTCCGTGTAGCGCGTGGTGACCTGGAATTCCGCAGGCGGGAAGAACACGGCCATGAAGCGGCGCGTGACCAGGTCGTACAGCTTCTGTTCCGGTTCGGACAGGTTCTTCGGCGCGATCGTCGTCGGGATGATCGCGAAGTGATCCGAGATCTTCGTGTTGTCGAAGATGCGCTTGTTCGGCTTGACCCAGCCTTTGTCGATGATCTGCTTGGCGAACTGGTGGTAGTTGCTGTTGTCCTTGACCGTTTCCAGCGCCTGCAGCACGGTCGGCATATAGTCTTCCGGCAGGTGGCGCGAATCGGTACGCGGATACGTCAGCACCTTGTGCTTTTCATACAGGGCCTGGGCCAGGCCCAGGGTGTTCTTGGCGGAGAAGCCGAAACGCGAGTTCGCCTCGCGCTGCAGGCTGGTCAGGTCGAACAGGCCCGGCGCCATCGACGTGGTCGGTTTCGATTCTTCCGTGACGTTGCCTTGGCGGCCGCGGCAGGCGGTGGCGATCGAGTCGGCGGCCGTCTTGCTCCACAGGCGCTCGGCGCGCTTCTCGGGGTCGTTCTCGTCCTTCTTGAACTTCGTGTCGAGCCAGCGGCCTTCATAGATGCCGGCCGCGCAAACGAATTCGGCGCGCACTTCCCAGAAGTCGCGCGGCACGAATTTCTTGATCTTGTCTTCGCGTTCGACGACGATGGAAAGCGTTGGCGTCTGCACGCGGCCCACGGTGGTCAGGTAAAAGCCGCCTTCTTTCGAATTAAACGCCGTCATGGCGCGCGTGCCATTGATACCGATCAACCAATCGGCTTCCGAACGGCAGCGTGCCGCGTCCGCCAGCGGCAGCATTTCCTCGTCGCTGCGCAGGTGCGCGAAACCGTCGCGGATGGCGCCCGGCGTCATCGACTGCAGCCACAGGCGCTTGACCGGTTGCTTGGCTTTCGCGTTTTGCGCGATCAGGCGGAAAATCAGCTCGCCTTCGCGCCCCGCATCGCATGCGTTGATGAGGGTGGTGACGTCTTTGCGTTTGATCAGCTTGTTTAATACTTTGAGGCGCGCTTCCGTCTTGGCGATCGGGTTCAGCGCGAAATACGGTGGAATCATCGGCAAGTGCGCGAAACTCCATTTGCCGCGCTTCACGTCGAATTCTTCCGGTACGGCGATCTCCAGCAGGTGGCCGACCGCCGACGACAGGACGTATTCATCCGATTCAAAGTACTCATCGTGCTTGGTGAAGCCGCCAAGCGTCTTCGCGATATCGTTCGCGACAGAAGGCTTCTCGGCGATGATGAGGGTTTTTGTCATATTTTTTAGTCTCGAAAAATGCTCTAGGATAGTTTCAGCATGCGCATCATACAGTGCATTGCCAGGCGCCGACGCTTTTGTCTGCGCAAGGCCTTGTGACTTGTGGTCTTGTCAAGCGGCCAATGATAAGCGCCTATTGAAGAATTCGGCAAGTTATCTGCAAGCAAGAATGCGCAGGCGCAAACGCGATTGTCAAGCGTGCGCGCCGGTGCAGCACATGGTAAAGGGGATGGCGCGGCGATGGCGCGAGGATCGGGCAGGCAGCGACAGCGGCGGCCGGCGACGTCTATATATTAGTGCAATAGGCGCGGCTGGAGGTCTTCGTCGTCGACGAACAGGTCGTCGAACATCAGGGCGTCCGGTTCCTTGCCCTGGCTCCACAGCAGCATCAGCACGATGACTTTCAGCTTGCCCAGCGAAACGGGCGCCTCGTCGAGCGCCAGCGCCCGTTCAATGACGATTTCGCGCTGCAGTGGCGAGAGCACCTTGGCGCTTTCAAGGAACTGGATGAAGCCGATGGCGGCCGTGCCCAGCACGTCGCTTTCCTGCTGCACATAGAAACGCGTGCCCGTGGAGGCGGCCGTCAGGGTTTGCTCGACGCCGGCCATGGCGTTCAAGTCCGTCAGCCAGACGAGCGCCTCGGAAATCTCCACGTCGTCGAAACCGACGGCCGACAGTTTGCGCGCCAGAACTGCCGGCTCGGGGCAGGCATCGGGGCGATAGTAAGTCTCGTAGAGGTACACCAGGATATCGAACATGGCTCTACTCTATCAGCTAAGTTCGCTGCGACACAAGGGTGCGCACAGACAAAGCGCCCCCTTGCGGCAAGGCCGCCACACAAGTGACAAGCTGTCATTTGCAGCGTTGAAACAGTCCTCCCGGCAAGCGTTCGACCCGGCCCGCCAGCTCCAGCGCCAGCATTTGCCCCATCAGTTCAGCGATGGGCAGGCCGCTGCGCGCGGCCAGGGTATCGGCATCGAGGGGATCGTGGCCCAGCGCGGCCAGCAGCGACGGCTCGTCCTCCACCGCTGGCGGCATGCCGGGGACACCGCCCAGCCACTGCAGCTCCTGCAGCACGTCATCGACCGACTCGACCAGCTTGGCGCCCTGCTTGATCAGCGCATGGCAGCCCTTGGCCAACGTCGCATGGATGGAGCCGGGCAAGGCATACACGTCGCGCCCCTGCTCGCCGGCCAGGCGCGCCGTGATCAGGGAACCCGACTGGGCGGCCGCCTCGATCACCAGCACGCCGCGTGCCAGGCCGCTGATCAGGCGGTTGCGGCGCGGAAAGTTCGCCGGCATGGCCGGCAAGCCCAGCGCATACTCGCTGACGATGCAGCCCTGTTCCGCGATTCTTTGCGCCAGATCAAGGTTACGTCGTGGATACACCAGATCGGCGCCCGTGCCGATCACGGCCACGGTGGCGCCCGCGCCGCGCAGGCCGCCCTCGTGCGCGTGCGTGTCGATGCCCAGCGCCAGCCCGGAAATGATGGTCAGGCCCGCCGCGCTGAGGGCCTGCGCGAAGGCGGCCGCATTCTGCATGCCTTGCGCGCTGGCATTGCGGCTGCCGACGATGGCCACGCCGGGACGCGACAGCAGCTCCGCCCGCCCCCGCACATATAACAACAGCGGCGGATCGGCGATTTCCAGCAGCAGCGGCGGATACGCGGCGTCGGCCAGGGTCAGCACGGCATTGCCGCGCCGCTGCAGCCATTGCAGCGTGAGTTCCAGCTGGCTGTTGGCCACGGGCTTGGGCGGCTGCACGATGGCGCGCGCCGCGCCGGCCGGCACGACTTCGCGCAAGGCTTCGAACGGCGCGGCGAAGACCTGGGGCGGCAAGCCGAAGCGGGCCAGCAAGGCGCGCGCCGCCACCGGCCCCACGCCGGGCAGATGCTGCAGGCGCAGCCAGCCCGCCAGTTCCGTGGCCGCGTCTGCCGTCGTTGCAAGTGCATGCATGACAACCTCACTGTGTACCATGCCCCCATGCTAGCGCCATGGCGCGCACGCGCTACCGACGCGCGCAAGGATGCGTGCAATGGCCGCCACCCCGCCATCCACAGGAGCATGGGCGTCTGTGATAAAATTTCCCTTTGCAGCAGACGATTAGCGCACTGGCAAACGCATCTGCCGCGCCGTTGCGCCGCACGCGCCCAACCGTCGCGTACTCACCATAGCCCTGCCATCGTCCGCATGGCCCAGGCATGAATAATCCGGCGCACCGGCGCCCACCTTAACCAGTCGAATCCGTATGTCCATATTAAATATCCTGCGTTACCCCGATCCGCGCCTGCACACGGTCGCCAAGCCCGTCACCGCATTTGATGCGCGCCTGCAAACCCTGATCGACGACATGGCCGAAACCATGTACGACGCCCCAGGCGTCGGCCTGGCCGCGTCGCAAGTGGACGAGCATATCCAGATGATGGTGATCGACATCACCGAAGAGAAAAACCAGCTGCAAGTATTCATCAACCCGGAAATCACCTGGGCCAGCGAAGAAAAGCAGGTCTACGACGAAGGCTGTTTGTCCGTGCCCGGCGTCTACGATGGCGTCGAGCGTCCGGCCCGCATCAAGGTGCGCGCCCTGGACCGCCACGGCAAGCAGTTCGAGCTGGAAGCCGATGGCTTGCTGGCCGTCTGCATCCAGCATGAGATGGATCATCTGCTGGGCAAGGTATTCGTCGAATACCTGTCGCCGCTCAAGCGCAACCGCATCAAGACCAAGATGATCAAGGAAATCCGTGGTCTCGAGCGCGAAGCGAGCCTGCGCGCACAGAACCGCCGTTTCTAAGCCGCTTTTGCGATACTGCTGATAGACTAAGCAGCAACAGTAGTCGTTACACCACGCCAGCCTGGCGCCTCCGGCGCGGGCCTGCGCACCTCACGTCAAGGAACCATATGAAAGTGATCTTCGCAGGCACGCCTGAATTCGCCGCCACGGCCCTGAAAGACTTGCACGAAGCGGGATTCGAGATTCCGCTGGTGCTGACCCAGCCCGACCGCCCGGCAGGACGCGGCATGCAGCTGCACGCCTCGGCCGTCAAGCAGTATGCGCAGCAGCATGGCATCGAGGTGCTGCAGCCGCTGTCCCTGCGCATGGACAGCAAGGACCCGCAGCGCGCCGCCGAGGCAAAGGCGGCCCACGAGCGCCTGCTGGCCACCGACTACGACGTGATGGTGGTGGCGGCCTACGGCTTGATCTTGCCGCGCAGCACGCTCGACATCAAACCCTGCATCAATATCCACGGTTCATTGCTGCCGCGCTGGCGCGGCGCCGCGCCGATTCACCGCGCCATCGAGGCGGGGGACGATGAAACGGGCGTGACCATCATGCAAATGGAAGAAGGCCTCGATACGGGCCCCATGCTGGCCATCGAGCGCACGCCCATCGAGGCGGGCGACTCCACCGCCACCCTGCACGACAAGCTGGCCGCCCTGGGCAGCAAGATGATCGTCGAGACCCTGCGCAAGATGCAGCAGCAGCCGCTCGAAGCCGTGCCGCAGCCGGAAGCGGGCGTCACTTACGCGGCGAAAATCGCCAAGGAAGAGGCGGCGCTCGATTTCAGCCTGCCGGCGCTGGAACTGGGCCTGAAAATCCGCGCCTTCAATCCGTTTCCCGGCGCCTGCGGCCAGGTCGATGGCGTCACCATCAAGATCTGGGCCGCCGAGGTACTCGAAGCGGACAGCAAGGAAGCGCCGGGCCAGGTGCTGGCGGCCGACGCCCAGCACGGCATCGTCGTGGCCTGCGGCAATGGCTCGCTGCGCCTGACGGAGCTGCAAAAACCGGGCGGCAAGCGCCTGCCCGCGGCCGAGTTCATCAAGGGTTTCCCGCTGGAAGGCAAACGCTTCGTTTAAGCCGCCAATCGCTACCGGCGGCACGCGCCCATGGACCAGCTGACCGCCTTGCGCGCCCTGCGCCGCGTCGTGGAACTGGGCAGTTTCACGGCCGCCGGCGCCGCGCTGGGCATTTCCCACTCCATCATCTCGCGCCAGATCCGCCAGCTGGAAAGCCAGCTGGGCGCCCAGTTGCTCAACCGCACCACGCGCCGTTTCGCCCTGACGGCGGCCGGCCAGGAATACTACCTGGCCAGCCGCGACATCCTCGACGCGCTCGACGCGGCCGACCGCGCCGTCGCCATGCACCAGGCGCAACCGTCCGGCAGCCTGCGCATCAATGCACCGATGGCTTTCGGCACGCTGGAACTGGCCGCCTGGCTGCCCGATTTTGCCCGCCAATACCCGCACATCCACATCGATCTCGTCTGCAATGACCGCATCGTCGACCTGATCGACGATGGCTTCGACGTGGCGCTGCGCCTGGCGCGCGGCTTGCCCGATTCCACCCTGGTGGCGCGCCAGCTGGCCAGCAGCCGTACGGTGGCCGTCGCCTCGCCCGCCTACCTGGCGCGCCATGGCCATCCGGCCACGCCGCAAGACCTGGCGCAGCACAATTGCCTGATGTACACATCGGGCGACAAGCCGGCGGAATGGTGGTTCACGGATGGCGACGGCGCCGCGCACAAGGTCGCCGTGCGCGGCAGTCTGCAAGCCAATACCAGCGTCGCCTTGCGCGAAGCCGCCGTGGGTGGCATGGGGATTGCCGGCGCGGCCGCCTTCATCGTGCGCGACGCGCTGCGCAGCGGCCAGCTGCTTGAAGTATTGCCCGGCTACACCTTGCGCCCACGCACCCTGTACGCGCTGTATCCGCACAGCCGCAAGCTGTCACCGAAGGTCAGGGTCTTCGTCGACTTTGCCGTGCAGCACTATCAGGATCGCCACTGGGATTGATCAAGGCTGCTGCAGCGCCTTGCGCACGGCGCGGAACTGCTGCGTCAAGCCTCCGTAGCCCCAGGCCGCCTGGCGCGCGTCATGCACGTGGATATAGCTGACTTCATGCACGGCGCCGAGATACTCCTGCATTGCGGCGAACACGGCGGCGATATACGCGGCTTTTTCCGCCGCCGTATTCGTTTCATCGCTGATCAGGATATCGAGGAAGAAACTGCTCTTGCCCTGGGCTTGCAGCGAGGGCCCGCCGACAAACCAGTGCGCCGCGTCGGCATGGCTGATGGCCACCGAGGTCAATTCGGGCGCCTTGTGCAGCAGCCGCGCCGTCAGGCCGCTCAGGGTGGCGGCGATGGCGGCCGACAGGCGCGCATCGGGCGCGGTGGAGAGACGCAAGTTCAGGATGGGCATGGGATGCTCCGCAAGTGGATGAAGACCCATTCTAGGCAGGCAGCGTCGGCAATGGCAGCCCCCGCCAGGCACAGGATCTGTGCAGTTTATGCACCAATGCCTGCGCGCATAAAAAAGGGCTTGCCGCGGCAAGCCCTGGTTGCATCCGGCGTGACCGCTTAGCGGCGCTGCACCTTCATCATGCGACCGCCCACGGACGACGACAGGCTGACCTCGAAGCGGCCGCCGGCCGGCAAGGCGCTCACGTCGACGCTGGCTTTGCCACCCGTCAAGTCACTGGCGAGCACCGTCTTGCGGCCATCTGCGGCGACATGCAGCACGGCGGCGTAAGGTTCCGCCTCGGCATTCCAGGTCAGCGCCAGCTTGCCGCCGCCTTGTGTCGCCTCAAACGTGGCGTCGTTGGCGGCGGCCTTGCCGCGGCGCGCCTGGCGCTCGAGCTTGGCCAGGGCCTTGCCATTTGCCAGCACTTGCACGTCGCTGATTTCGCCCGGGTTGGCGAAGCTGACGCGGAAGTGGCTCATGGCGTTGCCGCCATGGTCGGCCACGGAGACGCCATCGAAGGGCAAGTCGATAGTCTGTCCCGACACCGTCAACACGCGCAAGGTATAAGCATGGCCGCTGCCGCTGGCGGCGGCGCCGATGCGCGCCGACGAGGCGACGGCCGGGCGCAAGGCCACGCCGCCAGGCGTGATGCGGCCGGAAATGGTCAGGTAGCCGTTCTCGGCCACGGACATGCTGGCGGCCAGCACATTGCTGCCCGTCACCTGCGTGCTGCGTTTTTCCAGGAATTGCTGCACCCGCGCATAGCTGTAGTCGGAGAACCAGGCGCCGCTGCAATAGCTCATCACGTCCTTCATCGGCGTGCTGCCATAGACTGCCTTGCTCAGTTGGCCGATGCTGCCTGCATAGTTGCTGTTGTACAGCGGTTGCGGACCCAGATTGCCATCCGCATACGGGTAGTCGACAGCGGCGCCAGCCGGCCCGCCGCAGGCAACGTGCTGCAGCGAGTGATTGTGGCCCAGCTCATGCACGAGCGTGGTCAGCCATTCAGGCCATTGATTGCCGAATGGATCGACCGATGCGATGCTGTTGAACCGGGCGTCCAGGCCGATGGCCGACGTGAAGTCGCTGCCGCCGCTGCGCTGGTTGATGTAGGCCAGGCCGGCGGCGCGGGTGGAGGACATCCTCGGCACGAAACCATAATAATAGGCGCCGCTGTCTTCCAGTGCGCGCTTGTTGTCCAGCTTGCCCAGGGCATCGCTCCACCAGCTGTCAGCCGTGCTGCTGCCCGGCATGCTCAGCGCCGCGCGCGTCGTGATGCTGATATTTTCCGTCGCATACGGATACACGCGCAGCAGCGCGGCACGGATCACCTCGGCGTCAGGCAGTTGCGCCACGCCATCATCCGTACTCAATGGCACCAGCACCAGACGGATTCTGGCGAGGCTGGCCACCGCAGGCGCCGCTTCCTGGCTCACTTGCACGCCATCATTGCCGACGGCCGTCACGCGCACGCGCACGCCGGGCAAGATCCAGCTGGCCGGCAGGACGGCGCTGAAGTTGCCGTTGAAACTGTCATCGTTCTTCGTCGTCGGCAAGAGCGCCGGGCCCGTCATCGCGATACTGCCCAGGTTGCTGCCATTGGCGGCGGTCGCATTCAGGGTGACTGCCGGGCTGGACTGGCCCGCCTGCGCGGCCAGCACGGACACGCGCACGGCGGCCGGCTTGCCGCGCGTCAGGCGCAAGGCCGTATTGCTGGCGTTCAAATTCAGCACTTGCGCGAAATCAATACTACCCAAGGTAAAGGCCGACACCGTGCCCGCATTGACGGCGATGCGCGACGCGGCCGACAGCATCACGTTGCCCGTTGCCGAGGCTGGCGCGGACAACACCAGTTGGCTGGCGCTGGCGCTGACGATGGCCGCTGGCGTCGTGCCCACCGACGCCGAACTGACCTGGTCGAGATTGCTGCCCTGCAGCGTCACCGACAAGCTCCCGCCGCTGACGGCCGAGCTGATCGACGTCACCGTCACGCTGGCCAAGACCGTGTACGTGTCGCCGCTGATCACATCGTTGTAGGGACCGCGCAGCGTCAGCGGTCCCGTTGCCGCGCCCGCCGGCACCACCACGGTCACGCTGCCGGCCATCTGGCTTTGCGGCGTTGCCGCCGCGCCATTGCCAAACTGCACCGCCGTCACGGCGCCCATGCCGCCGCCCGCGACCGTCACGCTGGAGCCGACGCCGCCCGTCGCCGGCGCGACGCTGCCCACGCTCAAGGGCAGGTATACATTCACGCTATAGCTGGTGGCCGCCGTGCCGCTGGCGCTGACCAGGCTCAAGGCGCCCGTTACGGGTACGCCAGGCATGGCCAGGGTCACGCTGCTGTCGCTGCTGGCACTGGTGGCGAGCGTCACGCCCGCCACCTGGAAGGCCGTCACGCGGCTCAGATTCGTGCCCGTCACCACCAGACTGCCGCCAACGGCGACATTCGCCGCCGAGACGGCCGTCACGGCAGGAACCAGGACGGGCGTACCCGATGTGGTCGCCACCACCGTGTCGCCACCACCACCGCCACCGCCGCCACAGGCGGACAGGCCCAGCATGACAAACAATGCTACAAGAAGATGGTTTTTCATGGCTGGCAACCCTGTTGCTGCAGCGCGGTGTCGGGGAGGACACAAGATAAATGTGACATATTGGTGACTTTTGGTGAGAATTTAATTTCTAAGAACCAATATTATGGGTTAATTCGATTCCCAACGACAACTATTAATGCTTTTGATTCAATTGGTTTTGATAATAATTAAAATATCTGCTTGGCAAACTTTATTTTGAGCATTATTCCTCTCGCTCTGCATTGACCGAAATCACATTTAATTTCCTTTACAGCTATTGCCATTCAATTCATTAAAAAGATGCGGATGCGGCACAAATAATGTGGAAATTTTTCCACAGCCTAGAGACCATACCTTTCTGCCAACTTTGCTGGAAGAATTAACGTTTTGAGTAAGATTTTCAGGAATGTAATTTTCAGGAGCAGGCGTGGCGGAAGGCGATGTGTTGCAAGAACGCCTGCCTTAGGGTGAACGGCCGCTTTTGCTTAAAACCAAAGCAGCCTGATGCCGTATAATTTTAGACCCGGTGAAATCAGGCGATTGCCACCTTCTGCCTGCCCTACCCGGCCGGCAACTCTCCGTCAGCTGATCCTGCTGGCCCGCATCCGCCTCGTACAGTCCTGTCGCCGCGCCGCCGCCCGTTTGCCTATTGAAAGCATGAAATGAACGATACCGTGATCCCCGCCATGTCCCCGACCGAAGCCACCTTGCGCGCCATCCTGGCGCAGCGGATCATGATCCTCGACGGCGCCATGGGTACGATCATCCAGCAATACAAGCTCGACGAGGAAGCGTATCGTGGCGGTCCCGCCGGCCGCTTCATCGATTTCGCCGCGCCGGCCGACAGTGGCGCGCGCGAACTGTTCGTCAAGGGCAATAACGAGCTGCTGACCCTGACGCAGCCGCACATCATCCAGGAAATCCACGAGCGCTACCTGGCGGCCGGCGCCGACCTGATCGAAACGAATACCTTCGGCGCCACGACGATCGCGCAAGACGATTACCACATGGCCCATCTGGCCTATGAAATGAACGTGCAGGCCGCCAAGCTGGCGCGCGCCGCCTGCGACAAGTATTCCACGCCGGACAAGCCGCGCTTCGTCGCCGGCGCCCTGGGCCCCACGCCCAAGACGGCGTCGATCTCGCCCGACGTCAACGACCCGGCCGCACGCAACGTCAGTTTCGACCAGCTGGTGGCCGCCTACCTGCAGCAGACGCAGGGCCTGGTGGAAGGCGGCGCCGACGTGTTGCTGGTGGAAACCATTTTCGATACCTTGAACTGCAAGGCGGCCCTGTTCGCCATCGACCTGTTCTACGAGCAAAATCCCGACGTCGCGCGCCTGCCGCTGATGATTTCCGGCACCGTCACGGACGCCTCGGGCCGCATCCTGTCGGGCCAGACCGTGCCCGCCTTCTGGAATTCCGTGCGCCACGCGAAACCGCTGACCATCGGCCTGAACTGCGCGCTGGGTGCCGCCCTGATGCGCCCGTACGCGGAAGAGCTGGCCAAGATCGCCGACACCTTCGTGTGCATCTACCCGAACGCGGGCTTGCCCAACCCCATGAGCGACACGGGCTTCGACGAGTTGCCAGCCGACACGTCCGCCCTGCTGCGCGAGTTCGCCGACGCGGGCTTCCTGAACATGGCGGGCGGCTGCTGCGGCACCACGCCCGAACACATCGCCGCCATCGGCGAATTGTTGTCAAAAAACACCCCGCGCACCGTGCCGGCGCCGTCGCACGACCTGCGCCTGGCCGGCCTGGAACCGTTCGTCGTCAACGATGAATCGCTGTTCGTCAACGTGGGCGAACGCACCAACGTCACGGGCTCGAAGGCGTTTGCGCGCATGATTCTCAACGAGCAATATGACGAAGCCCTGTCCGTGGCGCGCCAGCAAGTGGAAAACGGCGCGCAAGTGATCGACATCAACATGGACGAGGCCATGCTCGATTCGCAGGCGGCCATGACGCGCTTCCTGAACCTGATCGCCTCGGAACCCGATATCTCTCGCGTGCCCATCATGGTCGACTCGTCGAAATGGTCGGTCATCGAAGCGGGCTTGAAATGCGTGCAGGGCAAGGCCATCGTCAACTCGATTTCCATGAAGGAAGGCGAAGAGGAATTCCTGCGCCAGGCAAAGCTGTGCCGCCGCTATGGCGCCGCCGTCATCGTCATGGCTTTCGATGAGAAGGGCCAAGCCGACACCTTCGAGCGCAAGATCGAAATTTGCGCGCGCGCCTATCACCTGTTGATCGATGCGCTGGACTTCCCGCCGGAAGACATCATTTTCGATCCGAACATCTTTGCCGTCGCCACCGGTATCGAAGAGCACAACAACTACGCCGTCGACTTCATCAACGCCACGCGCTGGATCAAGGAAAACCTGCCGTACGCGAAGATCTCGGGCGGCGTGTCGAACGTGTCGTTCAGTTTCCGCGGCAACGATCCGGCCCGCGAAGCCATCCATACCGTCTTCCTGTACCACGCCATCAAGGCCGGCATGACCATGGGCATCGTCAACGCCGGCATGGTGGGCGTGTACGACAACCTGGACCCGGAATTGCGCGAGCGCGTGGAAGACGTGGTGCTGAACCGCCGCGAAGACTCGACCGAGCGCATGATCGAATTTGCCGGCACCCTGAAGGCGGGCGGCAAGGCCGAGGCGCAAACCCTGGCCTGGCGTGAAGGCACGGTGCAGGAGCGCCTGTCGCACGCGCTGGTGCACGGCATCACGCAATTCATCGTGGAAGACACGGAAGAAGCGCGCCAGCAACTGCTGCACAATGGCGGACGCCCGATCCACGTGATCGAGGGCCCGCTGATGGCCGGCATGGACGTGGTCGGCGACCTGTTTGGCCAAGGCAAGATGTTCCTGCCGCAAGTGGTGAAATCGGCGCGCGTCATGAAACAGGCCGTGGCCCATCTGATCCCGTTCATCGAGGAAGAAAAGCTGCTGGAAGAGCAGCGCACGGGCATCGTCGCCAAGCCGAAGGGCAAGATCATCATGGCGACCGTGAAAGGCGACGTGCATGACATCGGCAAGAACATCGTCACCGTCGTTCTGCAATGCAACAACTTCGAAGTGGTGAACATGGGCGTGATGGTGCCGTGCTCGGAAATCCTCGCGCGCGCCAAGGTGGAAAACGCGGACATCATCGGCCTGTCGGGCCTGATCACGCCGTCGCTGGAAGAAATGGCCTATGTCGCCAAGGAAATGCAGCGCGACGAACATTTCCGCATGCTCAAGATTCCCCTGCTGATCGGCGGCGCCACCACCAGCCGCGCTCACACGGCCGTGAAAATCGCGCACAACTACGACGGCCCCGTGATCTACGTGCCGGACGCCTCGCGTTCCGTGTCCGTGGCGCAATCGCTGCTGACGCCGGAACAGCGCGACAAATACGTGGAAGACATTGAACTCGATTACGCGCGCATCCGCGAGCAGCACGCCAACAAGAAGGCGCTGCCGATTTTGCCGCTGGCGCAGGCGCGCGCCAACAAGATGCTCGTGCCCTTCGACGGCCCCTGCGCGCCCGTGAAACCGAAGTTCATCGGCCGCCGCGTGTTTAAAAACGTCGACCTGGCCACCCTGGCCAACTATATCGACTGGGGCCCGTTCTTCCAGACCTGGGACCTGGCCGGCCCCTTCCCCGCCATTTTGACGGATGAGGTGGTGGGCGACGCGGCCACCAAGGTCTACGCGGAAGGCCAGGCCTTGTTAAAGAAACTCATCGACGGGCGCTGGCTGACGGCCAATGGCGTCGTGTCCTTGCTGCCGGCCAACAGCGTCAATGACGACGATATCGAGGTGTACACGGACGATACGCGCAGTACCGTGGCGTTCACGTATTACGGCATGCGCCAGCAGGGCGTCAAGCCCGTGGTCGACGGCGTGCAGCGCCCGAACCAGTGCCTGGCCGACTTCATCGCACCGAAGGCGTCGGGCGTGAAGGATTACATCGGCATGTTCGCCGTCACGTCCGGCCTGGGCATCGAGAAATACGAAAAGCGCTTCGAGGATGCGCACGACGATTACTCGTCCATCATGCTCAAATCGCTGGCGGACCGCCTGGCCGAGGCGTTTGCCGAATACCTGCACGAGCGCGTGCGCAAGGACTTGTGGGGCTACGTGCCGGACGAGCACTTGAGCAACGACGACATGATCGCCGAGAAATACGTGGGCATCCGCCCGGCGCCCGGCTACCCTGCCTGCCCCGAGCACACGGTCAAGAAACAGATGTTCGAGGTCATGCAGGCCGGGGAAATCGGCATGCAGCTGACGGAATCGTATGCCATGTTCCCCGGCGCGGCCGTGTCCGGCTTCTATTTTGCCCACCCGGAGTCGAAATACTTCGTCGTCGGCAAGATCGGCATGGACCAGGTGGAAGACATGGCCAAGCGCCGTGGCGCGAAGGTCGAGGACGTGGAACGCTGGCTGGCGCCGAACCTGTCGTAATACCATCATATAAGCACAAGGCGCGCGGAACTTATCGCGCGCCGAAGCGCACTAACGCAGTATGCCGGCCGGCATGCTGCATGCCCGCTCCGGTCCGTTCCCAACTGGCAAGGAGGTAATATGGCAACCAACTTCAAACTGAAACGCTGGCAGGATCAAGTGATCCTGTTGCTGGGCCTGTGGCTCGTCGTCTCGCCCTGGGCCTTTTCCTATCCCGAAGGTTCGCCGCAGATGATCAACGCCTTTGTCTCGGGCCTCGTGATCGCCGTGCTGGCCGCCTTCGACCTGTACAAGACCTATTTCTGGGCCGTCGTCGTCAACCTGCTGGTGGGCGTCTGGGTCGCCGCCTCCCCATGGGTCTTGCGGCTGGCCGAACAGCGCGTCGTCATGTGGAACGAGCTGATCGTCGGTATCGCCGTCGTCGTGCTGGCCCTGTGGGAACTACGCACCGACCCCGAGCTGCACAAGCACTGGCCCGGCGCCGCCGCGTAGCGGCGTAAAAAAACCCTGCCACGGCGATGCCGTGCAGGGTTTTTAAAGAGCGCGCCAACAATGTTGTCGGATTACGCGCGGCCGGGAGGTCGCGCTAATCCGACCTACAGCGCGTATCGTACGACGTTGTCGCTCCATTCGTAGGCGGCCATTTCCAGCTCCACCAGGTCGCCCGGCGACATGGCCAGGTCGCGCAAGGTTGGCACGATCTCGCCTTCCATGTCTTCGATGCGCTCGATGCATTCGGCCAGGCGCAGCAGGTCGCCATAGAAGCCTTCGCGCGACAGCAGCGCTTCGGCCACTTCGTCGATCACTTCGATCTGGCTGAGGATTTCCGACATCGGCACGCCGAACAGGGTATCCATCAGGGACATGATGCCGACCGTAAAGGCGATATCGGCCGAGTGGGCGTGGTTCGGACGCAGTTTATGCGCGAGCAATTCCAGCAGGCGGCCGCGCGTGGTGGCCAGCATCAGCAACGGCGTCATGCTATGGCCGCGCTTGCTTGGCTCCGCGTACAGCATGATTTGCAGCCAGCGTTGCAACTGGCGGCGGCCCAGCACGGTCACAGCCTGGCTCAGCGAATCGATGCGCTGGCGCGCGCCCACGGCCGGTGTATTGACCAGGCGCAGCAGGTTCAAGGCCAGCGACACGTCGCGCTTGATGGCGCGCTCGATGTCCATATTGTCGGCGTCCGACGTCACCAGGGTCATCAGTTCCATGACGGCCAGTTGCGACGGCGACAACTTCTTGCCCGTCATGATGGCAGGCTTGGCAAAATAATAACCCTGGAAGTAATCGAAGCCCAGGTCCAGGCCCGACTTGAACTCTTCGCGCGTCTCGACCTTTTCCGCCACCAGTTTCTTGTTTTCCTGCTTGAAACGGGGCGCCAGGGCGGCCAGCACTTTCGGGTCGACCGTGCTCATGTCCATCTTGACGTATTGCACCAGCGGCAGCAGTTCCTGCACTTGTGGCGTGTCGGACACGACGTTTTCCAGCGCGAAGGTGAAGCCATGGCCCACCAGTTCGCTGATGCGCGCGCGCACTTCGGGCGTGACGGGCATCGATTCGACGATTTCCAGCACGACTTTTTCACGCGGCAGGAAGACGAAGATGTCGCTCATGATCACGTCGGCATCGACGTTGACGAAACCGAGCGCGTCGCCGATGACCTTTTCCATGCCCAGCTGCGACGCGTGGGCGATGACGGATGCCGTGGCGGACAGGTCGCTGGTTATGTTGGCGGGGCCGACCGGAGCGTTGCGGAATAGCAACTCATAGCCAAACAGGGCTTGATTGCGGTCGAGAATAGGTTGTCGCCCCAGATAGAACTCGCGCACGCGCAAGGGCTTCGGGGTGATGTCATTGCTGGAAATATCGATCATTAACTCTTCATCAATCACGTCGAGTGACACCGGCCGCGCCGCGCCCGCATCAAGGTTCACTATTGACAATACTTTAGCTGAATTCCGCCCGCGCTGTGGGTATTTTGGCAGCAATCCAGCGTATTGTCGTCAACAAATTAAGTCACTGGCGTGTCTTGCACCATGCCGTCGACAAATAATTTCAATTCACCGGGCGCAAACGCCGTCCATTGCTCATTCGTCGTCAGCGGCTGGGTAACGATCACGGCCACGCGATCCTGCGGCGTCGTTACCTGGGAAAAGTCCACGCTCAGGTCTTCATCGGAGAGTTTAGCAGTTGGAAACGGATGTTGTCGCACCAGATAGTGCAAGCTGGTCGAGCAATGGGCAAACAGCGCCTCGCCGCTCGACAGCATCATGTTGAACGTGCCGTGGGCCGCGATGCTGGGCAACAGCTCAGCCAGGGCCGCATGCAGTTGCGGCAACGCGGGCGGGGCATCGCCAAAGCGCGCGTGCAGTTCCTGCAGCAGGTAGCAGAAAGCGCGCTCACTGTCGGTGCAGCCGACGGGGCGGTAACTGCCCGTCAGCACGGGATTGAATTCCTTCAAATCGCCATTATGGGCAAAGACCCAGTAGCGGCCCCACAGTTCGCGCACGAAAGGGTGGCAGTTTTCCAGCGCCACCTGGCCTTGCGTGGCTTTGCGGATATGCGCGATGACATTGCGCGACTTGATGGGATAGCGTTTGATCAGCTCGGCCACGGGCGAGGCGATGGCCGCCTGGTGGTCGACGAAATGGCGCACGCCGGCACCCTCGAAAAAAGCGATGCCCCAGCCGTCATGGTGGGTATCGGTATGGCCGCCGCGCATGGCGAAGCCGGTAAAACTAAAGACAATGTCCGTGGGGACATTGCAATTCATTCCGAGAAGTTGGCACATGGTCTGTTTGCAGCAGGGTAACCCAGCCACCATACCATGCCGCCAGACGGATTGGTATGGTGGCGATAGTCATCCGGTCAGTGCAACAGGACTGGCTGGCTCATGAGGGAATCGTAACTGCCCAAAAATTCATCGATCTCTTCCATGCTGGGTTCGCTGGCGATCAGTTCCGTGACGTCGCGGCGGAAGTGTTGCGCAAGGATGCCAGCGATAAAGGTTTCCCGCTTGCCGCCCTTGTCGACGATTTCATAGCCGCCAAAGCGCAAGGCTTCCAGGTCGACGTCGGCGCCGAATTCCACGACGCTATATTGTTCGCTGTTATAGATCAGGTTCATTTTGCATCCTTCGCTCAAGCAGGAGAAACTCCTGCGGTTTCAGGACAGAGGTGGGGTTCACGCGGCGCCATTTCAAGCGGCCATGCCACCCTGCGGGCTACAGAGTTGTAACGAGATGCAAACTGCGACTACGGTAATACCGTCAGGAAACAAGCAGGTCCGGTTCCAGCGCCAGCAGGGCATCGTAGGGACTGGCGGTGAGCCAGGTGCGCAGTTGCTCGATGTGCGAGGCGTCGGCCAGGCTGATGAACAAGTGTGCGGGTGGATGGCGCAGCAGACGATTCAATGTTACACGCAATACGAGATTGCCGCTGCAGCACAGGCAACCGGGCGCGATGCGCAACAGTTGCAATGGAAATGGTGAGGTAAGGGAAACTTGCTCGGCCAGCTCGGCCAGGATGGCGTTGCCGTCGGCGAGGCCCTCGAGGATCACGGCGACCTGCTGGCCAGGCGGCAAGGCTTGCGCGATGGCCGCTTCGCGCCCGGCGGCGCGTCCACCGCTGACCAGGGTCAGCGGCGTCGGACGCCGCATGGCTGCGGTCACAGGCTTTTCTTGGCCAGCTTGCCCGGCTCGACGCCCAGCTGTTTCAGCTTGCGGTACAAATGGGTGCGCTCGAGACCTGTTTTTTCCGCCACGCGCGTCATGCTGCCGCCTTCGCGTCCCAGGTGGTGTTCGAAATACATGCGCTCGAACGCGTCGCGCGCCTCGCGCAGGGGCAAGTCGAACGACAGGTTGTAGCCATGGCCTTCAGCCACCGCCGGTACCGCGATGCCTGGACGCACCATCAGCTGTTGCGGCGCGCTGCCGCCAAAGCTGGGCACGGGATGGCTGCTTTCCTCGGGCACCACGGGCGCCACGGGACGCGGCGCCACGCTCGGCGCGCGCACGGTTTCCTGCGCCCGCGCCAAGCCTTGCTGGACTGCCTTCAGCAGTTTTTGCAGGGCAATCGGTTTTTCCAGGAAGTTCATGGCGCCGATGCGCGTCGCCTCGACCGCCGTATCGATGGTGGCGTGGCCCGACATCATGATCACCGGCATGGTCAGCAAGCCATCGCGCTGCCATTCCTTGAGCAAGGTGACGCCATCGGTGTCGGGCATCCAGATATCCAGCAATACCAGATCCGGCGCACCGGCGGCACGCGCTTCACGCGCCTGCTGCGCATTTTCGGCCAGCTGGATAGCATGTCCTTCGTCGCCCAAAATTTCCGAGAGCAACTCACGGATACCCATTTCATCATCCACTACGAGTATGTTTGCCATTCGTGTCTTGCCTTCCTCATTTCGCCGGCCGTCGCGCACAAGATGTACACGGCGGACAACTATGATTTTATTAGTGTTTTAAATACTAAACCAGACCCTCACGCCAGGAATTCCTGGGCAGGAGTGTCGGGAGCTAACTTTAACAGCAAAATGACCACCGAAGCGCCATTGCCGTCGACCCGGTTCTCGATATCGATGCGTCCGCCGTGTTCATCGATAATTTTCTTGACCATCGCCAGGCCCAAGCCCGTGCCGCGCGCCTTCGAGGTCACGTAGGGCTCGAAGGCCCGCGCCAGGATTTTCGGCGCAAAACCAGGACCGTTGTCGGTGATGGCCAGCCGCACGGCGATATTCACGCCGCCGTCCGCACTGCGATAATGAATTGCTTCCGTCCTTACGTCAATCCGCGGATGCGGCGAGTCCGGCGGCAGGTCGGCCATGGCGTCCTGCGCGTTCTGCAGCAGGTTATGGATCACCTGGCGCAACTGGGTCGGATCGCCCATCACCATCGGCAGATTCGGCGCCAGTTGCGGGTGGATGATGTCGCCGTCGTCGCCGCGCAGGTACAGATTCAGTATCTCTTCGATCAGCTCGTTCAAGCGCAGCGGCGTGAGCACGGCCGGCGGCGTGCGCGCATAGTCGCGGAAGTCGTCGACCATGCGCTTCATCGCATCGACCTGCTTGACGATGGTGGTGGTGGCCCGGCTGAGCAGGTCGGCGTCCGGCTGCTCCAGCTTGCCTTCGAGCTTCATCTGCAGGCGCTCGGCCGACAGCTGGATCGGCGTGAGCGGGTTCTTGATTTCATGCGCCAGGCGGCGCGCCACCTCGCCCCAGGCGATCGAGCGCTGCGCGGAAATCACGTCGGAAATATCATCGAAGACGACGATGTAGCCGCTGCCGGACTCGAGCGGCAGGCGCGAACCGCGCGCCAGCAAGGTGATGTCATGCTCGTCGGCACTGCTGCCCAGGCGGCGCGGAATCTCGATCTGGCGCTGCCAGTGCAGGCGCTGCTGGTTGCGGCCCGACGCCGATTGCGCGCTTTGCGCCGTGAAGGCGCTGATGATGGCGCCGCCAAACTCTTCCATTCCAGCAATATGCGCCAGCGGCTGGCCCACCATGCTCATGCCTGAATGCTGCAGGATGCGCTCGACCGATTCATTGCAGGTCACCAGCTTGAAATCGCCGTCGAGCACCATCACGCCGGCCGACATGTTCGCCAGCACCGATTCCAGGTGGGCCTTGGCGTTCTGCAAGGCGGCGCGGTTGCTTTCCACGGCCGTGCGCGCATCGAGCAACTGGCGCGTCATGATATTGAACGACTGCGTCAGGGTGCCCAGTTCATCCTTGGTGGCGACGATGGGACGCGGCGACAAATCGCCCTCGGCCACGGCGCGCGTGCCTTCGGCCAGCAGCAGCAGGGGCTGGGCCAGATTGCCGGCGATCAGGAAAGCGCTGCCGATGGCGCCGAAAATGGCCAGCAGCAAGGTCAGGGTGAGGATTTCCATGTACATCTTGCGCAAGCCCACGCGCGCGACGAAACGTTCCTTGTATTCGCTGTAGGCGGCGCGCAGCACTTCGCCATTCGTCGCCAGCTTGGGCGGCACCGATTGCAGCAGCTGCAAATAACGGGGCGAGACGGAAGGCCCCGGCACGGCCACCAGCACGCGCAAGCGCAGGCTGGCCGCCGTGTCCAGCGACGCCGGCAGGCCTGAGCGGAAACCGCCGCCGCCCGACTCCGTGCCATCGTCGTGCAGCTCCAGTCCGCCCTCGGCGGAGGCATAGCCGGCCGGCAAGGCCGCCTGCACCAGCATGGGCGGCGTCGGCAAGTCGGCCGCGCTATGCGGCCCGGCGCTGGCCAGCAGCACGCCGTCGCCGCTGACGAGCATGACATTTTGCATGCCCTCTTCGCGCAGCAGGCTGGTCAGCACGGCAGGGCCGGCCACCGGGTCGGCGCCCAGTTCTTCGACGGCCTTGTGGCCCCGGTGGTCGAGCTCGACCAGGGCCGCGTCGAGGCCGGCACGACCCAGCTCAATCCCCGATTCCAGCGCCGCTTCGATCTTGACGTTGAACCAGGATTCGATCGAGTGGGAGACGAATTGCACTGACACAAGGAAAATCACCAGGCCGGGCAGGATGCCGACGGCGGCGAACAGCATCACCAGGCGCGTCATCAGCTTGGAGCCGAACTTGCCGCTCTTGTAGCGCGCGTACAGGCGGGCCAGGGAAATGCCCACCAGCGCCAGCAGGGACACGGCCACGGCCGCATTCAGGCCCAGCAGCCAGGTGTAGTAACGGTCGAAAAAGCCGGAATTGTCGGAAGCCGACGCCAGCAGGAACAGCAGGATACTGACAATGCCGCCGCCCACCACCAGCAGATAGCGCAATGCTTGACTCACTACTCCGCCGTATACAAGAAGGTTTTTTTATTCGAAGCCAGGCGCCAGTCGCTGTTATTGAAGGCATTGACCTGTATCGGCTTGGGCAGGTAGTCGCGGTCCATGCCCATGCGCAGGGTGACGTTGTACGTCTGCCCCACTTTCAGCTCGCCGCGCCGCGCCACCAGCCAGCGGCTGGGACGGCGGATCAGGAACAGCGCGTCGTCGAGGGTGGGGAAGCTTTGCTGCAAGCCACCGCCCGATACGTGATACTGGCGCGTCAGCACGTTGTAGGACAGCTTGCTGGTCTGGCGCGCGACGATGGCTTTTTCATCGAACCAGTACCAGCGGGGCCGGGTCAGTTCGATTTCCGTCGTGAAATACAGCGGCACGCCATGCTGCACCGCGTCATCGAGGTCGTGATTGAGCTCGAAGGAATACGTGGCGGCCAGCTTGTAGCCCTCTTCGCTAGCCTCGATGTAAGCACGGGTGATCTCGACCATGTCGGCGGCATGCGCGCGTGGCATGGTACATGCCAGCATCAGCAGCAGGGCCAGGAGTCGGAAGAGTCGTGTCGTCACAAGTGTGCCAGTAGTGTCCGTAAGAAAAGGTTCGACGAATCGCTCAAGCCGCATTTTTTTGGAAGAGCGCATAGAACAAACCGTCGTGGTCCTGCTCCGCGCTGCCAGTCGGCAACAGTTGGCCAGGCGCCGTCAATCGGGTCGCGTTATTGCGTACCGCAAATGCCGCCGCCTGTGCCTCGGACTCTTGCGGCCACAATGAACATGTCACGAATAGCAATTTACCATCGGGGCGCAGCATCTGCCACAGGTTGTCCAGAATTTTGGAGGAAAGTGTTGCAAGTTGGAACGCATCGCCCTTGCGGCGCAACCAGCGAATGTCGGGATGGCGGCGCACGATGCCCGAGGCCGTGCACGGCACGTCGGCCAGGATGCGGTCGTACTGCTGACCGTCCCACCAGGCGTTCGATTGCGCATCCTGCGCCTTCAGGGTGGCCTCCAGGCCCAGGCGCCCGAGGTTTTCCGCGATGCGCGGCAGGCGCTTGGCGTCCGCGTCGATGGCCGTCACGTGCACGTCGGCCAGTTCGAGGATGTGGCACGTCTTGCCGCCGGGCGCCGCGCAGGCGTCCAGCACGCGCATGCCATCCTGCAAATCCAGCAAGGGCGCGGCCAATTGCGCGCCAGCATCCTGCACGGAGACGACGCCCTGCTCGAAGCCGGGGATCAGCGCCACGCCGATCGGCTTGTCCAGGCGCACGGCGAACGGCCCCACCTGGCGCGCGGCGATGCCCGCCTCGGCCAGCACGGCCAGGTAGGCTTCGACCGTGCTCTTGCGGCGATTCACGCGCAAGGTCAGCGGCGGCACGGCATTGCCGGCCGTCAAAATGGCCTGCCAGTCTCGCGGGTAAGCCAGGCGCAGCGAGTCGATCCACCACTGCGGATAATTCCATTGCGCCAAAGGTTGCTGCAGGGCCGCTTCCAGCAAGGACTTGCGCTCGCGCAAGAAGCGGCGCAAGACGGCATTCACCATGCCCTTGGCGTGCGCCAGGTCAGGGTGCGAGGTGGCGACCGTGACGGCCTGGTCGACCACGGTAAACTCTTCGTACGGCTGTTCGCCCGGCTCGGCCGACATCAGCGACAGCGCGCAGCACAGCAGCGCGGCCAGCATCGGCGGCTCGGGCGCCTTCGACGTCATCAGGCCGACCAGGGTTTCGCTGCGGCCCAGCTGGCGCATGGTGCGGTAGGAAATATCCTGGATGGCGCCGCGCGCTTGCGGGCTGGCGTTCGATTGCGCAAACACCTTGGCCAGCGCCTGCGGCAGGGCCGTGCCCGTGCGCACTTGCGCCACGGCATTGGCCGCGCCCAGCAGGCAAAACGCCAGCGAGTCGGCGCGCAAATCGGGTTGGAAGCCTGGCTGCAAGACCGGTTTCAGGTCGGGATGGTAGCTGGGACGTAATTTTGGTGCGGCAGGAGCCTGGCCTGGCGCCGGCTTGGTTTTCAATTTCAGCGTGGGGCGCTTGTTCATAGTTATCCGGTGTGGCTGCGCGCGGCTGGTGGCAGGGTGGCACTCGCGGCCGCGCGTCATCAATAAAGGGTCGATTGTAGCGTTTGTGGCGCCCTCTGGCCCAAGCGATTGCAGCGATACCTGTAAATTGCGGCAAAAAACTGCATATATACCGGCAGAATGCGCCATGCTGATGTTTTCATGCACCAACATCAGCATGCTGTCCTGATAATATCGTGAAACGCGCCGGCACGGGGACACTGCCGGCTGGCGTATTGTTCCCGGCAGCAAACCAGTATAATTAACGCAGTCTGGGCGGCTTGGGTACTTGCCGTCCGTTTTGCTTTTTGATTCATTCTATTCATTCTTAACGCGGTTCCGCCGCCATCCTGCTCATGCTCGCCCAACAGAAACAAGAAATCATCGCCCTGTTCCAGGCCGCCCTCGCTCCCGTCCTGGCCGGCACTTCGCTTGCGCCTACCGTGGTGCTCGAGCGACCACGCGACGCATCGCATGGCGACGTCGCCTGCAATATCGCCATGCAACTGGCCAAGCAGCTGAAACAGAATCCCCGCGAACTGGCGCAAACCATCGTCAGCGCCGTGCTGGCCAATCCGGCCGGCAAGGGCCTGGTCGAGGCAGTGGAAATCGCCGGTCCCGGCTTCATCAACGTGCGCGTCTGCGCCGCCGCCAAGCAAGCCGTGGTGAAAACCATCCTGGGCGAGGCCGACAGCTATGGCCGCAGCACGGCAGGCGCGGGCAAGCAAGTCATCCTGGAATTCGTCTCGGCCAACCCGACCGGTCCGCTGCACGTGGGCCACGGCCGCCAGGCAGCGCTGGGCGACGCCCTGTCCTCGCTGTTCGACGCGCAAGGCTACCAGGTGACGCGCGAGTTCTACTATAACGACGCTGGCGTGCAGATCCAGACCCTGGCCAACTCCGTGCAGGCGCGCGCGCGCGGCTTCAAGCCGGGTGACGCCGAATGGCCCGAGTCCGCCTACAACGGCGACTACATCGCCGACATCGCCAACGACTTCAAGGCAGGCAAGACCGTCTCGGCCAGCGACGGCTTGCCCGCCACGGCCAATGGCAACGTGGACGACATCGATTCGATCCGCCCGTTCGCCGTCACCTACCTGCGCAACGAGCAGGACATCGACTTGCAGGCCTTCGGCGTGAAGTTCGACAATTACTATTTGGAATCGTCGCTGTATGCGGACGGCAAGGTCAACAGCGCCGTGGAAACCCTGATCAAGGCGGGCCACACCTATGAGCAGGATGGCGCGCTGTGGCTGCGCACCACCGACTTCGGCGACGACAAGGACCGCGTCATGCGCAAGACGGACGGCACCTACACGTATTTCGTGCCGGACGTCGCGTATCACCTGGTGAAATGGCAGCGCGGCTTCGTGCAGGCCATCAATATCCAGGGCAGCGACCACCACGGCACCATCGCGCGCGTGCGCGCCGGCCTGCAAGCGGTCGACATGGGCATCCCGCAAGGCTACCCCGACTACGTGCTGCACAAGATGGTCACCGTCATGAAGGACGGCGAGGAAGTCAAGATTTCCAAGCGCGCCGGCTCCTACGTGACCGTGCGCGACCTGATCGAATGGTCGGGCGGCGGCGACATCGCCAAGGGCCGCGACGCCGTGCGCTTCTTCCTCATCTCGCGCAAGGCCGACACGGAATTCGTCTTCGACGTCGACGTGGCGCTGAAAACCACCGATGAAAACCCCGTCTATTACGTGCAGTACGCGCATGCGCGCATCTGCCGCATCCTGGAAAACTGGGGCGGCGATGCAAGCGCGATTGCCAACGTCGACCTTTCCCCGCTGACGGCGCCGACCGAGGCGACCCTGCTGGCGACCCTGGCCGCCTACCCGGAAATGCTGGCGCGCGCGCAAGCGGAACTGGGACCGCACCAAGTCGCCTTCTACCTGCGCGACCTGGCCGCCAACCTGCACAGCTTCTACTTCGCCGAAAAAGTGCTGGTCGAGGACGAAGCCGTCAAGATGGCCCGCCTGGCCCTCGTCATCGCCGCGCGCCAGGTGCTGCGCAACGGCCTGGCACTGATCGGCGTGTCCGCGCCAAACAAAATGTAATCGCGAAGGTCAAACCGTCAATGAATCATGCTTCCCGCTTCTCTTCGACCCGGCGCCAGCAGGGCAATACCCTGGTCGGCATCATCATCGGCCTGGTCATCGGCCTGGGCATCGCCGTGGTGGTCGCCCTGGTGATCACCAAGGGCGCCTCGCCGTTCACCGACAAATCGGGCAAGGCCGGCAAATCGGCCGAGCCGACGGCCGGCCAGATCGCCGACCCGAACAAGCCGATGTACGGCAACAAGGAAGCGGCCAAGGAAGCGGCGCGCGACTTCTCCAAGGAGCCGCGCGAGATCGTCACGCCGACGCAGCCGGCCGCACCGGCGCCCGCGCCCGCCACCGCGCAGCAGCCGAAGGCGCCGCCGCCGGATGCGCTGCAGGAATTGATCGGTACATTGAAGGACAAGCCGGCGCCGAAAACGCCGGCGGCGGCACCCGCGCCGCAAGCCAAGGCCGACGTGAAAGAGGCCAAGGCCGATGCAGCCGGCGACAAATGGATTTATTATCTGCAGGCCGGCGCCTTCCATGACATGTCGGACGCCGAAAGCACGCGCGGCAAACTGGCGCTGCTCGGCTTCGAAGCGGCCATCAGCGACCGCAGCACCGACGCCGGCGTGCTGCACCGCGTGCGCGTCGGACCGTTCAACCAGCTCGAGGCGATGAACCGCGCGCGCACCAAACTGTCTGAAAACGGTATCGACGTCGCCGTCGTCCGCAACCAAAAATAAGGAACCAGCATGCGTTTTCTGAAGAAGATCCTGTTCGCCGCCGCCCTGTGCACCATCGCCATCGGGGCATCGGCCTCGCCGGCCGAGCCGAAGAACGGCGTCGAGTACGAAACCCTGGCCACGCCGCAGGCGACGGAAGCGGGCAAGAAGATCGAAGTGACGGAATTCTTCGCCTATTACTGCCCGCATTGCAACGTGCTCGAGCCGCAACTGGCGGCCTGGGTCAAGAAACAGGGCGACAACATCGTCTTCAAGCGCGTGCACGTGTCGCGCGATGACAGCGTGGCGCCGCAACAGCGCCTGTTCTTCACCCTGCAAGCCATGGGCCTGGTCGACAAGCTGCACACCAGCGTCTTCCACGCCATGCACGTGGAGCGCAACCGCCTGAACACCGACGACGCCGTCTTCGACTTCGTCGCCAAGCAGGGCGTGGACCGCCAGAAGTTCATCGACACCTACCGTTCGATGGGCGTCTCGGCCCGCGTGCGCCGCGCGGACGCCATGATGCAGGGCTATAACGTCACGTTCTGGCCCATGATCGCCATCGACGGCCGCTACATCACCTCGCCTTCGCAGGCCGACCAGGGCAGCAAGTCGGCCAAGAACGAAGAACAGCTGAACGCCCAGGCGCTCACGGTGATGGACGTGCTGGTCGCGAAAGCCAAAGCGGAAAAGAAATAAGCATGGCCACTTCCCTGGCGCGCCCGGGCATCGCCTGATGCAACGCGTTTTCATCACGGGCGCGTCGAGCGGACTGGGCGCCGCCCTGGCGCTGCAGTACGCGCGCCAGGGCGCGCAACTGGGCTTGCTGGCCCGCCGCGGCGACACCCTGCGGCAGCTGATCGCTTCCCTGCCCTCCCCCGAACGCCACCGCGCCTACGCCGTCGACGTGTGCGACCACGCCGCCCTGAAAAACGCGGCCGCTGACTTCATCGTCCATGCCGGCGGCATCGACGTCGTCATCGCCAGCGCCGGCGTGTCCTACGGCACCTTGAGCGAACACGCGGAAGATCTCGACGCCTTTGCGCGCCTCATCGCCATCAACGTCACGGCCACCGTCGCCACCTTCGCGCCCTTCATCGCCACCATGAAAAACCAGGGCAACGGACGCCTGGTGGGCATCGGCAGCGTGGCCGGCATCCGCGGCCTGCCCGGCGCCGAAGCGTACAGCGCCTCGAAGGCGGCCGTCATCAGCTACTGCGAATCGCTGCGCCTGGAGTTGAAACCTGCCGGCGTCAAGGTCGTCACCATCACGCCCGGCTACATCGACACGCCGATGACGCGCCACAACGCCTACCGCATGCCCTTCCTGATGCCGGCCGATAAATTCGCCGCGCGCGCCGCGCGCGCCATCGCCGACGGCGACAGCTACCGCGTCATCCCGTGGCAGATGGGCGTCGTCGCCAAGCTGCTGCGCGCGCTGCCCAATGCCGTCTACGACCGGGCCTTCGCGAATGCGCCGCACAAGGCGCGCAACTGACTCCATCACCATGACGAAGCACTCAGACTTGAACAGCGCGGCCATCGCCGCCCATTGCGCCACGGGCGCCTCCCACGTGGCCATCGAAGTGGTCGACGAAACGGGATCGACCAACGCCGACCTGCTGGCGCGCTGCGCCGCGCTGGCCGGCCCCACCCTGCGCATCGCCGGCCAGCAGACGGCCGGACGCGGGCGCGCCGGACGGCCGTGGGTGTCGCAGCCGGACGCCAGCCTGATGTTCTCGCTGGCCTGGAGCTTCAAGGGACCGCTGCATCAACTGGTCGGCCTGCCGCTGGCCGTCGGCGTGGCGCTGGCCGAAAGCATGACGGCGCTGGGCGTGCCGGTGCAGCTGAAGTGGCCGAACGATATGCTCAAGGATGGCCACAAACTGGCGGGCATCCTCGTCGAGACGCAGCAGGCAGCCGATGGCGGCGTGTGGGCCGTGATCGGCTGCGGCATCAATCTGCTGATGCCCGATGCGCTGGAACGGCAGATCGGCCGCAGCGTCTCGGCCGTGCCCTGGCTGGCGCAGATGGAACGCAACACCCTGGTGGCGGCCCTGCTCAGCCGCCTGGCCGGCGTGCTGGCCGAATTCGACGACACGGGCTTCGCGCCGTTTACGGAGCGCTGGAACGCGCTGCATGCGTGGCAGGGCCAGCACGTGAAAATCCTCGACAACGGCCAGCTGCTGCAGCAAGGCGTGGCGGCCGGCGTGGACCAGCTGGGCCGTTTGCTGCTGCGCACCGATGGCGGCCTGCAGGAAATCATGTCCGGCGACGTGTCCTTGCGCCTGGCGGGGGAGTAGGCGCATGCTGCTGCTGATCGACGCCGGCAATACGCGCATCAAATGGGCACTCGTGGCCGCCGACAGTGCCGCCGGCGGCTGGCTGGCCAGCGGCGCCGTCACGCATGCGCAGATCGATACGCTGGCCGCGCAGTGGGAGACACTCGCCATCAGCGAGGTGCTGCTGTCGAACGTGGCGGGCGCCGCCATCGGCACGCGCCTGCGCGCCATGCTGCCGGTAATGCCACGTGACTTTATTTCGCTGCCGTGGCTGGCCGGATTGACGAATGGTTACCGCGCGCCGTCGCAGCTGGGCTGCGACCGCTTTGCCGCCGCCATCGGCGCGCAGGCGCTGGCGCCTGGCCAGTCCGTCATCGTCGCCAATTGCGGCACCGCCACCACCATCGACGCCATCACGGCCGATGGCGTTTTCCTTGGCGGGATGATCTTGCCGGGACTGGGGTTGATGGCCAGCTCGCTGGCGCGCAACACGGCGCAACTGCCGCAAATCGCCGGCGACGCCATGCTGCCGGCCGGCTTTGCCGACAACACGGACGACGCCATCCTCTCGGGCTGCCTGGCGGCCCAGGCGGGCGCCATTGAACGGGCCGTGCGCATGCACGGCGCCAGCGCCTGCCTGCTGTCGGGCGGCGCCGCGCCGCGCATCGCGCCAGCACTGGCGCTGCCGGTGCCGCTGCACCTGGTGGACAATATCGTCATGCTCGGCCTGCAGGCGGCCGCGCGCGCCGGAGCGGCAGGAACACAAGGACACCACGTATGCTGAAATTCGTCTTCTGGCTGCTGGCCGGCGTCAACCTGCTGGTGCTGGCCATCGGCCAGGGTTATCTGGGCAGTTTTCGCAGCGAGACGCGCGAACCGGCGCGCCTGAAAAACCAGCTGCAGGCGGGCAAGCTCACCTTGCTGACGCAGGAGCAGGCCACGGCACCCGCCGCGCCGCCGGCCGCCGACGAGGGCGCGACGCCGGCGGCGGCCGCACCGGCGCCGCCGACGACGTATGCCTGCACGGAAGTGGGCAATTTCCTGCTGGCCGACGGGCGCCGCTTCGAAGCGCAAGTGGCCGCACTGGATCTGGGCGACCGCCAGTCGCGCCGCAACGTGGCCGGCCACGACATTTCCAGTTACATGGTGTACATCCCGCCGCAGGGCAGCAAGGAAGGCGCCGACCGCAAGGCCGGCGAATTGAAGCAGCTGGGCGTGACGAATTACTTCATCATGAACGAAAGCAGCCCGCTGCGCTGGGGCATTTCACTGGGCGTGTTCAAGTCGGAAACCAGCGCGCAAAGCCAGCTGGCATCGCTCAACAAACAGGGCGTGCACAGCGCCCGCGTCGCGCCGCGCTACAGCGCCAGCAAGCAGCTCGCCTACCAGTTCCGCGACCTCGACGCCGCCACGCGCGCGCGGCTGGAGAAAATTAAAACGCAATTCCCGGAGCAGGAACTGCGTAGTTGTAAATAACTATCGTTGAATCACGATCGGCTTGATACCCGTCGATTCCGGCAAATTCGCCGCCGCGCGTGCCGCCTCGGCGCGGCTGGAGAATGGTCCACCGTACAGGCGGAACAGGTTCCCGGCCTGCACCACGCCCAAGGTCCCCAGGGCCGCCGCGTATGGCGCCAGGCGCGAACGTCCCGATTCCGCATTGTCGGCGCGCGAGTAGGCGCCCAGCTGCAAATAGAAGCCGCTGGCCAGCGCCGCCGGAGCGGGCATGGCCACCGTCGCATCGACGGGCAGCATCTGCGTCGACACTTCCGGCTGCACCACGGCGCCCGTTTCCACGGGAGTATCGATGGAAATGGCCACTACGGAAGGTACCGGCTTGGGCGCCGCGCGGGCCGCCAGGATGGCGTCGATATCGGCCGGCAGCAGCCGCTCGACCACCACCTGGTGGCTGCCCTTGCCCAGGAAGCCCAGTTTCAGCGCCGCCGTGTAGGACACGTCGATGACGCGCGTGGCGTGGAAGGGACCGCGGTCATTGATGCGTACGATCACCTGCTCGCCGCTGTCGATGCTCGTCACGCGCGCATACGACGGAATCGGCAAGGTCGGATGGGCCGCCGTCATCTTGTACATATCGTAGATTTCGCCCGACGAAGTGCGCTGGCCATGGAATTTCTTGCCATACCAGGTGCCCGTGCCCTTCTGCGTAAATGGCGTGTTGTCGGTGATCGGCGTGTAGGTCTTGCCGAAGACGACATACGGGCGGTTCGAGCGCGTCGAATACGGCTCGTTGCGCACTTCCGCGTCGGGCACGTCGCGCAGGTTGGCCGGCGGATTGTCGCCCGGGCCATCGTCCTTGTAGTAGCCGCCGCGCCCGGAGCCTGCCGCCGGCAACGCCGGCAAGGTGGGATCCTGGCGCACGGGCGCCTTGACCTTGCCGCCGGATGGCAGCGGCACGTTATTCGATGCGGGCTTGTGCGGCGTGGTGCCGCAAGCGGCCAGGGTCAGCAAGACCGTCAGGCTCAACCCGCGCATGACGAAGGTATCGACAGGCGCGCGCATCAGGTCTGCACCAGCTTGCGGTGGCGCTGAATGCTCATCAGGATACCGGTGGCCACGCCCAGGGTCAGCAGCGCGGTGCCGCCATAGCTGAGGAATGGCAAGGGGACGCCGACCACCGGCACGATGCCGCTGACCATGCCCATGTTGACGAAGGCGTAAGTAAAGAAAATCATGGTGATCGCTCCTGCCAGCAGGCGAGTGAAAAAACTGGGGGCGTTGGCGGCGATCATCAGCCCCCGTCCCACCAGCAGCAAATACATCAGCATCAGGATCAAGTTACCGACCAGGCCGAATTCCTCGGAATATACGGCAAAAATAAAATCGGTCGTGCGTTCCGGAACAAACTCCAGGTGGGCTTGCGTGCCGTGCGTCCAGCCCTTGCCCGTCATGCCGCCGGAACCAATGGCGATGATGGACTGGATGATATGAAAGCCCTTGCCCAGCGGGTCCTTGGTCGGGTCGATCAGCATCATCACGCGGTCGCGCTGGTAATCATGCAGGTGCGACCAGGCGATCGGCAGGCAGGAAACAAAGGTGATCAGCAAGCCGGCCAGCACCTTCCACGACAGGCCGGCCAGGAAGATGACGGTAAAGCCGGCCGCCACCACCAGCAGCGCCGTGCCCAGGTCGGGCTGGCGCGCGATCAGGTAGACGGGCGCCAGCAGCAGCACGGCCGCCATCAGGAACGATTTCCAGCGCAGCGCACCCGCATTATGCTGGAAGAACCAGGCCAGCATCAGCGGCGTGGCGATCTTCAGGAATTCGGACGGCTGGATGTCGATCACGCCGATATGCAGCCAGCGCCGCGCACCGAGCTTGATGGTGCCGAACAGCGCCACGGCCACCAGCAGGATCACCGACACCGTATAAGCGGGCACGGCGATGCGCATCATCATCTGCGGCGTGACGTTGGCCGCCACCCACATGACGAAAAAGCACAGCAGGATGTTGCGCAGGTGGTCCTCGATCTTGCCGGGGATGCCGATGCTGGCCGAATACAGGGTCAGCAGGCTGGTGCTGAGCAGCATCAGGATGATGATCATCAGCGGCGGATCGAACACCGCCAGATAGGGTTTGGCGCGCCGCCACAGCGAGCGCCTCTCGTTAATGGGCATGTGCTTCCTTATTGTCTGGCAGGTGCCGTCGGGGCTGCTTGCTCGTCCGTGATTTCTTCCAGGGTGCGCACTTCGTCGACATCTTCCTTGGGCACCTTGGTGGTGTCCTTTTCCTTGTCGCTAGGACGCTTGCCCAGCAGGTAGTAGTCGAGCGCCTTGCGCGCGATCGGCGCGGCCACGCCGGCGCCGAAGCCCGCGTTTTCCACCACGATGGCAATCGCGATGCGCGGCTTGTCGGCCGGCGCGAAGGCCGTGAACAGGGCGTTGTCGCGCAGGCGTTCGGCCAGCAGCTTGGCATTGTACTTCTCGTTTTTCTTGATGCCCACCACCTGCGCCGTCCCCGTCTTGCCGCCCACCGTGTACTGCACGCCGGTGAAGATGCGCGCGGCCGTGCCGCCCTGCTCGCTGGTCACGCCCACCATGGCGCGCTTGATGATGTCGATATTTTCCTGCTTGAGCGCGATGCGGTAGCTTTCCTTGGGCACCGTCAGCGTGCGCGCGCGCGTGGCGGCGTCTTCGATGATCTTCACCAGATGCGGTTTCATCACCACGCCGTTGTTGGCCAGGTTGGCCGTCGCGTGGGCGATCTGCAGCGGCGTGTAGGAATTGTAGCCGGAGCCGTTACTCACCGAAATCGTGTCGCCGCCCACCCATTTTTTCTGCTGCGGCGTCTTGAAGCGGTTGCGCTTCCATTCCGTCGACGGCAGCACGCCCGTCTTTTCGTTATTCAGGTCGATGCCCGTCAGCTGGCCGAAACCGAACGGCTTCATGAAGTCGTGGATGGCGTCGATGCCCATGTCGCGGCCCAGCTGATAGTAATAGGTGTTGCACGAGACGACGATGGACTTGTGCATGTCCACCGTGCCATGGCCGCCCACCTTGTCGTCGCGGAAGGTGTGGCCGCCGAGGATGAAGAAACCGGGGTCGGATATCGACTGGCTCGGCGTGCGCTTGCCCAATTCGAGCGCGGCCAGCGCCATGAAGGGTTTGAAGGTCGAGCCGGGCGCGTAGGTGCCGGACAGAGGCCGGTTGACCATCGGCCGGTCCAGCGAAGTATTGAGTTCGTTCCAGCTTTGCTGGTCGATGCCGTCGACGAACAGGTTGGGGTCGTAGCCTGGCTTGGACACGTAGGCCAGGATGTCGCCCGTGGCCGGGTCGATGGCCACGGCCGCGCCGCGCCATTCGCCGAACGCTTCCTCGACCACTTTTTGCAGTTCGATGTCGATCGACAGGATCAGGTTGTTGCCAGGGGTGGCCGCCGTGCGCGACAGGGTGCGCATGGCGCGCCCGCCGGCCGACACTTCCACCTCTTCGTAGCCGGTGGTGCCATGCAGCTGCTTCTCGTAGCTTTTTTCCAGGCCCTCCTTGCCGATATGGTCGGTGCCGTTGTAGTTGGCCGCGTCCTCGCCCTCTTCCAGCGCCTTGGCTTCGTTGCGGTTGATGCGGCCGATGAAGCCCACCACGTGCGACGCCACCTCGCCCATCGGATACTGGCGGAACAGGCGCGCCTGCACCTCGACGCCAGGGAAGCGGAAGCGCTGCGCCGTGAAGCGCGCCACTTCCTCGTCCGTCAGGCGCGTGCGCAGCGGCACGCTGACGAAGTTCTTCGACTCTTCCAGCAGCTTCTTGAAGCGGCGGCGGTCCTTGATGTCGATCTGCACCAGGGTCGACAGCTCGTCGATCACGGAATCGAGGCTGGCGCTCAATTTCGACGGCGTGATTTCCAGCGTATAGGCCGAGTAATTGCGCGCCAATACCACGCCGTTGCGGTCGAGGATCAGGCCGCGCGTGGGCACGATGGGCACCACGGCGATGCGGTTGTCCTCGGCCTTGGTCGCATAGTCCTCGTGCTTGATCACCTGCAGCCAGATGAAGCGCGCCAGCAGCAGCGCAAAGCAGACGAAGACGAGCGCGCCCAGGATGGTCAGGCGCATGCGGAAAAAATGCAGTTCGCGCTCGGTGTTCTTGAGTTCAGTCATGGCAGGCGCTCGTCAGATCGGCCGGTTATGATCGCGGTCCACGGCGCGGCGCTGCGGCGCCAGCAGGATCCACGTGACGATCGGCCACAGGGCCACGGCGACGAAGCTCTCGATGAAATTGAGCCAGCCGGGGAAGCGGCCCGAGACGATCAGCCGCGTCAGCAATTGCAGCGCCTGCGTCAGCAGCAGCAACGGCAGCACGTGCAGCGCCTGGGTCAGGACGGGGAACCACAGCACGCGGCGGTGCATCATGATGGCGAAATACGACAGCAAGGTATAGGCCAGCGCATTCTCGCCCAGCAGGGTCGAATCGTGCACGTCCATCATCAGACCCATGAAGAACGCCACGCCGATGCCGACCTTGCGCGGCTGGTGGATGCCCCAGAAGACCAGCACCAGGGCGACGAAATCGGGCACGCCGACGAACTGCCCCCATGGCAGCAGGTTCAGCAGAAAAGCGCACAGCAGGGAAAAACCGATGAACAGGGGGCTGACCGGCAGCAGGATGTAATGCGGGCGGTTCATCGTGTCGCTTCCTTCGGTGGCACGGCGGCAGGTGCGGGTGCGGCGGCAGGCGCCGCCGGTTTCGGCGCGGGGCCGGCAGGCGGTTTCGCGGCCGGCGCTGTCGCGGCGGCGGCGGGCTCCTTGGCCGGGTCCTTGATCGGCGCCATCTTGCCGGCGATCTTGCGGCCCGTCTTGACATCTTCGGCGGGCGGGCGCGGCGGAATCTCGGGTGACGTCATCAAGATGAGCAGCTGGGTGTTGCGTTCGATGCCGGCCAGCGGCTGGCACACGACACGACCGAACGGGCCATGCGCATTGCGCTCGACCAGGGTCACGCGCGCCACGGCCAGGCCGGCCGGGTACAGGCCGTCGAGGCCCGAGGTGATGACGATGTCGCCGATCTGGATGTCGGCGCTGGGGGCCGTGAAACGCAGCTCCATGGTGCCGGACTTGCCGCGGCCGATGGCCACGCTGCGCACGCCATTGCGCAACAGCTGCACGGGAATGGCCTGCTCTTCATCGGTCAAGAGGGTCACTTCGGAGGTGAACGGGAACACGCGCGTGACTTGCCCGACCACGCCCAGGTTGTCGATCACGGGACGGCCCAGTTCGACGCCGTTCTGGATGCCCCGGTCCAGCACGATCTTGCGCGTGGCCGAGTCGCGCGTGTCGTACAGCACTTCGGCCATCATGGTCTTGACGGGAACGCGCTCGCGCGCCTCCATCAACTTGCGCAAATGGTTGTTTTCAACGATGTTGAGCTGCGCCTGCTGCATGATCTGCGCCGAGGCGATCTGTTCGTGCTTCAGGTCGCGCACCTGTTTTTCCAGGGCGGACAGCGAAGAGAAGTAATTGCCGACGCCGAGCGCCACGTCGCGCGGCACCAGGGCCGCCATCTGCACCGGATACAGCACGGTGCCGACTGCCTGGCGCACGGCCGTCAGCGCGTGCATGCGCGAATCGACCAGCAGCAGGGCGATAGAAATGCCGGCGAACACCATCATCTTGACGCGGGCGGAGGCGCCTTGTTTGAAAAGTGGCGGAGGACTGTATTCCATGACTTCCAATGATCAGGCCAGGCGCGGTGCGCCAACGTGCAGGCCCCGGTCAAACGCCGGCGCCAAAACCAAAGCCGGAGACCCGCTCTCCGGCCCGTTGATCCGATTATTCGTAGGAGAAGATCGAGCCGAGCTTGTCCATACGTTCCAGTGCCATCCCGGAACCGCGCACCACGCAAGTGAGCGGGTCCTCGGCCACCAGCACCGGCAGGCCGGTTTCCTCCATCAGCAGGCGGTCCAGGTCGCGCAGCAGCGCGCCGCCGCCCGTCAGCATCATGCCTTTTTCGGCGATGTCGGCGCCCAGTTCCGGCGGCGTCTGTTCCAGCGCGTTCTTCACGGCCGAGACGATGTTGTTCAGCGGGTCGGTCAGCGCTTCGAGGATCTCGTTGCTGGAAATGGTGAACGAGCGCGGGATGCCTTCGGACAGGTTGCGGCCCTTGACTTCCATTTCCTTCACTTCCGAACCAGGGAAGGCCGAACCGATGGCCTTCTTGATGGCTTCAGCCGTCTGTTCGCCGATCAGCATGCCGTAGTTGCGGCGGATGTAGTTGACGATGGCTTCATCGAACTTGTCGCCGCCGACGCGCACGGAACCCTTGTAGACCATGCCGCCCAGCGAAATGATGCCCACTTCGGTGGTGCCGCCGCCGATGTCGACCACCATCGAGCCGGTCGCTTCCGACACGGGCAGGCCCGCGCCGATGGCCGCCGCCATCGGTTCTTCGATCAGGTACACCTGCGAGGCGCCGGCGCCCAGGGCCGATTCGCGGATGGCGCGGCGCTCGACCTGGGTCGAACCGCACGGCACGCAAATGATGATGCGCGGCGAAGGACGGAAGAATTTCGAGTCGTGCACCATGCGGATGAATTGCTTGAGCATCTGCTCGGTGACGGTGAAGTCGGCGATCACGCCATCTTTCATCGGACGAATCGCTTCGATATTGCCCGGCACCTTGCCCAGCATCTGCTTGGCTTCCTTGCCGACTGCCTGAATGGTCTTCTTGCCATTCGGACCGCCTTCCTGGCGGATGGCGACGACGGATGGCTCGTCCAGGACGATACCGAGGCCGCGTACATAAATAAGGGTGTTGGCCGTGCCCAAGTCAATGGCCAGATCGGTGGAGATATACCTGCGTAAAAAACCAAACATGAGTGTCCTGTAGCGCATCGAGCTGCGCAAAAGCTGTTTATGGGGAGTTTCAAAGCGGGCGCTTTCAGGCACCCTGAAAATCCATGAAGGCGATTTTCCCGGGTTTCGCTTGGCGCTTGCGCAATCTTTTCTATGCTGCGGCAGCAGTCCATCAGCGCCGACAACGCATTAACCCGCCATTCTACCTTATAATTTGAATGCGATTTGCTCAAAAACCATGGAAAAGTGCGACTCTTGCAGCCGCGAGTTACGCGGCATTCCTCGATTTTTGTGAGCAAAATAGCAGTAAATACTCGCGTTTTATCAAAACGCCAACTTAATACTAATGCGCGGCACTCCGCGCCATTCGCCATGTCCCTGACACTCTCCGACGTAAAACGCATCGCCCACCTGGCACAACTCGAAATGGCCGACGATCAGGCCGTCACGTCGTTGGCCCAATTGAACAAGATTTTTGCACTGGCCGAGCAAATGCAAGCCGTCAATACCGATGGCGTGGCGCCCCTGAGCCACCCGCTGGCCGCCCACATGGACAATATCGCCCTGCGCCTGCGCGAGGACGTCGCCACGGAACAGAACCGCCGCGACGCCTACCAGGCCGTGGCGCCGAAAGTGCAGGACGGACTCTACCTCGTGCCAAAAGTGATCGAATAAGCATCTTTCGCGTTCTCGCTGAGTACGCTCGTCTTCCGCCGAATAAAATCAAATAGAAACGCCATGCATACAAAATCCATCAAACAGCTGTCCACGCTCTTGCAGAACAAGGAAATTTCCGCCGTTGCGCTGGCGACGCATTTCCTCGACCGCATCGAAGCGGACGACTCGAACGCCTTCCTGCACGTCGACCGTGCCCTGACCCTGGCGCAAGCTGCCGAGGCCGACGCGCGCATCGCCGCCGGCACGGCCACGCCATTGACGGGCGTGCCGATCGCGCACAAGGACCTGTTCGTCACCCAAGGCTGGCGCACGACGGCCGGCTCAAAGATGCTGGCCAACTACGCCAGCCCGTTTGACGCCACCGTGGTGGAAAAATTCCAGGCGGCCGGCATGGTCACCCTGGGCAAGGTCAACTGCGATGAATTCGCCATGGGTTCCGGCAACGAGAACTCGGCCTTCGGCGCCGTGCGCAATCCGTGGGACAACACCGCCGTGCCGGGCGGCTCGTCGGGCGGCTCGGCCGCCGCCGTCGCCGCCGGCCTGGCGCCGGCGGCCACCGGCACCGACACGGGCGGCTCGATCCGCCAGCCGGCCGCGTTTTGCGGCATCACCGGCATCAAGCCGACCTATGGCCGCGTCTCGCGCTTCGGCATGATCGCCTTCGCCTCGTCGCTGGACCAGGGCGGCCCGATGGCCCGCTCGGCCGAAGACTGCGCCCTGCTGTTGAGCGCCATGGCCGGCTTCGACGAACGCGATTCGACCAGCCTGTCGCCGGAACAGGGCGGCGTGGCGGAAGATTTTTCGCGCAGCCTGGATGCCCCTCTCACGGGCTTGCGCATCGGCGTGCCGCGCGAGTATTTCGGCGAGGGCCTGGCCAAGGACGTGGAAGCGGCCGTGCGCGGCGCGCTGGCGCAGTATGAAAAGCTGGGCGCCACCCTGGTCGACATCTCGCTGCCGAATACGGCCCTGTCGATTCCCGCCTACTACATGATCGCCCCGGCCGAAGCGTCGTCGAACCTGTCGCGCTACGACGGCGTGCGCTACGGCCACCGCGCTAGCGAGTACAAGGACTTGCAGGACATGTACAAAAAATCGCGCGCCCAGGGCTTCGGCCCGGAAGTGCAGCGCCGCATCATGGTCGGCACCTACGTGCTGTGCCACGGCTACTACGACGCCTACTACCTGAAGGCGCAAAAGATCCGCCGCCTGATCGCGCAGGATTTCGACGCCGTATTAAATGGCCCGAACGCCGTCTGCGACGTCATCATGGGACCGGTCGCGCCGACCGTCGCCTGGGACCTGGGCGACAAGACGGACGACCCGGTGGCGAACTACCTGGCCGACATCTACACCCTGTCGACCAGCCTGGCCGGCCTGCCCGGCATGTCGATCCCGTGCGGCTTCGGCGCAGGCGAGAAAAACGGCAAGCGCCCCGTCGGCCTGCAAATCATCGGCAATTATTTTGGCGAAGCCAAACTGCTGAACGTGGCGCACCAGTACCAGCTGGTGACGGACTGGCACACGCGCAGCCCAGCCGGCGTTTAAGAGCAGACCAAGAACAGATTTGCGCCGCCCAGGCGGCGCCACCAAAAAATAAGCGAGAACACTATGCAATGGGAAGTCGTCATCGGTCTTGAGAACCACGTGCAGCTCACGACCGAATCCAAAATTTTCAGCGGTTCGCCGATCAAGTACGGCGCCGAAGCCAACACGCAGGCGAGCCCCGTCGACCTGGCGCTGCCAGGCGTGCTGCCGGTGATGAACAAGCAAGCCGTCGACCGCGCGATCCGCTTCGGCCTGGCCGTCGGCGCCACTGTGGCGCCGCACTCGGTTTTCGCCCGTAAAAACTATTTTTATCCGGATTCGCCCAAGGGCTACCAGATCAGCCAGTTCGAAGACCCCGTCGTCATCGGCGGCGCGCTGACCTTCGGCTATGAAAAGGATGGCGAATTCGTCACCAAGACGGTCAACCTGACACGCGCCCACCTGGAAGAAGACGCCGGCAAGTCGCTGCATGAAGACTACGCGGGCATGAGCGGCATCGACTTGAACCGCGCCGGCACGCCGCTGCTGGAAATCGTCTCGGAACCGGAAATCCGCAGCGCCGCCGAAGCCGTGGCCTACGCCAAGGCCCTGCACTCGCTGGTCATGTGGCTGGGCGTTTGCGACGGCAACATGCAGGAAGGCTCGTTCCGCTGCGACGTCAACGTCTCCGTGCGCCCCGTCGGCCAGAAGGAATTCGGCACCCGCTGCGAGATCAAGAACCTGAACTCCTTCCGCTTCATCGAAGAAGCCGTGCACGTCGAAGTGCGCCGCCAGATCGAACTGATCGAAGACGGCGGCAAGGTCGTGCAGGCGACGCGCCTGTACGATCCGGAGCGCAAGGAAACGCGCGAAATGCGCAGCAAGGAAGACGCCCAGGATTACCGCTACTTCCCGGACCCGGACTTGCCGCCGCTGGTCATCTCGCCCGAGTGGATCGCCTCGGTCAAGGCCTCGATGCCGGAACTGCCGGCCGCCATGCGCGCCCGCTTCATCAGCGAATACGCGCTGCCGGACTACGATGCGCTGGTGCTGACGCAATCGAAAGCCATGGCCACCTATTTCGTCGCCGTGGTGGACAAAGCCGGCAAGGAAAACGCCAAGGCCGCCGCCAACTGGCTGATGGGCGACGTCTCGTCGACCCTGAACCGCGAAGGCGTGGACCTGGACGACGCCCCCGTCTCCGCCGCGCAGCTGGCCGCCATGCTCAAGCGCATCGCCGACGGCACGATCTCGAACAAGGCGGCGAAGGAAGTCTTCGCCGGCATGTGGGAAGCCAAGTCCAGCGACGAGCACCTGGTCGACGCCATCATCGACGCCAAGGGTTTGAAGCAGATCTCGGATACCGGTGCGCTGGAAGCCATCGTCGATGAAGTGCTGGCGGCCAACGCCAAGTCGGTGGAACAATACCGCGCCGGCAAGGAAGCGGCCATCAACGCGCTGATCGGCCAGGCCATGAAAGCATCCAAGGGCAAGGCCAACCCGGCCCAGCTGACGGAACTGCTGAAGGCCAAGCTGGCGGGATAATTTTCCTCCCCCCCCAAAAAAAGACGCTGCGGCGTCTTTTTTTTCGCCTGTTCACCATACTTCTAAACAAGCTTGTCTATATTTTTCAGCATGCCTGACAGGCGCTTATACGGCATTAAAAAATAAAGTATACATTTTTGTCTACAACGATTATTCTAGCCTTATTGAATTTCAGGCAAGAGGAAAACAGCATGGCGAAGACGCACGACATCCCGAAGCCGACGGCAGCCGAACTCGATCTGCTGCAGGCACTGTGGCCGCTGGGCGCCGCCACGGCCAAGCAGGTGCACGAGGCGATGGCGCTGGCCAAGCCGGCCATCACCTACGGCACCGTGCTGCGCCTGATGCAGATCATGCACGGCAAGGGCCTGCTGATCCGCGATGAAAGCCAGCGTTCGCACGTGTATGCGCCGGCCCAGGCGCAGGACAGCCTGCAGACGAACCTGCTCAAGGAATTGATGCAGAAGGCCTTTGCCGGTTCGGCCAAGGCGCTGGTGCTGGCGGCGCTGCGCACGGGCGTGTCGCGCGCCGAACGCGAGGAAATCGAAAAAATGCTCAAGGATGAACAGTCATGAGCGGCTTCGTGCCGGCCCTGGGCTGGACCCTGCTGCACTTCCTGTGGCAAGGTTTGCTGATCGGCTGCGCCACGGCGCTGGCCTGGGCCGCCCTGCGCAATGCGCGCCCGGAAGCGCGCTACGCCGTCGGCTGCGGCGCCTTGCTGGCCTGCCTGGCCTGGCCGGCGGCGGGCCTGTATCTGCGCCTGGCCGGTGGCGACACCACGGGCGCATTGTTCTCCGGCGCCTTGCTGCCCACCGCCCTGCTGGCGCCCGACAGCCTGCCCGACCTGGATCTGCTGCTGCGCGCCATCGTCGGCGTGTGGGCCTTGTGCGCCGCCATGCTGGCCCTGCGCATGGCGCTGGGCATGCTGTGGATAGCGCGCAGCGCCAGGAATACCGGCGCCACGCATGCCCACTGGCAAACGCGCTTGTCGGGCATGGCGCATCGCGCCGGCGTGACGCGGCCCGTGCGCCTGCGCGTGCTCGACGGGATTGCCAGCCCGCTCACGGCCGGCATCTGGCGCCCCATGGTGCTGGTGCCGGCGGCGCTGATCACCGGCATGCCGCCACAGCTGCTCGACGCGCTGCTGGCGCACGAACTGGCGCACATCCGGCGCCACGATTATCTGCTCAACCTGCTGCAAAACGCCATCGAGGCGCTGCTGTTCTTCCACCCTGCCGTCTGGTGGATTTCACGCGGCGTGCGCCTCGAACGCGAACACATTGCAGACGATTTCGCAGCAAGACAACTGGGCGAACCGCGGCGTCTGGCTCTTGCACTCTCGGAACTGGAGCGTCTCCAGTTCTCAACCCACCACCTGGCCCAGGCGGCCAACGGAGGAGATCTTATGTCACGTATCAAACGATTGCTGCGCCCCGCACCGCAAACCCTGAACTGGAAGGCGGCCGTACCGCTGCTGGCATTGGCCGGTGCCTGCCTCGGCATCTACGGCCAGGCCGTCGCCGCCGACAGCGCACCCGTGCTGGAGCGCCGCCCCGTCATCGACTTTGGCGTGTGCGGCAAACCGGTCTACCCGGCTGCATCGCTGCAGGCGAAGCAAGAGGGCACGGTCACCATGTCCTTCGACGTCGATGCCGCCGGCAAGGTCCACGGCTCGAGCGTGGTCAACAGCAGCGGCCATCCGGCCCTCGACGAGGCGGCGCGCAGCGGCATCGCCAAGTGCACGTTCAAGCCGGCCCTCGCTGGCGGCAAGCCCGTCAGCGCCAGCGTCAAGGTGCAATACGTCTGGCGCCTGCACTAAGGCATGCGCGGCGGCGTTGCAACATTGCTGCAGCGCTGCCGCCGCCCGCTTGCGGGTATGATCATGGATTCTTCCACGCACCTGTGAATCCGCCATGAACAAGATCAAAACCGGCCTGGTCGGCTACGGCTTTGCCGGCTCCACCTTCCACGCTCCCGTCCTGTCCACCATCGATGCCCTGGAACTGGCCGCCGTCGCCTCCAGCAAGCCGGACCTCGTGCACCAGGATTGGCCGCACGCCACCGTGTATGCGGACGCGGCGCAGCTGTTTGCCGATCCATCCATCGAACTGGTCGTCATCGCCGCCCCCAACGAGGCCCATTTCAGCCTGGCGCAAGCGGCCCTGCAAGCGGGCAAGCACGTGGTGGTCGACAAGCCCTTCACCATTTCCAGCACCGAGGCGCAGAGCCTGATCGCGCTGGCGAAAGAGCGCCAGCTGGTACTCAGCGTGTATCACAACCGGCGCTGGGATGGCGACTTCCTGACCCTGAAAGTGCTGCTGGCGCAGGGCACGCTGGGGCGCATCGCCAGCGTCGAATCGCATTTCGACCGTTTCCGCCCCGAGATCCGCCAGCGCTGGCGCGAATCCGGCGCACCGGGCGGCGGCTTGCTGTACGACCTGGGCCCGCACATGCTGGACCAGGCCATGCAGCTGTTCGGCATGCCGGAAAAGCTGTACGCCGATATCGCCCTGCAGCGCGATGGCGCGCAAGCCGTCGACTACATGCACATCGTCCTGTACTACGACCGGCTGCGCGTGGTGCTGCAAGCAGGCTGCCTGGTGAAGGCGCCGACGGCGCGCTTCGCCGTGCATGGAGACAAGGGCAGTTTCGTGAAGTTCGGCCTCGACCCGCAGGAAGACGCCCTGAAGGCGGGCGGCAGGCCGGGCCAGCCCGGCTGGGGCGTGGATCCCGTGCGCGGCGCGCTGCATCTGGGCACGCAGCCGGACGGGCATTGCGAACACCTCGAGATGCAGGCGGGCCGCTACCAGGACTTTTACCAGGGCATGGCCGACGCCATCGGCCACGGCGCACCGGCGCCCGTGGCGGCGGAAGACGCGGCGGCGACGATACGCCTGATCGAACTGGCGCTGCAAAGCAGCGCCGAAGGACGCGTGCTCGCGGTCAGCTGATTCGCCGTCAACTGGCCGGGGTCAGTTGATGACGAAGGCCAGCACCACGGCGCCCAGCGCCAGCAGGGCCAGGCCGCAGATGAACAGCAGCTCGCCCCACCATTCGTAGCGCAAGCGCGATTGGCCGGGGCGCAGCGACACGAAGGACAGCACGGCGCTGACGAGAAAGACGATGGCATCGACGGCGAGCAGCTTGTCGATGGCCACGCGCACCTCGCCGCGCGGCGCCAGGTGCCCGAGCGACAGCACCGTCATGCACACGCCGACCATCGTCGCCGACGTGGGCAGGATATGGGCCGACAAACCGCGCGCCGGCACGCCCCGTTCGGGCGCCTTGCCGTCGGCTGGCATCAGGACTGGCCCTGCTTCGTTCCCGCCGGCCAGACCAGCTCCACGCGCGCGGACGATCCCGCCTTGACCTGCACCTTGCGTTCCATTGTCTTGCCGGCCAAGGTGGCGCGCAGGTCGTAGCTGCCCGGCGCCAGTTTCGCCAGCAGGAACGGTCCGCTGGCCGTCGCGTCCAGCACCGGCGCGCCCTTGGCGTCGCTAATCTGCAGCTTCACGTCGGAGGCAAATTCCGCCTTGCCTCCCGCCTGCACGGAAAACACCAGGCTCAATGGCCAATGCCGGCTGGCGCTCTGGATGGCCGTCGATTCATCGAGGCCGATGCCGCCGCTCAGGTATTCCACCGCCCCGCTCTTTTGCACGGGCGGCAGCGCGCCGTCGGCCTGGGCCTGCGCCGCACTTCCCAGCAACAGCCCGGCGGCCAGCATGGCGGCCGCCAGGCCCAGGGTACCGCGTCTGTCTGATGCCATCTCACTCTCCTCATGTTGCTTGAGTCAAGATAGAAAGCGCAGCTTAAACAGGACTTAGCTTAGCGTCAGCGCCGGCGCATGGCCTCGGCGATCTTCTGGTCCGTCTTGAACTGGCTCAGCGAATACACGGCCCAGATCGTCGCTGGCAGCCAGCCGATCACGGTGATTTGCAGGATCAGGCAAATGATGCCGGCAATGGGCCGGCCGATCGTGAAAAAGGTCAGCCACGGGAATATCAGGGCAATCAGCAAGCGCATCGTTCGTTCCTTCAGTAAGCCCCTGTGCCGCGGGGTCCGGGCCGGCATGCGCCGGCGGCAAATTCAGTCAAGCCGATTATAGCGATACGGGCGCCTCACGCCGGCACGGGTGGCAGCAGCTTTTCCATCCACGCCAGGATGGCGGCAAAGATCACGTCGCGGTTCACTTCATTGAAATTCTCGTGGTAATTGGCCGGATAGTAGTGATAGTCGAGCAATCCCTCTGGCACGCTGCGCAGCAGGCTTTCCGTGGCGCGGCTGTCGGCCAGCTTGTCGTCGCCCGCCACCACGGCGAACAGGGGGAAGCGCCAGGCGGACAGGCCGCCGGCCAGTTCCTTTTGCGCCGACGTGAGCGCATGGGCGAAGCGCACCGAGGCGGCGCTGGCGCGGATGCCGTCGCGCTCGTCCTGGAAATGGCGCGCGGTGATGGTCTGGTCATGCGTCAGCAGCATGGTCAGATTCCCCAGCGGTACCTTCATCGTCGGAAAACGCTGCGCCAGCCAGCCGGACAGCATCTGCAGCACCTTCGGCACGGGAATCGCATTCACGTAATACGGCGATGAGATGATGAAGCCCTTGATCGCCGGGTCGCCCGCGAAACGCCGCAGCCCCAGGTGCGTGGCGATCAGGCCGCCCATCGAGTGGCCCATGACGAAGATCGGCAAGCCCGGATACGCCTGCTTGACCCAGGCAAGGAACAGTTCCGCGTCGTCGAGGAAGGCCGCGAACGAGGGGATATCGACCTTGCGCTTGCCGTCGTGGCCCACCATGTCGAAGCTGACGGTGGCGATGCCGTGCTGGCGGAAGGTCAGCGCCGGCGTGACGTAGTCGCCCGCGTGCGCCATGCCGCCGTGGATCGCCAGGATCACGGCACGTGGTTGCTCCGGCTGCCAGATGTGAATCGGCCGCTCGACCTGGTCGCTGCACCGCAGGCTGGCCATCTTGTCTTCTGAAAAACGCATCGCTGCTCCTGTCATGCCCTGTCACGCCTTCAGATGATCGATCAACTGGCGCGCATACAGGGGTAATTCACTGAACTGGCGCACGCAAATCGTCAGATTGCGTACCGACCAGGGATCGGATAATTCCAGGCAGCGCAGCGCCATCGTCTGCTGGCAGCGGCTGGCCGCCGCCAGCGGCACCACGCTGATGCCCACGCCGCTGGCCACCATGCGGCACACGGCATCGAAGCTGCGCAGGCGCACGCGCACCTTCAACGGGCGGCCCAGGCGTGCCGCATGCATGCCCAGGTACTGCTGCATCGCGCTGTCGTCGGCCAGGCCGATGAAATCGTGATCCAGTACGCTGGCAAAGTCGACGACGCCATCCGGGCCCAGCGCGCGGTGATGCACGCCGTCGGCTGCGGCGATGACCACCAGCCGGTCGGGGCGAAACAAAAACGTCTGCAAGCCGCGCATGTCGACCGAATCGGACACGATGCCCATGTCGGCCAGTCCTTCCGAGACGGCCTTGACGATATCGTAACTGAGGCGCTCTTCCAGGTCGATGGTCAGGTTCGGATGGCGGTCGAGAAAAGCACCGAGCGCTTCGGGCAAGAATTCGCTGAGCGCGGCCGTATTGCACAGCAGCCGCAACTGCCCTTTCAAGCCGCGCGCAAATTCGCCGAGCTCGCCGCGCATTTTCTCCATTTGCAGCAGCACCAGGCGCGCGTGATGCAGCAAGGTCTGGCCCACGGGGGTCGGTTCCACGCCGCGCCGCCCGCGCAGCAGCAAGGGCATGCCCAGCATCTCTTCCATGCCGCGCACGCGCGCGCTGCTCGACGCCAATGCGAGATGGCTGCGCGCGGCGCCCGCCGTCAGGCTGCCCGCCTCCACCACGTTGACAAACAGCTGCAAATCGACCAGATCAAAGCGCATGACGGCTCTCCTTTGCGCCATCTTATCAGCCTTCGTCTACACCATAGGCTGACTCAAAATAATCCACCTTGGCGAAAGCTCCGGGCAAGCGCAGAATCCACGCAAAATCACTGCGGAACAAAAAAGATGGAGACGTCATTCCTGCTGGCCGTCGGGGCCAGCTTCCTCGTCGCTGGCTTCGTCAAGGGCGTAGTCGGCCTGGGACTGCCTACGGTGGCCATGGGTACGCTCAGCCTCGTCATGCCGCCCGTGCAGGCGGCCGCCCTTTTGATCGTGCCATCGATGGTGACGAACGTGTGGCAGCTGGCGGCCGGCCCCGGCCTGCGCGCCCTGCTGCGGCGCCTGGGGCCCATGCTGGCCGCCGTCATGGCGGGCACCCTGGCGGGCGGCGCCCTGCTGCCGAGGGACAGCGGCGCCTGGGCCGTCGTCGCGCTGGGCGTGGCGCTGATGCTGTATGCGCTGGCGGGACTGTTCTCGCTGCAGTTGCGCGTGCCCGCGCGGCACGAAGCCTGGCTGGGGCCCGTGGCGGGCGCGGCGACGGGACTGGTGACGGCCGCCACGGGCGTGTTCGTGATTCCCGCCGTGCCGTACCTGCAGGGACTGGGCCTGGCGCGCGATGCGCTGGTGCAGGCGCTGGGTCTGGCGTTTACCGCATCGACCGTGGCGCTGGCGGCCAGCCTGGCCCTGCACGGCGACTTCAGCCTCGGTGCGGCTGGCGCTTCCGCGTATGCGCTGCTGCCGGCGCTGGCCGGCATGCTGGCCGGTCAATGGCTGCGCGGACGCATCGCGCAGCCGGTATTCAAGCGCTGCTTTTTTATCGGCCTGTTCGCCCTGGGCCTGCATGCGGCGCTCACACCATGGCTGGCGTGATGCGGATAGACTGGCAAGGGGACAGCGCGCTGTGCGCGTGGATCGACGGCCAGCAGGTGGCCATGCTGGACTTCAGCAAGTGCGCGAATGGGGTGACGGTGAACATGCTGTTCGTGAAACCGCCGTTCCGGCGGCGCGGCATCGGCGGCGCGCTGCTGCGCAGGCTGTTGCAATGCCATCCGCAAGCTGGCGCCGCCTGCAGCGACCCGCGGCTGCGGGCGCTGCTGGAAGACAAAACGATATAAAGTGCTCAGGGCAAGGCGCGGCGCGGCAGACAGCACGCTAGTGCGGCAACGCGCCGCAACGCCGCCATGAGCGCTTTAAATGCCATACTTGGCGCGATACGCGGAAACTGCATCCTTATATTGAAGCAGTTCCGGATCGGCGCCGGCGCCATTCAGGTAGCCGAACAAGTCGTCCAGGTTGCCGATCGAGATGACGGGAATGCCATATTGTTTCGACACTTCCTGCACCGCCGAACTTGGCGACAGCTGGCCATCCGGGCCCGAGCGCTCCATGCGGTCCAGGGCGATCAGCACGGCGCATGGCTCGGCGCCGGCGGCGCGGATCATGTCCACCGATTCGCGCACCGAGGTGCCGGCCGAGATCACATCGTCAATGATGACGACTTTGCCATGCAATTTGGCGCCGACGATGGTGCCGCCTTCGCCATGGTCCTTGGCTTCCTTGCGGTTGAAGGCGAACGAGGTGTTGCGGCCCTTGCCGGCCAGCGCCACGGCGGTGGCCGACGCCAGGGTGATGCCCTTGTAGGCGGGACCGAACAGCATGTCGAATTCGACGCCCGAGTCGAGCAGGGTCTGGGCGTAGAACTGCGCCAGCTCGGCCAGGGTGGCGCCGTCATGGAACAGGCCCGCATTGAAGAAGTACGGCGATGATCGCCCGGCCTTGGTGGTGAACTCGCCGAACCGCAAGACTCCCTTGGATACTGAAAACGCGATAAACTGCTGGCGTAAATTATTCACATTAGCCTCATTTTTTAAAAGTGCCTGTATTTTAATCCGCGCGCACCGGCGAGACAATCGCCATGCCGCGCCCGTCGGCCCCGGCCAGCGCCCTTTCACTCTAGACCTATGCCAAAAATAATCTCCGCCAACCTGAACGGCATCCGTTCCGCCGCCAAAAAAGGCTTTTTCAACTGGATGGGCACGCAAACGGCCGATTTCATCTGCGTACAGGAATTGAAGGCGCAGCTGCCCGACATGACGCCGGAATTCCTCAATCCGCACGGCTACCACGGCCATTTCCACTATGCCGAGAAAAAAGGCTATTCCGGCACGGGCGTGTACAGCAAGGTGGAGCCGGACGCCGTGCATATCGGCTTCGGCAGCCAGGAATTCGACGCCGAAGGCCGCTACGTGCGCTGTGATTTTGGCAACCTGTCCGTCATTTCCGTGTACTGCCCGTCCGGTTCGTCCGGCCCCGAGCGCCAGGAAGCCAAGTTCCGCTTCATGGAACTGTTCCTGCCGCACCTGCTGGAATTGAAGGCGCTGGGCCGCGAAGTGGTCATCTGCGGCGACTGGAACATCGCCCACCACGAAATCGACCTGAAAAACTGGAAGGGCAACAAGAAGAATTCCGGCTTCCTGCCGGAAGAGCGCGCGTGGCTGACGCGCGTCTTCGACGAAGTGGGCTTCGTCGACGTGCACCGCGGCCTGGACAAGCGCGAAGACCAGTACACGTGGTGGAGCAACCGCGGACAAGCCTACGCGAAGAACGTGGGCTGGCGCATCGACTACCACGTCGCCACGCCCGGCATCGCGGCCCAGGCGCATACGGTCAGCGTCTACAAGGACGAGCGTTTTTCCGACCACGCGCCCCTGATCATCGACTACACGCTCAAGGCCTAAGCCCCCAAGCTGCGCCGGCTTTCAAAATGGCGCGGCGCGCCGCTCAACGGGTCCGTGAAATCGATGGCGCGCGCCAGCAACTGCAGCGGGTGCGCCATGTCGTCTGCCTTGCACGGCAGGGCCACCGGATAAAACGCATCGTTGACGATGGGGATGCCCAGCGCGGCAAGGTGCACGCGCAGCTGGTGCTTGCGGCCCGTGTGCGGCTGCAGCCGATACAGGCACACGTCGCCGCGCTCTTCGATCACGTCGATGATGGTTTCCGAGTTCGGCTCTCCCTCTTCCTCGCGCATGAGAAAAAACTGCGCTCCCTCGACCATGCGGCTGCGATAGGTGAACGGAAAATCGCGGCCAGCCAGGCGCGGCGCCAGCGCCTCGTAGGTCTTGCGCACTTCGCGGCGCTGGAACAGCGACTGGTAGGCGCCACGGCTGGCGACCTGGCGCGAGAAAATCACCACGCCGGCCGTCTCGCGGTCGAGGCGGTGGATGGGCGTCAGCTCGGCGCAGTCCAGGTTTTTCTTCAGGCGCGTCAGCAGGGTCTCCTGCACGAAGCGCCCGCCCGGTGTCATGGGCAGAAAATGCGGCTTGTCGACCACGATCAAATGCTCATCCTGGAACAGGATCTCTTCCTGGAACGGGATCGGCGTTTCGCGTTCCAGTTCGCGGTAGTAAAAAATGCGCATGCCGCGCCGGTATGCGCTGTCGGGCGCCAGCACGGCGCCGTCGCCGCTGACCACCTCGCCGCGCGCCATGCGGTCCTGCCATTGCGCCGCGCTGATCTGCGGATAGCGCTCGAGCAGAAACGACAGCATGTCGGGCCACTGCCCTTCCGGCAGCCACAGGTAGCTTGGCGCCACGCCGTCGCGCATGGGCAAGGGTGCGGCAGCGTGACGGCTGGACATCCTAGCGCTGCGCGATGGCGTTGCTGCGGTAAGGCGGCAAGGCCTCGACGCTGACGCCCTTGCTGCGCGCGTACAGGGGCAGCACTTGCGCCATATGGCTGTTCATCTGCGAGATGCGGTCGCTGCCCGACGGGTGCGTCGATAGGAATTCCGGCGGCGCGCCCTTGCTGACTGCCGCCATCTTCTGCCACAGCACCACGCCGGCGCGCGGGTCGAAGCCGGCGCGCGCGGCCAGGTCCATGCCGATCAGGTCCGCCTCGCGTTCATCGTCGCGCGAGAACTTCAGCATCACGCCCTTGGCCGCCATGTTCGTGGCGGTGCTGGTCAGATTCGGATCGACGCCGAGCCAGGCCGACAGGCCGGCGCCGGCCAGCTTGGCGCCAACGGCGGCCAGGTTGCCCTTGCCTGCCTGCGCCTGCGAGTGTTCGCGCAAGGCGTGCGAAATCTCATGGCCCATGACGACGGCCACTTCATCGTCGGTCAGGTTCAGCTTGGTGATGATGCCGCTGTAAAAAGCGATCTGCCCGCCCGGCATGCAGAAGGCGTTGACCTCGTCCGAGTTGAGCAGGTTGATCTGCCAGTTCCAGCTGGCCGCCGCCTCGTTCCAGCGCGTGGCGAACGGGATGATGCGCTGGGCGATGGCGCGCAGGCGTTTCACTTGCGGGTCGCTGTCGGGCACCAGCGCGTTTTTTTCCTTCGCTTCGTTGACCAGCTGCGTATATTGCTGCTTCGATTGTGCATTGAAATCGGCGCCGCCGGCAAAGATGCGCGTGGTCGACAAGGGACGCACCTTGATGCCATCCTGTACCGTCGCCTGCTGGGCGTGGACGGACAGCGGCGCCAGCGCGGTGGCCGCGCACAGGCTGGCCAGGACGGTGTAACGTTTAAGGGATATTGGTGCCATTGGCAGACCTCCATGGAGCGATTTTAGGCAGCATCATCATGGCCGGGAAAGCCAGGAAGAAGCACACGATGAAAAACGAGAACCAGCCCAGCTCCGCGACCAGGAAGCCCACCGAGGCGTTGATCAGGGTGCGCGGCACGGCGCTCAGGCTGGAAAACAAGGCATATTGCGTGGCCGTGTAGCGCGGGTCCGTGGTACGCGACAGGAACGCGACAAAGGCGGCCGCCCCCAGGCCCAGGCTGGCGAAGGCTTCAAAACCGATCACTGCGCTGAGCAGCATGGTGTTCGGCCCCACCTGCGCGAGCCAGGCGAATCCCAGAATCGCGATCGCCTGCAGCGCGCCGAACACCCACAGGCCCCGATTGATGCCCAGCTTGAGCATCCACACGCCGCCCACCACGCCGCCGGCCAGGCTGGCCCAGAAACCCGTGGTATTGGCGGCCAGGCCGATCTGCGTCATGCTAAAACCCAGGTCGAGATAAAACTTCGTCGCCAGCGCCGTGGCCATGCTGTCGCCGATTTTGTAGAGTAATACGAAGGCGAGGATCCACATTGCGTTACGCCAACCATCGCGCGCGATGAACTCCTGGAACGGCAGGATGATCGCTTCGCGCATGGTCTTCGGCGGCGAGCCGTACACGGTGGGTTCCCTGATCAGCAGGGTGCAGACGAGGCCCGGCAGCATGAAGGCGGCCGTGATCCAGAACACGGGCTGCCACGGCATGCGATCGGCCAGGATCAGCGACAGCGCGCCCGGTACCATGCCCGCCACTTTATAGGCGTTGACGATGACGGCGGCGCCCAGGCCCTGCTCGTTGTCACTGAGGATTTCGCGCCGGTAGGCGTCGATGACGATGTCCTGGCTGGCCGACAGAAAGGCGACGCCGCCGGCGGCCGCCGCGATCAGGCCGATCTGCGTGAGCGGATCGAGCATGCCCATGGCGCCGATGGAAAAGAACAGCGCCACTTGCGTGGCCGCCATCCAGCCGCGCCGGCGTCCCAGGCCCAGGATGCGGTAGCGGTCCATCAAGGGCGCCCACAGGAATTTCCAGATATACGGGAACTGCACCAGGGCGAACAGCCCCAGCGCCTTGACGTTCAGGCCCGACTTGGCCAGCCATGCCTGCAGCAGGTACAGCAGGATGAACAGGGGCAGGCCGGAACTGAAGCCCAGCACCAGCACGGCCAGCATGCGGCCGTTGGCATAGGAGCGCCAGCCAGGCGCCGGGCTTGTGCTCATCAATGCACCGCTTTTTTACGCAGGCGGAAGACGGCCAGGTCGCCGCGCAGGTTGGGCAGCACAGAGACCATCTTGCCTTCGGCCAGGGCCACGCATTCGATCACTTCCAGGCCGCATTCCTCGGCCAGCTCGCGGAAGTCGTTGATGGTGGCGCAGCGCACGTTGGGCGTGTCGTACCACTGGTAGGGCAGCGATTTCGACACGGGCATGCGTCCTTTCAGCAGCGCCACGCGGTGCGGCCAGTAGGCGAAGTTGGGGAACGAGACGATGGCCTCGGCGCCCACGCGCACGATGTCGCGCAGCAGCGGCTCGACCTGTTTCATCATCTGCAGCGACGACAGGCACAGCACCGTGTCGAAGCTGTTGTCGCCAAAGATGGCCAGGCCCTTTTCCATGTCCTGCTGGATCACGTTCACGCCGCGCTGGGTGCTGGCCAGCACCTTGTCGTCGGCGATCTCGATACCGTAGCCGCTGCACTCCTTGTCGCTTTGCAGGTACTCGAGCATCACGCCTTCGCCGCAGCCCACGTCCAGCACGTGCGCGTTGTTCGGCACCCAGTGGGCGATGAAGGCCAGGTCGGGGCGCAGCGCGCTCAATTCGTCAAAAGTCATGCGGTCTCCTTCGCGCCCTGGCGGACGGCGGTGTGCTGTGCAGGAGCGGGCAAGCCCGCCCCGATGTCGTTCCATACCTGGCCATAATAGGCGCGCACCATGTTCATGTAGCGCGCATCTTCCAGCAGGAAGGCGTCGTGGCCGTGCGGCGCGTCGATCTCGGCATACGTGACCTGGCGGCGGTTGCATACCAGCGCCTCGACGATTTCGCGGCTGCGCTCGGGCGAGAAGCGCCAGTCGGTGGAGAACGATGCGAGGAAAAACTTGGCCTTCGTGCCCGACAGGGCCTTGGCCAGGTCGCCGCCATGCGCGCGCGCCGGGTCGAAATAATCGAGCGCCTTGGTGATCAATAAATACGTGTTGGCGTCGAAGTATTCGGAGAATTTGTCGCCCTGGTAGCGCAAATACGATTCGATCTCGAAATCGATGCCGAAGCCGAATTTGTAATCGCCCGTCTGCGCCGCGTCGCGCAGCTTGCGGCCGAATTTTTCGGCCATGTCGTCATTTGACAGATACGTGATGTGGCCCACCATGCGCGCCACGCGCAAGCCGTTCTTCGGCACCACGCCATGGGCATAGAAGTCGCCGCCATGGTAATCGGGGTCGGACAGGATGGCCTGGCGCGCCACGTCGTTGAAGGCGATGTTCTGCGCCGACAGCTTGGCCGTCGAGGCGATCACCACGCAGTGACGCAAGCGCTCGGGGAACATGATGCTCCACGCCAGCGCCTGCATGCCGCCCAGCGAGCCCCCCATCACGGCGGCGAACCGGGTGATGCCCAGTTCATCGGCCAGGCGCGCCTGCGCGCTGACCCAGTCTTCCACCGTGACGACGGGGAAAGCGGCGCCATACGGCTTGCCGGTGGCGGGATTGGTGTGCATGGGGCCAGTCGAGCCGAAGCAGGATCCCAGGTTGTTGACGCCGATGACGAAGAATTTGTTGGTGTCGAGCGGCTTGCCGGGACCGACCATATTGTCCCACCAGCCCGTGCTTTTCGGCTCGTCGGCATACACGCCGGCCACGTGGTGCGAGGCGTTCAGGGCGTGGCAGACCAGCACCGCGTTCGATTTGTCGGCGTTCAGGGTGCCGTAGGTTTCATACATCAACATATAGTCCCGCAGCGATGCTCCGCTTTGCAGCTGCAGGGGTTGCGCAAAATACATGGTTTGCGGCGAAACGATTCCAATGGATGACATGTGTGTCGGTTTATAAAAGGGGGGCGGCCCCACGGGCCATGGTCGATGCAGCACCGCGATGATAGGCGCTGCAACTTTAGCATCAGGATACATCTTGCCGCGCGCGATGTATCCTGATGCCGATAAGGTGACAGTTTACATGAGCTGCAGTTGCCGGACAGCTTCCGCGATCACATTTGGTTCCATCGAACGCATAATTTTGCGCATTTGTGGCGCAATCAGGCCCAGGTCGCTGTTCAGTATCTCTTGCTTGACCGCCAACAGCTGGGCCGGATGCATGGAAAACTCGCGCAGTCCCATGCCCAGCAGCAAGCGCGTGAGCTTCACGTCGCCCGCCATTTCGCCGCACACGGCCACGTCGATGCCCGCCTTGTGGCCGGCGGCGATCGTCATGGAGATCAGTTGCAGCACGGCCGGGTGCAGCGGGTTGTACAAATGCGCCACCTCGTAATCGACGCGGTCGATGGCCAGGGTGTACTGGATCAGGTCATTCGTGCCGATCGACAGGAAATCCATGCGCTTGACGAACATGGGCAGGGCCAGCGCGGCGGCCGGGATCTCGATCATGGCGCCCACTTCGACGGCGTCGTCGAACTTGACACCGTCCTCGCGCAGGCTGGCCTTCGCTTGCGCGATCATGGCCAGCGACTGGTCGATCTCGAACGCGTGCGCCAGCATGGGAATCAGGATGCGCACCTTGCCGAAGGCCGAGGCGCGCAAAATGGCGCGCAGCTGCGTCAGGAACAGCTGCGGCTCGGCCAGGCAGTAACGGATGGCGCGCAAACCCAGCGCGGGATTCAAGGCGGTATGGTCGGACTGGTCGAGCGGCTTGTCGGCGCCGATGTCGAGCGTGCGGATGGTCACCACGCGCCCTTTCATCGACTGCACCGTGTTGCGGTAAGCCTCGAACTGCTCGTCCTCGGTGGGAATCTTGTGGGCGCGGCCCATGAACAGGAATTCGGAGCGGAACAGGCCCACGCCGCTGGCGCCCGACTCGAGCGCGAACGCGCAATCCTCGGGCAACTCGATATTCGCCAGCAGGGTGACGGGCGTGCCGCACTTGGTCACGGCCGGCGTCTTTTTCAGCTTGCCCAGCTTCTTGCGCGCGCGCTGCATGGCCACCTGGCGCTCGCGGTACTGTTCCAGCACCAAAGGACTGGGGTTGGCGATGACCACGCCGGCGTCGCCGTCGATGATCAGCCAGTCGTCCTGCTCGATCAGCATCGACGCCTGCGACATGCCGACGGCGGCCGGGATATCCAGACTGCGCGCGACGATGGCCGTGTGCGAGTTCTGCCCGCCCACGTCGGTGATGAAGCCGATGAAGGAGCGGTCGCGGAACTGCAGCATGTCGGCTGGAGAGATATCGTGCGCGACGACGATCATCTGCGCCATCAATTCATCTTCGGCTGCCGCCTTGGGCAGCAGCTGCTCGGTGCCCAGCAAGACCTTCAGCACGCGCTCGGCCACTTGCTGGATGTCGGCCTTGCGCTCGCGCAGATACGGGTCTTCGATTTCGTCGAACTGGGCCGACAATTCATCGATCTGCGTCAGCAGCGCCCACTCGGCGTTGTAGTGGCGCTTGCGGATGATGTCGAGCGGCGCTTCGGAAATCATCGGATCGGACAGGATCAGCGCGTGCACATCGATGAACGCGCCCAGTTCCGTGGGCGCATCCTTGGGCAGCTCGTTCCACAAGGTTTGCAGTTCCTTGTGGACGGCGGCGATGGCGCTTTGCAGGCGCTGGACTTCGGCTTCGATCTGTTCCTGGGCGACCAGGTAATGTTTGACGTCAAGGGCAGCCGGCGCCAGCAGATGCGCGCGGCCAATGGCGATGCCGCGGGAGACCGGGATGCCGTGGAGCGTGAAGGATGCCATGGGGTGACCTGTCGGAATGCGGCTGCGGCTGCGTTCGGCGGGCATTACTCGCCTTCGCCAAACCTGTCATTAATCAGGGCGGTGAGGGCATCGACGCATGCCTGCTCATCATCGCCCTCGGCTTCCAGGGTCACTTTCGCGCCCTTGCCGGCGGCCAGCATCATCACGCCCATGATGGACTTGGCGTTGATGCGGCGCGCGTTGCGGGTCAGCCAGACGTCGCTCTTGAACTTGGCGGCGAGCTGGGTAAATTTGGCGGAGGCGCGTGCGTGCAGTCCCAGCTTGTTGATGATTTCGAGTTCTTTTTGAATCATTTTTGTATGGTCTCTATCCCTGAATGCACTACGCTGATGACAATCTTGGCCTATAAAACCCGCCGCCTTCAGGGCGGCGGCCTTGCACTTCCCTATTCGCCCACGCGGATGCGGTTATCGACGCGCACGGCGCCGCTTTGCGCACCGGCCAGCGCCATCTCCACCACCACGTCGAGCGTGTCGCGGCGATACGTGATGGCGCGCAGCAGCATCGGCAGGCTGATGCCGGCGATGACTTCCACCCTGCCCGCATCGGCCAGCTTGTTGCAGCAGTTCGACGGCGTGCCGCCCTTCACGTCGGTAATCACCAGCACGCCGGAGCCGTCATCGAGGCGGCAGATGGCTTCCGATGCCAGCTTCTGCACTTCCGCCAGGTCCTGGTCGGCGACGACGTCGATGGCTTCAAACCGTTCCGTTGGCCCGCGAAACACATGCGCGCAGGCGGCGATGAAGGCCTGTCCCAGCGGTGCATGTGTCATGAGCAAAATCCCTACCATAGTCGTTTCACCTTCTAGCGCTGCTGCGCTTGCGCAACGCCATGCTCGACGGCGTCGACGAACATGGCCGCCACGTCAAAGCCCGTCTGCTGCATGATTTCCTGGAAGCAGGTCGGGCTGGTGACGTTGACTTCCGTCAGGTAGTCGCCGATCACGTCCAATCCTACCAGCATCAGGCCACGCGCGGCCAGGATCGGGCCCAGCTTTTCCGCGATTTCCCGGTCGCGCGCCGTCAAGGGCTGCGCCACGCCCGTGCCGCCGGCCGCCAGGTTGCCGCGCACTTCGCCCGCCTGCGGGATGCGCGCCAGCGAAAACGGCACCGGCTTGCCGCCGATGACGAGGATGCGCTTGTCGCCCTTGACGATGTCGGCGATGAAACGCTGGGCCATGATGGTCTGCGCGCCATTGTCCGTCAGGGTCTCGATGATGGCGCCCAGGTTCAGACCATCGGCCTTGACGCGGAAGATGCCCGTGCCACCCATGCCGTCGAGCGGCTTGAAGATGACGTCCTGGTGCTTGGCGTGGAAGGCGCGCAGGCGCGCTTCGTTCGACGTCACCAGGGTCGGCGAAGTGAATTCGGAAAACTGGGCGATGGCCAGCTTTTCATTGTTGTCGCGGATGGCGGACGGCTTGTTGAAGACGTGCGCACCCTGCTTTTCCGCCAGTTCCAGCAGATACGTGCCATACACGTATTCCATGTCGAACGGCGGGTCCTTGCGCTCGATGATGGCGTCCAGGGCCGACAGGCGCACTTCCTCGGTGGAGACGACCTTGTACCAGTCGTGCTCGTCGCCCGTCAGCTCGATATGCTGTACCCGCGCCGTGACGATGCCCTCTTCCAGCGCCATGTCCTTCTGTTCGAAGGCGTACACGGCGTGGCCGCGTCTGGCCGCCTCGCGCATCATGGCGAAGGTGGAATCTTTGTAAGTCTTGAAGCCTGCCAGCGGGTCGGCAAGGAATGCAATTTTCATGGTGCGTCCAATCGGGGAGCCTGGATAAGGAATGCTTGATTCTAGCCGAGATCGCCAGGCGCGGTGGTCGCCGCGCCCGGCAAGCCGCACGGGTGGATCAATACACCTCGGGATTCGGGTCCGTGCGCTCCATTTCCAGCGACGCGGCCAGCAAGGCCAGGCGCGCCACCACGCCATACACATAGAAGCGGTTCGGCGCGGCCGTGCCCGGCTTGGCCTTCAAGTCCGGCACCGCATGCTGCTGGGCAAACGCCAGCGGCACGTACTGCGAACCGGGCGCGTTCAGGTTCTGGTCCACGCCCCGTTCCGCGTGCACGCGGTAGAAACCGCCCACCACATAGCGGTCGATCATGTAGACGACAGGCTCGGCCACGGCATCCTTGATGCTCTCAAAGGTCGGCACGCCTTCCTGGATGATGACGTCGGTGACAACTTTACCATCCTTGACGATGGACATCTTGTCGCGCTGCTTGCGCGACAGGTCGCGCACTTCGCTGGCGTCGCGCACCGTCATGATGCCCGTGCCGTACGTACCCGCATCGGGCTTGACGATGACGAAGGGCTTTTCCTTGATGCCGTATTCCTTGTATTTCTTGCGGATCTTGGCCAGCAGCACGTCGACGCTGGCGGCCAGCGCGTCTTCGCCCTCGCCTTCCTGGAAGTTCACGTCGCTGCACTTGGCGTGGAAGGGGTTGAGCATCCACGGATCGACGTCGATCATCTTGCCGAATTTTTTCACCACTTCATCGTAGGCCGTGTAGTGGTTGCTCTTGCGGCGCAAGGCCCAGCCCGCATGCAGGGGCGGCAGCAGGCTTTGCTCATGGATGTTTTGCAGGATGTCGGGGATGCCGTCCGACAAGTCATTATTCAGCAAAATCGTGCACGGATCGAAATCCTTCAAGCCCAGGCGACGGCCATTGTTCAGGCGCACGAGGGGCTCGATGACGAGCATGTTGCCATCTGGCAACGCCAACGGTGTCGGCTGGGTGATCTCGGGCGACCACGAGCCGAAGCGCACGTGCAGCCCCGTCTGGCGGAAGATCTGCATCAGGCGCGCCACGTTCTGCAGGTATTGCGGCGTGGTGTTGTGCAATTCCGGCACGATCAGCAGGTTGCGGGCGTCCGGGCAATACTTGTCGATGGCGGCCATGGCCGCCTGCACGGACAAGGGCAGCATTTCCGTGGCCAGGTTATGGAAACCGCCAGGGAACAGATTGGTATCGACGGGCGCCAGCTTGTAGCCGGCGTTACGCAAGTCTACCGAGCAATAGAAGGGCGGCGTGTGCTCTTGCCACTCCATGCGAAACCAGCGCTCAATGGCCGGCGTCGCGGCCAGAATCTTTTTTTCGAGGTCGAGCAGCGGTCCGGTCAGGGCCGTGACGAGATGGGGAACCATAGTTACATCCTTAAATTATGTGCAGTATTCAAAAAAGCACACAGAACTGCCGACTATATTACCGTGTAAGTAGCCCAAATCGGGGCAAAACCCTTGTTTTAAAGACCTTTTCCATTCCCACAACGAAAAAAAGGCGCCTCGATGAGGCGCCTTTTCCAGCCGGGCATGCCACGCCGGGGCGCTGGCATGCCAGACAATTGCTATTTAGCCATGATACGCCTGCTCGCCGTGGCTGGTGATATCGAGGCCTTCACGCTCTTCTTCTTCCGGTACGCGCAGGCCGATGACGATGTCGACCAGTTTATAGGCGACGACGGAGACCAGGGCCGACCAGAGGATGGTGGTGCCGACCGCTTGCGCCTGCACCCACACCTGGTGGCCGATCGAATACGGATCCGCCGACATCTTGTTGGTGACATAGTCGAAGATGCCCTGGCCGCCCAATTGTGGTGCAGCAAACACACCCGTCAACAAGGCGCCGAGGATACCGCCCACGCCATGCACGCCAAACACGTCGAGCGAATCGTCGGCGCCGATCAGGCGTTTCAAGCCATTCACGCCCCACAGGCAGACGATGCCGGCAAGCAAGCCGATGACCAGGCCGCCCATCGGGCCGACGAAACCGGCCGCCGGGGTGATCGCCACCAGGCCTGCCACGGCGCCGGACGCGCCGCCGAGCATGGATGGCTTGCCTTTGCTGATCCATTCGCCAAACACCCACGACAGGGTCGCGGCGGCGGTCGCCAGCAAGGTGTTGACGAAGGCTAGGGCAGCCACGTCGCCCGCTTCCAGCGAGGAACCGGCATTGAAACCGAACCAGCCCACCCACAGCAAGGATGCGCCTATCATGGTCATCGTCAGCGAGTGCGGCGCCATCGATTCGCGGCCGTAGCCGACGCGCTTGCCGATCATGATGGCGCCCACCAGGCCGGCGACGGCGGCGTTGATGTGCACCACGGTGCCGCCGGCGAAGTCCAGCGCGCCTTTTTGCCAGATCCAGCCAGCCTTCAAGGCTTCGCTGGCCGAGGTGGCGGCATTGGTGATCAGGTCAGGACCGGTCCAGAACCACACCATGTGGGCCGCTGGCAGGTAGGCGAACGTGAACCACAGCACGACGAAGGCCAGCACGGCGGCAAACTTGGCGCGCTCGGCAAAGGCGCCGACGATCAGCGCGCAGGTGATGGCGGCAAACGTGCCCTGGAAAGCGACGAAGACGAACTCGGGAATGACGACGCCCTTGCTGAAGGTGGCGGCGGCGGCAAACGTGCCCTTGGCCGGGTCCCAGATACCGTTCAGGAACAGGCGATCGAAGCCACCGAAGAAGGCGGTTTTTTCCGTGAAGGCGATCGAGTAGCCATAAATACACCACAGCACGATCACCAGCGCGAACACCATGAACACTTGCATCAGCACCGACAGCATGTTCTTCGAGCGCACCAGGCCACCGTAGAACAGGGCCAGGCCGGGAATCGTCATCAAGATCACCAGCAAGGTGCTGATCATCATGAAACTGGTGTCGCCCTTGTTGGCGACGGGTGCGGCGGCTGGCGCGGCAGCGGCCGGAGCCGGCGCGGCGGCGGCCGGGGCCGCAGCGTCAGCAACCGGCGTGACGGCAGGGGCGGCGACGGCCGTGGTCGTGGCCGCCTCCGTCTTGGCGGGCGCATCGGCAAAGCTCGGCGTGGCAAGGCCAAACGCACACAGGCAGGCTATCCCGGCTAGCAATTTTGTTATATTTTTATGCATCAATATTCCCCTTAGAGCGCTTCGTTGCCGGTTTCACCGGTACGGATGCGGATGACCTGTTCCAGGTTGTAGACGAAAATCTTGCCATCACCGATTTTACCGGTACGCGCGGCACCTTCAATCGCTTCGATGGCCTGGTCGACAATGGCGTCATCGACGGCCGCTTCAATCTTGGTTTTTGGCAAGAAATCAACGACATACTCGGCACCACGGTAGAGTTCCGTGTGACCTTTCTGGCGGCCAAAACCTTTCACTTCCGTGACGGTAATGCCTTGCACATTGATAGCCGACAAAGCTTCGCGTACTTCGTCCAGTTTGAACGGTTTAATGATCGCAGTAATCATTTTCATGGCAGTCTCGCTTAAAAGGTTTTGGACACGGTCAGCACGAGACCGGATTTCGCCAGATTCTTGCCGTTCGGTGCCAGCGACGTGATGTTGGCCTTCACGGCAGCAAGGGAAACGGTCGCCATGCCGAAATCCTTGGTCACGCCGATCTTGACATCGTTATAGCTGAGGGCATCGTTGTGCTCGACTTTCTGGCGCCCCACGTGCACGTTCATGATGTAACCGTCGATCAGGTCGAAGTTGCCCCCCACGTCAAGGTAGCCGCTGTTCTTGCTGTCGGCGACGCCGAACAGATTGGTGGTCGAATGCGAGTACTTGATGTACAGCGGGCCGTAGCCGAGCTGGCCGTACAGCTCGAAGGTGTTGGCATTGGTGCTCAGCCCATTCGAGGGATAGAAATAGTACAGGCCGCCCACGTCATAGGTAAAATCCTTGCTGATCTCGCCCCGCTTGCCGCCGTAGATATCCCATTCCAGACTGGTATCGCCACCGCCATCCTTGATCCATTTAATGCTCGACAGCCAGGTGCCCACATACAGGCCCGTCGGGCTATGCGTATAGTCGGCACCGCCGCTGATGGCCGGGTTCAAACGGCTTTGCGAGATGCCGCGGTAACGGTAATCGCTGGTCAGCGCCACGTTGTAGCTCACCACATGGTCGGGTACAGCCTCGGCCGCAGCGGGCGCCGCTGCTGCATCCTGGGCCATGGCGCTACCGCACAAGGCGGCCATGGCCAACGTCAATGCGGCTGCTAAAGTCATGTTCTTGGACAGATTCTTCATGGCGATTCCCTTTTATTGAACTTTTAAAGCGGTTGAGGTTTAAAATCTTGGCTGGAGATCACAAAGCGTTCATCCTTTCTTTAGCAGAATACGTGCCAGCTCTCTTGCCACCTTGACAGGGGCGTTTCCGGCCACACATACCCTGCAAGCCCCTGGACATGCGGGTATTGGCGGCTAAAGCAGCATGAAGCGCCCAGTTTCGCACCAGATTAACGCCGCTGTGCACCGCAATGGTGCGATGCACAGGCCGCACCATAAAAGGACTGACCATGGACATGAATACCTTCTTCAACGACTTGCAGGGCAAGATCCATCAAGCCATCGAAAACTCGCCGGCCAAGGATATCGAGAAAAACGTAAAATCGATGATGACCCAGGGCTTCGCCCGCCTCGATCTCGTCACGCGCGAGGAATTCGATATCCAGGCGCAAGTGCTGGCCAAGACCCGCGCCAAACTGGACGCACTGGAATTGCGCCTGATCGAGCTGGAAACGCGCCTGAACGATTCGAAGACCTGAGGTGCCGCCAGCCAGGCTCCGTTATTGACGGCCTTGCTGGCATAGCGCAAGCCTGATGGCGTTGCACGCGCTAGACTGATCCTGCCCGCGCCCGCGGTGCAGGGGAGTCTGATGAGTCTGGCCGTCCTGAAAAGCCGCGCCCTGGCCGGCATGGAGGCGCCAGAGGTAAGCGTCGAAGTCCACCTTGCCAATGGCTTGCCCTCGTTTACGATAGTCGGCCTGCCGGATACGGAAGTGAAGGAATCGCGCGACCGCGTCCGTGCCGCGCTGCAAAACTGCGGCTTCGAGATGCCGGCGCGGCGCATCACGGCCAACCTGGCGCCGGCCGACCTGCCCAAGGAATCGGGCCGCTTCGACTTGCCCATTGCGCTGGGCATCCTGGCCGCCTCCGGCCAGTTGGCGGGCGACCAATTACACCGCTATGAATTCGCGGGTGAGCTGTCGCTGTCGGGCCAGCTGCGCCCCATCCGTGGCGCCCTGGCCATGACCTTTGCCATGCAGCGCAGCCAGTCGGGCGCGCCACGCGCCTTCATCCTGCCGCAGGCGAACGCGGACGAGGCCGCTCTCGTCAGCGATGCCTGCATCTATCCCGCCCGCAGCCTGCTCGAGGTCTGCGCGCATTTTGCCCCGCACGCCAGCCACACTGCCCTGCAACGCCACCAACCCGTGCTGGCAGCGCACGCTTTTCCCTATCCCGACTTTGCCGACGTGCAAGGGCAGCAGCAGGCGCGGCGCGCACTGGAAGTGGCGGCGGCGGGCGGTCATAACGTCCTGATGGTGGGGCCGCCGGGCGCAGGCAAGACCATGCTGGCCAGCCGCTTCCCCGGCGTGCTGCCGCCCATGAGCGATGAAGAGGCGCTGGAATCGGCTGCCGTGCATTCGCTGGGCGGGCACTTCAAGGTGGAACACTGGAAACGGCGGCCCTATCGCGCCCCGCACCAGACGGCGTCCGGCGTGGCCCTGGTGGGTGGCGGCAATGTGCCGCGCCCGGGAGAAATCTCGCTGGCACACTGCGGCGTGCTGTTTCTTGATGAAATCGCCGAATTCCAGCGCCGGGTGCTCGATGTGCTGCGCCAGCCCATGGAATCGGGCGTCATCAGCATTTCGCGCGCGGCCCGCCAGGCTGAGTTTCCTGCACGCTTTCAATTGATCGCCGCCATGAATCCCTGCCCGTGCGGCTATCTGGGCCACGCTTCCGGCCGTTGCCGCTGCACGCCGGACGCCGTGCTGCGTTATCACAATCGCCTGTCCGGCCCGCTGCTAGACCGTATCGACCTGCAGATTGAAGTGGCCGCCATGCCGCCGGCGGCACTGGGGCGACGTGCAGGCGCCGGCGAAAGTACGCAAGCGATCGCCACCCGGGTAGCGGCAGCCTTTGCCTTGCAGCTGGCACGCCAGGGAAAGTCCAACCAGCGCCTGAGCAACATGGAAATCGAACAGCATTGTCGCCTGGAGCCACACGGCGAACAGTTGCTGCATGGCGCCATGACGCGCCTGCACTGGTCGGCGCGCACCTACCACCGGGTACTGCGCGTGGCGCGCAGCATCGCAGACCTGGCGGGCAGCTCCGCCATCACGCCGCAGCATGTCGCCGAAGCGATCCAGTACCGGCGCGTGCTGCGTGAAGTATAAGGGGGTCAGTGAGCGGCACACGTGCGTGATTGCGCGTGATGCGCGGCGCTGCTACCATCTGCTGATGAAAAAACCATCACTTGCCCTCTTTCTGGCCACGCTGGCGGCCGCCAGCGTCCTGTCCGCCTGCAGTCCGAAATTCGACTGGCGCGACTATCGCAGTCCCGACGCCCAGTTCACGGCCTTGTTCCCAGGCAAGCCCGCCGTGCTGACGCGCGAGATCGATCTCGATGGCAAGAAAGTCAGCCTGACCATGACGGCCAGCGAGGTCGATGGCGCTACCTTCGCCGTCGGCAGCGCCGTGCTCGACAGTGCGGAACAGGCACGGGCGGCCCTGCCTGCCATGCAGATGGCGCTGCTGAAAAATATCGACGGCACCGTGCGCAGCGAAAAATCCGCATCGGCCGCCAGCAGCACGGCTGCAGGAACGCGCCAGCGCAGTTCGCTCAGCATCGAAGCGACAGGCATGCAACAAGGCAAGCCCGTCTTGCTGGTCGGGCGTTTTGTGGCGCAGGACAAACGTATCTTCCAGATCATCATTCTTGGGGAAGAAAGCAAGCTGTCGCGTGACACCATCGACACCTTCATGGACTCGGTGAAGCTGGATTGAGACTTAACGATCGCTTAAACAGGTGTTTTCATGGTCAGCAAACCCTTGTAAATACGTGCGTTGTCCAACAGATGGCCATATCCGGCTTGCAAATGTGCAATCCGGGCAATCGGACGGCCTGTGCGGCATTTCAAGTCGTGATATTGTTTCGACACTAACAACAAGTTTCAGAAAGCGCTTATGTTGATCTCATTCAAATCCAAATCTTCCCCTGAAGTGCTGATGTACCAGGAACATGCCCAGCGCATCCTCGACATCCTGCACAAGAACCCCACGCGCGGCGTCATCACGCCAGCGGAAGCGGGCGATGCCCTGGCGCTGCTGGAAAAAGAAGTCGCGGAAAGCAAACTGCATCCGGAAAATGACATCGAACACGATGTGCATACGCCGGAAACGCTGGAAGATGGTGAGACGGGCGCTCATGCACGCGCACAAAAAGTGCATTTCTCACAGCGCGCCTATCCTTTGATGGAGATGCTGCGCTCGGCCAAGGCGGAAAATGAAAGCATCACCTGGGGCATCTGACCCGATGAATGCTGCAGACGAAAAAAAACCCCGCACACGCGGGGTTTTTTTATGTAACAAGCCTGACGATAACCTACTTTCACACTGGTTGCAGCACTATCATCGGCGCAAAGTTG
>NZ_JAFLJN010000054.1:0-28484 GCF_018682595.1 Janthinobacterium sp. JC611
GCGCGTTGCGCCAGCCTGCGCGCCGTCGCTGCGCCGTCTTCGCCTGCGCTGGGCCGGACAGCCATCCGGCCAGCGCAGCCGGCGGCGCGCGGGGCCGCTTCCCGGCCGGCCGTTGGCGGCACGGCCAGTCCCACGCAGCGCCAGGCGGCGCGGCGCGGCGGCACGGCCAGACGGGCGCCGGTCCGCAACGCCGTTGCCGCGCCCGCCGCGCCATTTTTGCGTCCCGCAGCGCCTCCGGCAATGTCTCTGCACGCAAGGGACGCGGCCGCGCCAGGCCCGCGGGCCGGCGCCTGGCGCACCCCGGCGCAGGCCGCGCCAGCGCCATGGTCAGCGCCGGCCGCGCGCGCCTGCATCGTCCTCGGACGCTACCAGGGCCGCCAGCCGGTGCGGCGCGACATGCGCCAGGCGGCGCCCGCTGCCACGGCCGAGCTGCAAAGCCGCGTCGAGCACATAGTCGAGACGCGCATGCTCGGCGTGGAACGCGCCGTCCAGACCAGGGTGGTGCATGAAATCGTGCATGGCGGGCAGTCGCAGGAGCAGTTGCGCAAGGTGCTGACCGAGACGCTGTTTTCCACGCCGGTGCTGGCCTCGCTGACCGACCGCATGGCCGGCGCCATCGCGCGCCGCGGCGCCACCGAACGCTATCGCCGGGGAGGCGCCTGATGCTGGAAATGGCCAAGATCGTCGTGCATGCGACGCGCGAGGAAATCCCCGTGATGTACAACCCGACCGAACTGTCGCTGAACAAGACCGTGCTGGTGCAGGGTGAAGGATCGAACATCCAGTTCCAGCGGGTCAACAATGACGATTTGACCGTGTCGCTGTTTTTCGATACCTACGAGCAGCAGGTCGACGTGCGCAGCAAGACCGGCAAGATCGTCGCGCTCACCGTGCCCAGCGTTGGCACGAATGTGCGCAAGGAACCGCCGGTGCTGGTGTTTACCTGGGCCGGCCCCCTGTTTACGGGCATCATCGTCAAGCTCGACCAGAAATTCACGATGTTCCTCAGTTCCGGCATTCCCGTGCGCGCCGAGCTGAACGTGACGTTCAAGTCGGTGCTGACGGAAGAGGAGGACTTGCAGTCGCGCGGCTATTTCAATTGCCGCCAGCTGTGGCAGGTCAAGCAGGGCGACCGCCTGTACCTGATCGCGCAAGCCACGCTGGGCGACCCGGACCAGTGGCGCCTGATCGCCGCCCAGAACGGCATCGAGGATGTTTTGAATTTTCCGCAGCGCAAGGATATCGGCCGCAATCTGGTCATTCCCGACGTGCATGCCGGCAGCGCGGGAGCCGTGTATGCTTAGCGTGCAGACCGGTGCGTTCAAGATCCTGAAGAACCGCAGTCCCTTGCCGTCCTCGATCGTGGCCGCCATCCACAACGTGCGCGTGCACGATGAAATCAATGTGCCGGCCATGTTCAGCTTCACGCTCGACATGGTAAAGGCGGACGGCGCCTGGCAGGACGTCGACCTCGACGTGTTCAAGCCGGGCGACCAGATCACGATCTTCCTGGGCCTGAACCAGTTGCATCAACTGATCAGCGGCGATATCACGGCCATCGAACCGAGTTTCAGCACGGCGTCCTCGGCCGCCACGATACGCGGTTTCGACCGCATGTACCGGCTCAAGTTCGGCACCCGTACCAAGACCTATAGCTTGCTCAACGACAATGAGATCGTCAGCGACGTGGCGCGCGCGGCACGCCTGCCCGTCACCCTGGAAGGCCAGCCGGACACCATCAATCAGTACGTCATCCAGAACAATGTCTCCAACTACGCCTTCCTGATGGAGCGCTGCAAGCAGCTCGACTACGAACTGCTGATGGCCGACACGACCCTCGTGTTTCGCCCCTCGGCCGAGGGCAAGGGCGCCATCAAGACGCTCAGTTACCCGCGCGACCTCAGCGCGGTGAGCCTGAACCTGAAGGTGCCGACCATGGGCCAGAAGGTGACCGCCATCGGCTACGACGTCGAAACGGATGCCGTCATCACGGCCGTGGCGCAGTCCGGCACCAGCCAGGACAAGATGGGCGGCAGCGAAACGGGCTACGAGGTGGCGGAAGATTTTCCCAGCTCGGAAATGACGCTGCAATGCCCCGGCATCAGCGACCCGGCCGCACTGCAGGCGGTGGCTGACGCGCAATTCCAGAGCCAGCTGCAAAGCTTTATCGAAGGCCAGGCCAGCCTGGTGGGCGACAGCGACCTGGTGGCGGGCGTCAATATCAAGATCACCGGGCTGAGCGAGCGCTTTGACGGCACCTATTACGTCACGTCGAGCACCCACGACTATGACGACAGCAGCGGCTACAAGACGGACATCAACGTACGCAGGACGGGCATATGAACGGCAACGCAGCGGGCGTCTCGCTCGGCAAGGTGAGCAATACCGCGGACCCCAAGGGCCTGGGACGCGTCCGCGTGTTCCTGACGCTGAGTGGCGCCACCATCGAGTCGGACTGGCTCCAGGTGATGAGCTTTTTCGCGGGCCCCGGCTATGGCGCCTTTTTTTTGCCCAGGAAAGACGACTCGGCCCTGCTGGCCTTCGCCGACGGCGACCCGAACCAGCCGTATGTGCTGGGTTTCCTGTGGAACGGCGTGCAAAAGCCACCCGTCGAGGCGGCCCGGCAGCAGGAGGTGCGCATGCTCAGGACGCAACTGGGCAAGGCCATCGTGCTCGATGATGGTGCCCAGGGCAAGATCACCATCATCGACGACAAGAACAACCGGATCGAGCTCGATACCGCCAACAACAAGGTCAGCATCAGCAGCGAAGGCGACCTGGCGATCAGCGCCAAGGGCACGCTGACCATCAGCGCCGCCCAGGTCGTGCTGCAGACCACGGACGGCAGTGTCAAGGCCGATCTGTCGGCCCAGGGCATGCAGTTGCAGGGCGCAAAGGCGCTCAAGCTGCAGGCCGCCATGATCGATCTGAACTGATGGGCATGGGCGCCGCCAAGGCGGGCGATAGCATCGTCAACGCCGCCGACATCCACATCGTGCTGGTGCCGAGCCCGGGCGGGCCGGTGCCGACCCCGCAGCCGTTCCCGTTTTCCGGCAAGATCGCCAGCAATACCAGTCTGAACGTGCGCATCAACGGCAGGCCTGCGGCGACGGTCGGTTCGATGGCCAGCAATGTGCCGCCGCATATCGCCGCCAGCGGCCAGTTCCAGGTGCCGCCCACCAATCTGGGACAGGTGATGCTTGGCAGCCTGACGGTACGCATCAACGGCAAGGGCGCCGCGCGCGCGGGCGACCTGTGCGAGACCTGCCACGACCTGCCGCCGGCCGGTCCGCAGGCGCCGCCGCCCACCGTGCAGGTGGCGGGCATGAGCACCGTGAGGATGGGCTAGCGATGGCCGCCGGCGCCGATTTCCTGGGCCAGGGCTGGGCGTTCCCCGTGCGGACCAGCGGCGGGCGCGTGCTGTTCGCGGCCGGCGCCGACGACATCGCCGAGGCCATCCTGATCATCCTGCAGACGGCGCCCGGCGAACGGGTGATGCTGCCGGCCTTCGGCTGCCGCATCAATGAGCTGGTGTTCTCGGCCGGCAATGCCAGCGCCAGCAGCCTGGCGCAGCTGTACGTGAAGCAGGCGCTGGACCGCTGGGAGCCGCGCATCCAGGTCACCGGCGTGGCCGCCCTCATCGACGCGCAACAGCCCAATTGCCTGCGGGTGTCGGTCGATTACCTGATCCGCTCGCACAACCAGCCGGCCAATCTGGTCTACCCATTCTTTCTCAAATAAGCCAGGACATACGCATGGACATGCAATTGATCGACGACCGCCTTGCGGAATTGAAAAGCAACGAAAGTGCGGGGCAGGCGCAGCTGCAGGCGCTGCAGGACGAGTTCAACGAGCGCAAACGTCAGCTCCAGGCAACCTTGCTGCGCATCAGCGGCGCCATCCAGGTGCTGGAAGAGTTGCGCGTGGAAGTGGCAGGCGAGCCGCGTCCATGACGTCCCCGACGCTCGACTTTCGCGACGCGGAGCAGTTCTATGCGCAGACGCTGGCGCTGGCCAAGGCCTACGTTCCCGAATGGAGCGACTACTGGAACACGCTGCCGCCAAGCGCGTCGGACGTCGACCAGGATCCGGGGCTGGTGCTGCTGAAGCTGTTTTCGCAGCTGGCCGCGTACACGGCCGATATCGAAAATGCCATACCGGAGCAGCGCCGCCTGGGTTTTTTCCAGTTCATGAACATGCAGTTGCGCGCGCCGTTGGCGGCGCAGGCGCCGCTGCGCTTCCTGCTCAAGGCCGGCCAGCCGGCGGTAACGGTGCCGGCACAGTGTGCGGTGCTCGATGGCCAGGACCAGACGATCCGCTTCCAGACCAACGAGACGCTGCTGGTGCTGCCCGCCACGCTGTCGGCGGCGCTGACGCTCATCCCGGCGCAGGATCAGTTCATCGATGCCTTGCCCGGCCTGCTTGGGGACCAGGCCGGGGTGCCGATCTTCGTCGCCAGCCAGCAGGCCGATCCGGCCGAACAGCCGCTCGGGCACTGGTTCATGATGGGCGATCCGGTCCTGTTCAAGCCTGACGATGCGCTGCAAAGCATCACCGTCAGCCTGACCGGCAAGCAGCTGTACCCGGAATATTTCGGACAATGGTTCGATGGCGCGCTGACGCCGCTGACGACGCAATTGACGAGTTCATCGTCGGAGCGCCAGCTCGACATTGTGCTTGGCATGACGCCGCGCGCGGCCGCCGTGCCGCTGGCGCAGCTGCAGCGGCAGTTGTACCGGGCGGGCGAGCCGGGCGCCGGTTTCGATGCCGCACCGTTGAGCGGCCAGGATGGGGAAGCGCAATACTGGCTGCTGGTCAAGCCCGCGCCGCAGGTCCAGGTGCTGGCCTCGCTGGCCCCGCAATTGCCCGTCATCACGGGGTTGAACTGCACCTTCAAGGGCAAGGCCATCGTGCCGCAGCAGGCCGCCTGCAATGGCGTGCTGCTCGATATCGCGAATGGCGCCTATCCGTTCGGCGAGACGCCGAAAACCAACGATGCGTTCTACCTGCGCTCGGACAGCGTGTTCGCCAGGACCGGCGCCCTGGTGACGATCTATTTCACGCTCACCACCTTGCAGTGCACTTTTCCCGTGCAGCTGGTCTGGCAATTCTGGGACGGTTTGCAATGGAGCGCCTTCAACGCCACCACCACGGACGCCAGTACTTACCAGTTCGTCGACCGGATCAACAATTTCCAGTATGACAATCCAGATGGCGGCACGTATATCCAGTTCGCCTGCCCGAAGTTCGGCCCGGGCACCGTGGCCGGTTCCGAAGGGCTGTGGCTGCGCTGCGTGATCGCCGAGGGCGGCTACGGGCAGCAGGGCGGCATTGCCAGCACCAGCGTCAGCGCCACCATCGACGCCATTCCCGCGGATGTCCTCGACCAGGCGCAAAAGCTGGGGGTGAGCAAATACCTCAACGACGTGGCTGGCGTCAATTTCAGCTATACGATTTCCCAGCCCAGCTACTACCCGCCATTCGTGCTGTCGGCGCGTATCGAGTACAGCTTCGCGGCCAAGCCGCAGAGCTTCTGGAGCTACAACGCCTTCACCCTGAGCCGTTTCCTGTTCAGCCCGTTCAAGCCGGTCGACGCGCTGCTGACCGGCTTCTATTTTGCCTTCGACGACGCGGGATTCGCCGCCGCCTGCGTGGGCAACAAGCTGGTCCTGTATTTCTACCTGCAACAGGAACAGGCCGCCCCCGGGCGCACCCTGCAGTGGGAATACCACGACGGCCAGCGGTGGCAGGCGCTGGCGGTGGACGATGCCACCTATGGCTTGAGCCGCTCCGGCCTGGTTGGCTTCGTGGTCCCGGCCGCAATGCAGGCGGCCTATCTGTTTTCGCAGACGGCGTTCTGGTTCCGCATCAACAACGCCCATGTCGACCGCACCATCCGTCTGTATGGCATGTATCCGAACACGGTCATGGCGTCGAACCTGACCACCTTGGTCGATGAAGTGCTCGGCTCGAGCAACGAGCAGATGTTCCAGCAGTTCACGCTCGACTATCCCCCCGTGCTGGCCGACGTGCTGGTGTGCGTGATCGAGCCTGCCGGGCTGATGGCGGGGCGGGAGCCAGGTGCGGCCGAGTTTGCCGACGCGGCGCTGGCGGAGGTGCGCGTGGGTGCCGGCGAGGTGGCGCGGCGCTGGACCCAGGTCGAGAACTTCGCCTTCAGCGGTCCGACCGACCGCGTGTACATGCTCGACTACGCAAACGGGCTGCTGACTTTCGGCGATGGCTACAACGGCATGATCCCGCCGCCCGGCCACAACAATATCGTCGCCATGCGCTACCACCACACGCAAGGGCTGGCGGGCAACGTGGGCGCTGGCGCGCTGACGGTGTTGCGTCCCGGCATCGCCAACATCGCCGCGGTGGCCAATCCGGCCCCGGCGGCCGGCGGGGTCGGCTGCGCTACGCGGGACGAGCTGGCTGCCACCAGTCCCGCGCTGGTGCGTGCGGGCGGCTGGGCCGTGCAACTGCAGGATTTCACGGCCCTGGCCGGTGCCGCCAGCGCCCAGGTGGCGCAGGCGCGCGCCGTGGAGGCGGAAGGCAATACCATCCGCATCGCGGTGCTGCCCCTGTCCACCGATCCGCAGCCGTACGCCAGCCCGGCGCTGCTGGACCAGGTGGGCGCGTATGTCAGGCAATACTGCCTGGCGGCGCTGGTGGAGCGCATCCGCGTCGAGGCGGCGCGCTATGTGCCGGTGTCCGTCACGGCGCAACTGGCGGTGCGCATCGCGCCCGACCAGATACAGGCCGAACAGGCGCGCATCGCGGCGCTGCTGCGCGCCTATTTCCAGCCCGTGTATGGCGGCCCGCCCGGTCAGGGCTGGCGTTTCGGCCAGACCGTGCAGGCCTCCGCCATCCATGTGCTGTTGCGCAGTCTGCCTGGCGTGAGCGCCGTGCCGGGCCTGAACGTGAATGGGCGCCAGGATGGCAATGTCGTGCTGGCGCCCACCGAGCTGCCCGTCGCTGGCGGCATGCTCGTGTATATCTCGGCGGTGTAGCGCATGGCCTTCGAACTGCCCGACCTCGACCGCAAGAGCTACCAGGAACTGGCAGCCGACCTGGTGCGCCGGATCCCGCAGTACACGCGCCAGTGGACGGACTACAATGATAGCGATCCGGGCATCACCCTGCTGCAATTGCTGGCCTGGCTGGACGAGTCGCTGCTGTACCAGGCCAACGCGATTCCCGTGCAGACGGACGAGAATTACCTGCGCTGGGTGCTGGGCCTGGCCTTTTCCGCCAACCAGACCGCCTACAGCCTGGCCGCCACCGCCAACCACGACGCCGCCTTCCTGGCCTTGCAGCAAGTGCTGGCACAGCTCGAGCAGGGCGTCGTGCTGAACAAGCCGACGCTGCAGCGCCATGTGCTGGCCTATGTCGGCCATCCCTACATGGCGCTGACCCTGTCGAATATCGACACGCTGGCGCTGGAAACCAACCAGGTCATCGCGCAGCAGGCTGCCGGCGGCAAGGGGGCGACGCCGTTGCTGGTGCGGCGCGCGTATGCGCAGAGCGCGGGGCAGGGCAGCGTTGTCTGGATACTCAGCGATGCGCAATGGCGCTACCAGTATCCGCCGTATCCGAACCAGGCTGGCGGCGGCACCACGCGGCGCAAGGTGCTGATGATCGAGGCGGCCGACGACGCGGCGGCCGAGCGTGCCTTGCTCGCGGCCGTGAACAAATACCTGGCGCCGCGCGTGATCGCCGGCAACCGCGTCCAGGCGCGGGCGGCGCAGTTCACCGACATCAACGTGACGCTCGTCGCCGGCTGCGTGCCGACGGTGCGCCTGGAGGTCACGCTGGGCCTGTTGTTTGCGCGCCTCTTCGCCTACTTCCTGCCGTGCGAAGGAGGCGCGGCCGGCCAGGGCTGGCCATATGACGGGGCGCCCACCGAAGCGGCGCTGCGCCAGTTGATTCTGGCCGTGCCGGGCATCGCATCCATCGACGGGCTGGTCTTCGATTTCATCCCGACCCTGGTGCTCGACCGCATGGCCGTGCTGGACGTCAACGCCCAGCTCGCCGATCTGCCGCCCGGCACGCCGGCGATGTTTTACCGGGGCTTGCCGCGCCTGCGCTGCCTCGATGTCAGCGTCCGGAGCAATGCCGCATGAGCGCGCCGTCAAGCTACCTGCGCTACCTGCCTGCCGTGTACAGCACCACGCAGCCGGCTTTTCTCGCGCAGTACCTGAAGATTTTTGAAAAGATATTGACCGGCATCGGCGACGCCGAGCTGGGCGGGCGCAAGGGTATCCATGAGCTGCTGCAGGCGGACGTCATCGGCAACCTGTTCTATCCGCGCCTGAGTTTCCTGTTTCCTCCCTCGGACACGCGTTTCATTCCGCCCATCTCCGGCGCGACGGCAAAGCAGGAAACGGCCATTCTGGCCGACCTCGACACCTATATCCAGGTGCCCGCGCCCGGCGATCCGCTGGCGGGCTACGTGGCCGCCGCGCCAGGTGCCTCCGACCCGAACGCGCCCATCGAGGCCTGGCTCAACGATTTCCTCGTCTGGTTAGGCAGCTGGGTTGCGCTGGCGGTCGACAATGACTGGGACATCGACCAGAAGCGCACCGTGATCGCGGAAATCATGGCCCTGTACCGCCTGCGCGGGACCTTGCAGGGCTTGAGCATGCTGGCCGACTTGCTGCTCGGGCTGCCCATGGCCATGCACGGCCAGCAACTGGACGACAGCGGCAAGTGGGTCGCCATCGACGGCGTCCTGTCGGTGAGCATCAGCGCGCCAGCCGCGCCCGACATCATGGCAAGCGACCTGGCCGGCAGCGCCTTCATCGTGCGCGACGCCTACGCGAGCGGCGCGCCCGTCGTGGCGGGCTACCTGCCGTGGCTGTTCAACGTGCAGATGGTGCTGCCGAACGCGCACGACCCGCTGTTCATCCTGACGGCCTCCAACGTGGCGCAGATCCAGGCGCTGTACGGCCGGCTCGAACAGTTCCTGCGCGTCATGAAGCCGGCCGCCAGCAACTACCTCATCACGATCGTACCCAGCATGCAGTTGCAGGCGGAAGGTTACGCCACCGCGCTGGGCGTCAATACTTTACTCGGCCAACAAGGAAGCATGACATGAGCACCATCATCAAGGCGGACGTCGCCACCCACCTGAATTATCAGACCGGCATGTTCCTGACGTCGGACTACATGACGCTCGAGCAGAGTTACTTCAGCAACTGGTTCTGGCTGCAAAACCAGTACCTGTTCTCGTCCGGCGTGCTGAATGGCATGCTGGTGAGCCAGGCTGGCAATACGCTGGCCGTCAGCCAGGGCGTGGCCTTCGACGATGCCGGGCATTTCCTGATCCTGCCGTCCGGCGCGACGCCGGTCACGCTGCCGTCGGACGCCAGCAACCCCATGCTGGTGTACGCCTGCTACCCGGACACCAGCGCGTCGACGGCCAACGTGGTCAACGAGGCGGCCCAGCTGCACGCCGCGAAGAGGGTGCCCGACCATGGCGTGCTGCTGGCCACCGTCGCGCTCGACGCCAGCAAGGCCATCGTCAGCGTGACCGACAGCCGCATCCCGGTGACGAGCCGGCTGCCGGCCGCGCTGGGGGAGACGCAGGGGGAAATGCGGGCAAGCGCCGTGCCCGACACGTTCCTGCAGGGCACGCTGACGGTGCCGGCGGCCCAGTTGCAAGGCGCGGGCGCCAGCACCAGCGTCACCGTCCATTTCGACGCCGCGCAACAGGATGCCTTCAGCGCGCCGCCCACCGTGATGGTGACGGTGGGCGGCAGCGTCCCCTACGCCACAGCCGTCGCGTCCGGCACGGCGCAATTCGTCGTCACGCTGCTGGCGCTGCAGGCGGCCGGCGGCCATGGCGATATCACGCTGTCGTGGATCGCCTTGCCCGGCGCCGCTGCCGGCTTCATCGGCCGGGGAATCGCATGAAACAGCCACGTGTCGAACGGCCCAACTATTTTTCGGGCGAAGCCTTGCTGACGGACGATTTCCGCTGCGAGCAGCAGTATCAGATGGACATGCTGGCGGCGCGCAATGTCAGCCTGTACCTGTATGGCATTGCGCACGGTCTCGAGGTTGCCGCCCCGGCGGATGGTCAGCCAAGCCAGCTCGAAGTGTCGCGCGGCATGGCGATCGACGCCCTGGGCCGGCAGATCATCCTGCTCGAGCCAGCCGTGCTGACGTTCGATCAACTGGTCCCTGGCGCAAGCTATTTCATCACCATCAACTATTTCGAGGTGTTCGCCGACCTCAGCGACGAGAGCGGCACGGCCGGCTACAAGCGCATCGTGCAGCAGCCGCAGATCCAGTACTTGCGCAATCTCGACCAGCCCGGCACCAACATTTTGCTGGCGGTCATTTCCCTGACCACCGAGCGCAGCATCAACAGCCTGACCTACAAATCCGGGCGCAACGAACGCCGCTATGTGGGTACCAGCGTCGGCTCGGTCAATTTCGTCACGGAAGGTGCGGGCGTGAACCAGGCCGCTTCCACGCCGTCCAATCTGGGCGGCGCGACGGTGCGGGCGGACTACGCAAGCATCAGCGCGCGCCGCGAAGGCAGCCGCGCCGACGGCTATTACCTGGAGTTCGACGCCCCGCGCGGGCAGTTCATGGGTTTGCTCACGGCGCGCAACAACCTCGGCGTGGGCACCGACCATCCGGTCGCCAACCTGCAGGTCGACGCCGTGACCTTCAAGGGCATGGGCACGATCAGCTGGGATAACCAGCTGGTCACCTTCTCGGATGCGCCCGCGCCGTTCCTGCAAGTAGGCGACCAGCTCATCGCGGACCCTTCGGTGCGCATGGGGACGGCCCAGCGCCGCACCGTCAGCAAGATCGTCCAGGATGGTTTGCAAGTCGAGATCGACGCCGCCTTTTCGCCCACCACGATGCCGGCGCCCGGATCGGGCTATACCTACATGCGCTCGGCCCTGGCCCGTTTTTCGCGCAGCGACGGTACCTTGCTGCAGGTAAGCCTGGACGGATCCATCGGCCTGGGCGTGCAGGCCCTGGCCAAGGGGGGCTCCGCCAGCGCCGGGCCGAATGCGCTGGTCATCGGGCCGGACCGCAACGTCGGCATCGGCCTGAACGAAGGCGCGCCGCGCGCCGCCCTCGACGTGCAGGGGCAGATACTGGCCGACAGCCTGACTGCCAGCGGCGCCATCAAGGCCCAGAGTTTCGAGGGCAACGGCTCGAAGTTGCAGGGCATGGCCATGCTCAGCTACTGGACCAAGGAGTCGCCGGGGCAGGCGGCGAGCCGGCTGTTCTACGATGGCGGCAACGTCGGCATCTTCGACCGCAGCCCGGCTGCCTCGCTGAGCGTGGGCGGCGGCAGCGCCTTCATCGGCAACGGCGTCATCAGCTCGATCAGCGACAATGTCGTGCAGGGTTACAACACCACGTTCCAGGACCAGGTCAAGGCCGGCGACCTGATCGCCATCGGCACCCTGAACCAGCAGCAGGCGGTGCTGGCCAAGACGCCCGTCAGCGATACGGAATTGGTGCTGGCGACACAGTTTGAAATTCCCGTCATCAATTCGCCCTATAGTTACCTGGTGTCGGGCACGTTTGCGCCCGTCGCCGGCAGCGGCAAGGTCAGCAGCAATGGCACGACCATCACTGGCACGGAGGGCACCAAGTTTACCGCCCTGTCGGCCGGCGACACCTTGCTGATTCCCCGCTTCAACCCGCTCGCGGTGCAGGTGCAGAGCGTCGCGCAGGTGGCCAGCGATACGCAATTGACCTTGTCCGCGCCGTATGTCGGGAAGGTCGACAGCCTGCCTTACCAGTTGCTGGGGGCCGACGGCGTGAAGAAGGACGGGGCAGGGACCATCAGCATCGATGCGGCCACGCCGACCCTGGTCACGGGCACTGGCACCGCCTTCCTGAGCGCGGCAAAGGCGGGCGACCAGCTGTTCGCCGCGGCCGATCCGCAGACACTGCCGCGGATGCTGCGCGTCGGCTCGGTCGATAGCCAGACCCAGCTGACCTTGCTGGCATCGGGCGACGCCGGCGCGCCCCCGTTCGCGGCCGCCAATTCGGCCTACATGGTCAGCGCGGGACTGCTGGCCCAGTTCAAGGCCAACGACGACAATGCCATCCTTGCGCCCGATGACGAGGCGGCGCTGGCGCCGGCCATGCTCATCGTCAGCAATAGCAACGCAAGCAACGCCAATACGGTCGCCATCAATGTGGCCCTCGCCAAAGTCGATACGCAGTACGCCCTGCAGGTGAACGGCCCCGTCAGTTTTGCCAGCGGCTCGGCGACCTTCGACGATCTGACGGCCAACACCGTCTGGGCCCGGGAGTCGCTGGCGATCGGGGGCACCGGCTTTGCCGCCGGCGCCAATCTGTTCAGCGTGGCCGCGGTGGGCGGGGCGCCCACGCTGGCCGTCGCGCCGGGCGCGGTGGCGGTGACGGGCAATGTCAATGTCGCCGGCAACGTCACGGCGACGGGCACGCTGCAGGCGGCCAGCCTGGTGGGCGATGTGCTGGGCGAGCGCGTGCAGTATCACAACCCTGAGTATCCCTGCAAGCAGCTTGCGGCGAGCGACGGCATCCTGATGGCGTTCATGGGGACACTGACTCTCGATTCGCCGCCACCGGCATTTTTCGGCATTTTGCAGGGAGCGACGGTCGACGCCGGCGGCCAATCGACCAGTGCCACCTACGTCACGGCTTTTACCAAGCCCGTGACGGTGCAAACGGGGAAGAAGAGCGCCAAGACGTACAACGTGCCCGTTCCCGGCGTGTTTACGCTGCCGGTGAGGCAGGGCGAGACGTGGGAGGTCAAGCTGGTCACGAATAAAGATGCAGGCGAAACGCCGCCCGACGTGGTGCTGACCTGGATACCCGCCGCGGCCGGCGCAGCGGCATTGAGCGCGCGCACGGCGGGGCCGGACATCAACCCGAACCGGCTCATGGCCGACTCGTTCCTGAATCTGCAGCAGCGTCTGGCCAGCGGCCAGGCGCAAGGCACGGTCACGGCCACCGCCCAGGAAGTGATCGATGGCCGCGTCAACGACCTGACCCAGATCTTCGGCGATGCCACCCACATGAGCACCGACGAGGAAGAACGGGCGCAGTTCGTGCGCGACCTGCAAAAGATCGTCTGCTCGCCAGCCCTGCCTGGCGAAGCCGACGTCGTCAAGCCGCTCGATCCGCAGGCGGTCCAGGATTTGATCGACACCTTCGGCAAGGCCAGCGGCCACAGCTTTACCGACGCGCAGCGCGGCCTGCTCCAGGCCGGCGTCGAGGCGCTGGTGCAGATCAACGACAGCGAGGCCAGCCGCGCCGACCTGAATTTGATCAAGAAGAATATCGGCTTGTTCATCGGCAACGTCCAGCAGGTGCTGGGGATCGAATTCAGCAGCACCGACACGCGGCTGCTGACGCGGGCGCTGGTGCGGCTGGTCGGCGACGGCAGGCAGAACGATATGTGAAGCATTTTCGCACTTGCCGGACACGGCAGGACATTTGATGTTGCATCTCACCATGGAGTTGTCATGAAACGTAACCATAAACACAGCAATGACTTTGGCGCGCGCACCACGTATTCGCAGGCCGACCTGGTCGAAGGCGTCTTCAGCACGGTCGCCGCCAGCGACGGCTTCGTGATGGCCAGCATCGGACAGCCAACCATCACCGCCCCCTACATGGGCATGCTCGAGGGCAGCACCATCGACGCCGGCGGCAGCATGACCAGCCATACCTATGCCACCGGGTGCACCCAGGCGGTCACCGCATCGTCCGGCAAGAAAGGAGCGCACACGTATTTCATCCCCTTGCCAGGGAACTTCACGATGACGGTGCGGGCGGGCGAAACCTGGAAGATCCAGTTGACGGCCGACCCGGCGATCGGTCCCGCGCCCCTGGTGGAGTTCGTCTGGACGCCGGAGAACGCCAGCTCGATCGCGCTGGAAACCCGTGCCAGCCCCACGGCGGCGGCCATGGCGCAGTTGCGCGAGGAAGTCGCGTCGGGCCGATTGCAGGAAAACCTGCTGGCCTCGGCCCAGCGCACGATCGACGAACGGGTGGGCGACTTTGCCCACGTGTTCGGCGATGCCACGAAGATGAGCAATGACGAGGGCGACCGGACGCGCTTCGTGCAGGGCCTGCAAAAAATCGTCTGCAGCGCCAGGCCGGCGGGCCAGCCCGTCGACAACCGGGTCGACGAGGCTGACCTGACCAGCCTCGTTGCCACCTTCGGGCAGGCTACCGGGCGCAACTTCGGCGTGGAACAGAAGGATTTGCTCAAGGACGGCATCCGCGCGCTGGTGAAAATCAATGAAAATGCGGCCAACCGGGGCGACCTGGGCCTGATCGATGCCAATGTCCGCCTGTTCCTCGACAATGTGCAGCGCGCCACGGACATCAGTCTCGGCAATGCCGACCGGCGCCTGCTCACGCGTGCCCTGGTGCGCCTGGTGGGCGACGGACGCCACGGCTGATGCCCGTGCCGGTCTTCCCCTTGCTGGATGAGGCCGCCTGCGACGATTGGGTCTTGCGGGTGTCGCTGCTGGCCCGCCACTGGCGGCAGCGGCATGCCGAGGTGCCCTTTTATTCACTGGGGCTGGCGGCCTACCTCGACGCCGGCGCGGCTCCGGCCGGCCCCTACTGGGACCGGCCGGAGCGCGACCGCAGCAACCGCCTGCTGGCGGCCCATTTTGGCGCGCTGCTGCAACTGGTGCAAGATTGCCTGGAGCGCCATTGCGCGCTGCCGGCCCTGCTGGCGCCCGAGGCCGCCTGGCCCGGTTTTCATATCTACCTGCCGCACCCGGCATTCGCCGGGCCCGTGGCAAGCGTGCACCGCGACCTGCAATACCGCGACGTGTTCGCAGGCCGGCATTTTGGCGCGCAGGACTTGCTGAGTTTTACCTTGCCGCTGAGCGTGCCGGCGGGCAGCGGCCTGCATCTGTGGCGGCGCGAGGATGCGCAGCCCGACTTCATCGCTTACCGCCATGGACAGATGATCGTGCACGACGGGCTGGCGCTACACCAGGCGGTGCTGGCCTGCGGCCAAGGCGGCCTCGAGCGCATCACACTGCAGGGCCATGCGGTCCGCCTGGACGGACAACTTCTTTTGTACTGGTAAGACCATGCATCCTGAAAACAGCCCTGCAGACATTGCCTCCTTCCATCTGCCCGTCCTGACGCAGCAGCAATGCGCGGACGTCGTCGAGCGCCTGCTGGACCTGGAACCGTTCTGGCTCAGGCGCACCCGGCATTTCCCGATCCATACCCTGGGCGCGACGTATTACTACGATATCGTGGGCATGCCGGCGCGTCCGTATGAAAGGCTGGCGCGCCAATATAATCCTTTTCTGCTGGACAATTTCGGCGAAGTCTATGAGGCCTTGCAGGCGGCCCTGGGCGCCGCGCTGGGCCAGCCTGTCATTTACCATCCGGCGCTTGCCTTGCCCGGCTTTCACCTGTTCGGCGGCCATCCCGCCCTGCGTGCCTCGGAAGACCTCGACCTGGTGCACGAGCAATGGCAGGGCGGGCGCGAGACGGCCGACTTCCCGGGCAATCCCATCCACCTCGACCGCGGCCACCTGGCTGTCGGCCTGGGCGCGGCGCCGACGCTGTCGGTGACCTTGCTGATCGCCGCCGCGGGGCGGGGCGCCGGCATGAAAATGTGGCCGTTCGGACTCGAACGCACGGCCCATCTGGGCGACAGCGAGATCCTCGCGCTGCTGCAGCGCGAACCGTTCGAGCAGATCCATTACCAGACCGGGGCCGCCTTCATCCATTCCGGCCGTCGCTATCACCAGGCGCGCGGCTTCGACGGCGCCCCCGGAGACTATCGCATCACCTTGCAGGGCCATGCCGTTTGGCAGGCCGGGCAATGGCAACTTTTCTGGTGACACCATGTTCTTTCGTAACGACCAGTTCCCCTTTGCCGCGCGCCTCGAGCAGGGCTGGGAAAGCGTGCTCGACGAATGTCTGGCGCTGCCACGCGCCGAATTCGACGCCTGGCCCGAAACGGGCCTGTACAACCGCGGCTGGGATGTCTATGGCCTGGTGCTCGCAGGCCGTCCGATGCTCGAGAACGCCATCTTCTGTCCGCGCACGCTGGCCTTGCTCGGCTGCATCCCTGGCCTGGTGACCGCCGGCTTTTCGCGCCTGGCACCCGGCACCGAGATCGCGCCGCATGTCGGTTATACGGACCGGGTGCTGCGCCTGCACCTGGGCCTGCGCAGTTCGGCCGATTGCGCGTTGCGGGTGGGCGCGGCCGTGCGCCATTGGCAGCCCGGGCGCTGCCTGGTTTTCGACGACACGCAGGAACATGCGGCCTGGAACCGTGGCGATACCGACCGCCTGGTGCTCCTCGCCGATTTCACCAGGCCGGACGGGGTGTGAAACGATGAGCGCTCAAGCAGCCATGGCCGCGACCGACAGCGGCGCCTACGCGGACAACGGGGCCCTGCTGCAGGCGCTGCGCACGCTGGCCGACAGCATGATCGAGCTCGCCTTGCTGGCGCGCCAGGCGGCGGCGTCCGCGCCACCCGAACCGCCGTCCGGTGCCACCCTCGAGCGCCTGTACCGGCAAGCCAGCCAGCTGGGCGCGGCCGGCGCGGGCGGCGCTGAGGCGGCCGCGCGGCTGGGCGCGCGCATCGAGCAGCAGTGGCAATTGCTGGGGCAGCGCGCGGCGGCCACCGTCGAAGCGCAGATTTTCATTCCCTGGATCCATGTTTGCGCCTTGTTCAACCTTGAGCGGCCGCAACAGGAAGTGTTGCTGTTCGGTTTGTTGAGCGAAATCGAATGGCGCTATGGCGCCATCGTGCGCGCTTTCGGCGGCGACGCCAGTTCCGAGGGCCGCGAAGGCTGGATCGACCTGGCAGGACTGGATGCCATGCTCGCCGCCTGCCGCGGCACGCGTCCGGGCCTGCAATCATGCCTGATGGCCGATGCCGCCTTGCTGTACTGGAATCTGATCGTGTTGACGCCCGACACCAGCCTGGCCGGACCGGACGGCAGCTATCGCCTGAGCGAGCCGATTGCCGCGTATTTGCTGGCCCAGGCCGCGCCGCGCCTGTGTCTCGAGCGCCCGCTGAGCAGCCTGGAGAGCACGCTGGCGCTCGACGAGCACCTGGCCGACGCCCAGGCCCTCGCGCAACTGGCGCGTTTCATCGAGCACTGCGGCCCGGCGGCGCAGGCGCGCGCGTCCAGCCATGTGCTGCAATTGCAAGGGCCGGACCTGTGGCTGGCCCGCAGCCTGTGCGCGGCGACGTTTGCGACGATGGGCATGGCGTGCGTTGAACTCGACGGCAAGGAAATTTGGCAAGCCTATCTGAATGGGCAAAAAAACCGCCGTACCTTGCTGGCGCGCCTGCGCTTGCTGTGCCGCGATGCGCTGTTGTGCAACAGCACTTTCGTGCTCTTGCATTGTCACTGGCTCGGCACGCAGGAGGGCGCCGACGACGACCTGCTCGACGAGGTCATGCACGTGCTGTTCGAGAGCCAGCCCTACCTGGTGGTCTTGAACGGACCGGCGCGGCGGCTGTCCGACCTGGCCTTTCGCTATGCCCGGCACGCGGTGGCGGCCGTCCTGGTGCGGGTTCCTGCACCGGACAGCCGCTTGCGGCGCGCCAGCTGGCAGCGCCACGCGGAGGCTTTCGGCGTGCACGTCGACGATGCCTTGCTCGCCAGGCTGGTCAATCAATATCTGCTGACGCAGGAACAGATCGTGCTGGTGCTGAAGGAAGCGGCGAGCCGGCGCATGCTGCAGGCCGAGGGGGCGGAGGGCAGCATCGGCGACGAGCTGCTCGACGCCTGCCGCGCGCAGAGCAACCGTGAACAGATGAGCGTCGCGCATGAAGTCAAGACCACCTACCGCTTCAACGATATCGTCCTGCCGTACACCACCCGGCAATGGTTGCAGGAAGTACTGCAGTATGCGCAGCAGCGCCATCAGGTCATCGAGGAGTGGGGCTTCAACCGCAAGAATGAGCACGGCAGCAACCTGTGCATCCTGTTTTATGGTCCGTCCGGGACCGGCAAGACCATGGCCGCGTCGATCATCGCCAATGAACTGGGCCTGGGCCTGTACCGCATCGACCTGGCCAGCATCGTCAGCAAATACATCGGCGAGACGGAAAAACACCTGGCTCAATTGTTCGACCAGGCCGAGGCGATGAATATCGTGCTGTTCTTCGATGAGGCCGAGAGCCTGTTTTCGAAGCGCACCGAGACGAAGGATGCGCACGACCGCTATGCCAACCTGCAAACCGGTTATTTGCTGCAGCGTATAGAAAGCTACACGGGGATCGTCATCCTGTCGACCAACCTGATGGCCAATATGGACAAGGCGTTTACGCGGCGCTTCAAGTTCATGATCGAGTATCCGTTTCCCGGAGGCGCGCAGCGCCTGCAATTGTGGCGCAGCGCCTTTCCGCCCGCCGTGCCGCTGGCCGGCGATATCGATTTCGAGCTGCTGGCTGAACGCGCGCCCCTGAGCGGCGCGAACATCAACAGCATCGCCGTCAGCGCCGCCTTCCTCGCGGCGGCCGAACAGCAGGCGGTGGGGCAGCGGCACTTGCTCAAGGCAACGCAGCGGGAGTACCACAAGCTGGGCAAGGTGTTTTCACCCGATGATTTCCGCTGGGGCGACGATGCGTAGCGCCAAGTCGCCTGCGTGTCGGCGGCCGCATGCCGGTGTGCCGGAAGGGAGAATGGCCGATGCAGCATGAGCGGCTGCGGCATAAACCGCGTTCGCCGGCGCACACGGTGGCGCGCGACGGGCCGGACACGCCGCCACCGCGCGTTGCCGATGGCGGCGCGCCGATGCAGCAGTACCGCTATGCGCGTAGCCCGGCCAGCCTGCCACGGCAGCCGTCCATGGTCGCGCAGGGCTCGGCCGCCTTCCGGGCCATCGCGTCGGCGATGGGGGAACAGCATGGCGTCGATACGTCGACGCTGCGCGCCACGCACAATTCCCCGTTTCCCGCCACCGTGGATGCCGAGGCAACCTTGCAAGGCAATAAGGTCCATTTCGCGCCCGGCAAGGATAGCGAGCCGAACATCAAGCACGAGGTCGGGCATCACATCATCAATGTCTTGCGGGGGACGCCGCCCCGGGCCGATGCCCGCGTCAACGGGCAAGCCGTCAACACGAGCGATGAGGCGGGTGCTGAACGCCTGATGCGGCAGCCGCTGCAACGCGGGGCGGGGCCGTCCCGGCCGCTCGTCGCAAGCGAAGACAGCCAGGCAAATGCGCCCGTGCAGCGCACCATTGGCGATGCGAAACGCTATATCACGCGCAAGCAGTTGTGGCGGCAGGGCCGCAACGACGTGTTTTCCCTGCTGGCAGAGCTGTACTGGGAAGACTCTGTCGAGTATGACGAGATCCACCGGGAGTTGATGCGGGACCTGCCTGAATTTCCTGGTCCGGCCACGGATGGCTGGGATCCCGTGACCTCTGTTGACGCGGAAATGTTCTTGGAAGAGGAAATCGGGAAATTGGGTGCCATGTATGGCGACATGCCGGATCGCGTGCGCGATAGAGTCATTGAGTGGAATGGCAAGGTTTCGCGGCAGGGAATGGCGCGCAGGAAAGAGAAGAGCTCGGACGGTGCCAGGAAGCGCGTCAAGATGATGCATGCCGGAGGCGACAGCCTGACGCTATACCATGCCAAGACGGCCCCGACTACCGTGAAGCAGCCGCCGGAAGGCCAAGGGAAGAGTACTTACTTCAATATGAATCAGTCCGACTATTTCCGCTCCAGTGCAGCGAATGTGCAAAAAAGCATACTTGGACTGACAGGAAGTAACAAGCGTGGCGATGCCGGGTTCGTCAATGGCCTGGCTGCGATGTATAAACCCGCCAAGCAAAAGGCCAATGACACATCGAGTGGATCATCCCCATTGTTGAGCGCCCCCGTCGAACGGGAAAAAGGCAGCCCGTTCGGCATAATCAAATATAAACCGATAAGCCAGGGGCATCCCGGTCCCAAGTTGGGTGCAGAGATCAACAGCTTTACCTACAATTTGCTGATGAAAAATTCGCAGGTCAGCACTCCCGTGCCGGCGAGAGATAACCGCGATCCCGAGCGATATCTTCATACGGAAGATTACCTTGTCGAAGCAAGCCGCCTGGTCAATCACGATTTTGATACAACGCAAGACTATGAGTCGGAACTGTTAGGGCATTATCGGCAAATCGTGTCGGGGGCCAAGCGGATATACGGCGATAAGGACTGCACGTTCGGTACCCATACGCTGAAATTGGTGTATGCCGGCATGCAAGGCGAAACGAGTTTCTTTGCTTACCCCGCCGTTATCTTTGAAATTCAGGACAAGAAAAATCTGAAGAAAAGTGTGCCTGAGATCAAACAGGGGATTCTTCAGAAGTGGAATGAAATTAGCGATGTAAAAATGACCGAACGGCAAAGTTTTGGGTTTTTATACCCCAGCATCAGCGACCTCGAAAAATCGATCCGGATATGGCCGGGGCAGTATGACATCAAGGCGTTTCTCGCCACGCTGCAGAAAGTGATCCAGCCAACGCCCGATGTGGCGCGTAGCGGACGCAGGCGGGGCGGCGGCTTGCCGCTGCTGCACAACACGCTCAAGCGCAGCATGAATCTTGCCAAGGGGGCAGTGGGCCGGGTGGCAGTGGAAAACGACAAGGTCGAAGTTTTGCTCAATCGTATCGCCAGCAACTATGGTAAAGGCTTGCAGTTGTTAAACCGCTGGCGCAGCTGGCCAAGCGACGTGTTGTTTGCGGAGGCGACGCAGATCATCGAGAACCTCAATGAGGCGGCGCTCCACCTGTCGACGGAATATGAGCAGAGCGAGGCCAGGGAAAAAATGGAAGCGGCTGTCTTGCGCCATTACGAGGAACCCGTTGAGCGTGCCGGCTATGCCATTGCGTCGTTCTATCTCACCCACAGCGGGCAGCAAGGTTCGAGCAGCGCGATGATGTTTCACGGAGCGGACGCGGCCTTCGTGAAAAAATCGGTCAAGGACAGGGGACCGGTGTACTTTGAAACCATGAGCTCCAAAGCGGGGACCAAGTCGCTCAGCCTGGTCGACCCAGCCTATAACTTTACCACCAGAGAAGAACTGACTGCCTTTGGCAAGCAAAAAACCGGGGATGCGCAGATCTACGATATGACGAATATGGACCCTGCCGCGCTGCCTGGCCTGTTGGAAAAAAATACGCATGCCAAGGTCACGCTGTATGCAAGCCTGTCGAAACACTTCCAGTTCGGAACCGACAGCACCAATCTGGGCTTCGTCATGCATTTGCAAAAGGCCGGGGATGAGGCGCCAGTCGGTAATTACGTGCCGAAGGGCGCGGTGTGGGATATCGGGTCAAAAAGGGTGCTGAAAAAACCAGCCCATGTACCAGCCGTGCCATCTGCGCTCTACCATCACGCATCCTTGTTGCTCGATGCACAAACCGGCACGAAGAAAGTTGCAGGCAAACGCAAACGCAAGGAGTCGTTGTGAAAATGCCCGCCAGCAAAGCTGATCATGACGCATGCACCTTTGCGGCACAGACCGCCCATGCAGCCCGCCACAGACACGCGCCGCGCGCCCGCTGTCGTTCAGCGGCAGGGCGCGCACGGCGGCGCCGCCATGGCGAACTTTCGCTATGTGCGCAACCCGGCCGGCGGGCCTGCGCCCGACGCCAGGCGCGCTTCGTCAATGTTCCCGGGGGATTGATCGGGCAGGTCATCGCGCAGCGCCAGTTCGCCCTGCTGTGGCTGCTGGATCCGGCGGCTGTGCCGTGGGAAGAGATCGAAGTGGTCGTTTGACCAGGCGCACAGGCGCTTGCCTCACGCGTCCCATGAAATCTTGCTCCATGGCGTCGCGCCCCGCTCCGCCATTCTGACGGCCACTGCCTGCTTTCCTCACATGACGCCGCTTGTTCGTTTTACTAGTGGTAATTGGATAGTTGAAAGACAGTTACCAAAGAGGTAAAGTTCCCAAGAAATAAATAAAGTTGCTCAATAGAAATAATTAATTTATAATTTCCTTACGTAAATAATTACTTAAGGCAACATATGCACCTGCGCTTGACGCCATGGTGCGGTGTATTTTTGTTTAGCGGCACCCTGTGTGCCGCCGTGTCCGCGCAGACCCGTCCCGACATCGCGCCGCCCCTTCCCACCCCGCCTGGCAGCAGCCAGCGCGACGATGCCAGCCAAGAACTGATACGCCAGCAAGAACGCGAGCGCGTCCTGCGCCAGCAGCAGGAGCGCACGCCCGACGTGCGCCTGCTCGAGGCGCCTACGGCCGCGTCCGCCAACCGCCTGCCCGCAGGCGTATCGCCATGCTTTACCATCGACCACCTGGAGTTGCGGGGCGAGGACGCCGCGCAATTCCAGTGGGCGCTGGCCGCCGCCAGCCGCGATGACCTGGGCGCGCCGGACGCTGCGCTGGGCCGTTGCCTGGGCACGCAGGCCATCAATGTGCTGATGGGCCGCATGCAGAACGCCATCATCGCGCGCGGTTACGTCACCACGCGCGTGCTGGCCGAACCGCAGGACTTGAGCAAGGGTACGCTGGCCTTGAGCGTGATACCGGGGCGCATCCGCCAGATCGGCTTTGCGCCCGGCACGAATCCCCGCGCCACGTGGTGGAATGCCGTGCCGGCGCTGCCGGGCGACTTGCTCAACGTGCGCGACACGGAACAGGCGCTGGAAAACTTCAAGCGCGTGCCGACGGCCGAAGCCGATATCCAGATCATGCCGGCCGAGGGCGGCAATGCGAAGCCGGGCGAGAGCGACCTGCAGATCCAGTGGAAGCAGGGCTTGCCGTTTCGCCTGGCGCTGGGCCTCGACGATGGCGGTTCGCGCTCGACGGGCAAGCTGCAGGGCAGCGTGACCCTGTCGTACGACCACTGGCTGACCCTGAACGACCTGTTTTATTTAAGCCTGAACCAGAACGTCGACGGCAACCGGCACGGTCCGCGCGGCACCGGCGGCATGGTGGCCCATTACTCGATTCCGTATGCCTACTGGCTGCTGGCCTTTACGGCCAGCGACAGCCATTACCACCAGTCCGTGGCCGGCATCAGCCAGGACTACAACTACAGCGGCGCCAGCCAGAATCGCGAAGTCAAGTTGTCGCGCCTGGTGTACCGTGATGCGTCGCGCAAGACGACGGTGTCCTTGCGCGGCTGGCAGCGTTCCGCGCAAAACTTCATCGACGACACGGAAGTGGAAGTGCAGCGCCGCCGCATGGCCGGCTGGGAGCTGGGCCTTGGTCACCGTGAATTCATGGGCCAGGCCACCCTGGACCTGAATCTGCAGTACCGGCGCGGCACGGGCGCGATGGATGCGCTGGCCGCGCCCGAGGAAGCATTTGGCGAGGGCACGTCGCGCATGCGGCTGCTGCTGGCCGACGCGGCCCTGTCGGCGCCGTTCACGCTGGCTGGCCAGCCGCTGCGCTACACGGGCAGCTGGCGCATGCAGCACAACCGCACGCCGCTGGTGCCGCAGGACCGTTTTGCGATTGGCGGGCGGTATACCGTGCGCGGCTATGACGGCGAAAGCAGCCTGTCGGCCGAACGGGGCTGGCTGCTGCGCAACGAAGTCGGCATGCCGCTGGGCGGCAGCGGCCAGGAAGCGTATGCGGGACTCGACCATGGCGAAGTGGCGGGACCGTCCGCCGCATGGCTGATCGCGCGCAACCTGACGGGCGCCTTCGTCGGCCTGCGCGGCCAGTGGCTGGGCGTGCAGTACGACGCCTTTGTCGGCTGGCCCGTGCGCAAGCCCGACCTGTTCCGCACGGCCAGCCATACGGCCGGCTTCAGCCTGAACGCCAGCTATTAAAAAAAATTCCGATGTGAAACGCCGCTATCCGCCAGCCGTTCTCTTCTCCCTTTATCGCATTAATTGATTGTCATTTGGACATTTCATGAACAAGAACCTGTACCGCATCATCTTCAATAAACGCCGTGGCCAACTGATGGTCGTCGCCGAAAATGCTTCTTCGCAAGGTAAGGCGGCCAAGGGCGAGGGCAGCTTGACGCATGGCGTGTTTGAAGGCGATGGCGGTGGCGGGCCAAGTGTCAGTGTGAATGGCAAGTTGCGGCCGCTGGCGCTGGCCATATTCGGGGCGCTGGGCATGGTGAGTTTTGTCGCCGGGCCGGCCATGGGACAGATCGTGGCCGATCCGAACGCGCCTGGCCGCCAGCGCCCGACCGTGGTGCAAAGCGCGAATGGCGTGACGCAAGTAAACATCCAGACGCCGAGCGCGGCGGGCGTGTCGCGCAACACCTACAGCCAGTTCGACGTGACGGCGAACGGCGCCATCCTGAACAATAGCCGCGGCAATGTGCAGACGCAGACGGGCGGTTGGGTGCAGGGCAACCCGTGGCTGGCTGGCGGCAGCGCGCGCGTGATCCTCAATGAAGTCAATTCGGCCAACCCGAGCCAGCTGCGCGGCTATGTTGAGGTGGCGGGCCAGCGCGCCGAAGTCGTCATCGCCAATCCGGCCGGCGTCGCTGTCGATGGCGGCGGCTTTATCAATGCCAGCAGGGTCGTGCTGACGACGGGCACGCCGATCCTCAATGGCGGCAGCCTGGACGGCTACATGGTGCAGCGCGGCGTGGTCAGCATCAACGGCCGTGGGCTGGATACCTCGCTGAGCGATTACACGGCGATCCTGGCGCGCGCCGCACAGATCAATGGCGGCATCTGGGCGCAGGAACTGAAGGTGGTGACGGGCGCGAACCAGATCGACGCGGCGCATGACGTGGCGGGCGCTGCCGCTGGCGTGGGGCCGGCCCCAGCCTACGCGCTGGACGTGGCGCAACTGGGCGGCATGTACGCGGGCAAGATTACCCTCATCGGCACGGAAGCGGGCCTGGGTGTGCGCAATGCGGGCGTCTTGGCGGCCACGGCGGGTAATCTGGTGCTGCAATCGAATGGCTGGTTGAGTAACAGCGGCAATATCCAGTCGGCCGGCAGCGGCAGCCAGACCAGCATTGCCGTGACGGGCGACGTGGCCAATAGCGGCACCGTGTATGCCGGCGGCGACAGCCAGGTGCAGGCACAGGGCAATATTGCCAACAGCGGTGTGATCGGCGCGCAGAACAATGCCGAGGTGCACGCCACGGGCGCGGCGGCGCGCATCGATGCCACTGCCGGCTCGGTGCTGGCGGCTGGCTTGAATCTGGATAACACCTTGACGGCCAGCGGCAAGCTGAACGTTTCCGCTGGGGACACCATTGCCGTGCACGGCACGGCCGTGGCGGGCGGCGACAGCAGCCTGACGGCGCGCCAGCTCGATTTGACGGGTGCGCAAGTGTCGGGTGCGAATGTGCGCCTGGGCGCCAGCGCGGGCGACCTCGACGCCAGCCGCGCGCAGGTCAGCGCGCGCGAACGCCTGCAGTTGGATGCGGCGCGCACCGTGCGCAGCGATGCGGCGCAGCTGACGGGCCATCAGCTGGGCGTGAACGCGCACGACTTGTCGAACGTGGGCGGCCAGCTCACGCAACTGGGCGCCGGCGACCTGGCGATTCAATTGCCGGGAAGCCTGGACAATACACGCGGCGTCATCGCCACGAATAGCCAGGCCTTGCGCCTGCAAGCGGCCAGCCTGAGCAACCAGGACGGGCACATCCAGCATGCGGGCACGGGCGCGCTGGAGATCGGCGCAGCGCAAGTCAACTTGCAGCGCGGCAGCATCGTCAGCAACGGCGCCATGGCGCTGAGCGGGGAACAGGTCGACCACCGCGATGCCCGTACAGTGGCAGGGCAGCTCAGCATTGATGCCGGGAACCTGGACAACCGGGGCGGTAGCCTGGCGCAGAGCGGGCAGGGCGACACGCGCGTGCAGGTGCGCGGCGGGCTGGACAATCGCAGTGGCGCGCTGGAAGGCAATGGCGTCTTGAGCGTGCAAGCGGGCAATGTACAAAATCAGAAGGGCCGTATCGTCTCGGCCACGGACCTGGCGCTGTCGACTGGCGCGCTGGACAACACTGAGGCGACCCTGGCGGCGGGCCGTACACTGCGCCTGGACAGCGGCGACGTCGACAACACGCGCGGCCAGATCCAGGCGCTGTCGGGCGATGCGGCCTTGACGGTCGCAAAGTTGAACAATACGGCTGGCAGCGTGTTTGCTGGTGGCAATCTTACTACCAAGGCCAGCGAGGTACTCAACAGCGGCAACGTGTATGCGGCCGGCAGCCACGCGCTGCAGGTGAGCGGCGCGATCAGCAACAGCGGCGTCATCGCGGCGCAGGGCGATAACCGCATCGACGCCAGCCGCATCGGCAGCGCGACCGGCAGCCTGCTGGGCGCCGGCATCCGCGCCGACGGCAGCCTGGCCGGCAGCGGCCAGCTGCAACTGACGGCCACGCAAGCGATCGGCGCCCACGGCCAGAACCTGGCGGCCGGCAAGACCAGCATGCAGGCCACCGCCATCGACCTGAGCGGCAGCCAGACGGGCGGCGCGGCGATTACCCTGAACGCCAACGCCGGCCATGTCGTGACCGATAACGCACTGGTGACGACCACCGGCTTGCTGTCCGTGATGGCGGCCGGCAGCGGTCAGGCCCTGTCGAACGTGCGCGGCACCCTGAGCGCGGGCCAGCTGGACCTGAAAACGGGATCGCTCGACAACCGCGGCGGCACCGTGATCCAGACGGGCACGGGCGACACCACCTTGCAAGGCAGCACCCTCGACAACACGGGTGGGCGCATCGCCGTCAACAGCGCCAAGCTGGCGCTGACTGCGGAACAGGTGATCAACCGCGACGGCAGCATCGAACACGCGGGCACGGGCAGCTTGCACATAGCAGCAACGCGCTTCGATGACGAGCGGGGCAAGGTGACGGGCAATGGTGTAGTTGATATCCAGGCGGAAACGCTCGACCACCGCCAAGCCGTCACGTCGGGGCAGCAGGTAGCGGTGCAGGCCGGTCAGCTGGACAACAGCGACGGTACCCTGCAGCAGACAGGGCCAGGACAGATGCGCGTGGACGTGGCGCAGACGCTGGACAATACGCGTGGCAGCATCGCCGGCAATGGCAGCGTGCAGGTGCAGGCGGGCGTGCTGGACAATAGCAAGGGGCGTATCACCTCGGCGGCAGCCGCTTCTGTCGTCAGCAAAGACGCGCTGAATAATACCGACGGCGTTATTGCCGCAACCACTGGCCTGCAGGTGAGCGGTACTGTGTTGGACAACACGCGTGGCGTTTTGCAGGCGGACAATTTACGTCTGGACGCGGCGACCTTGCTGAACCAGCAGGGAACAGTGAGCGCCGGCACGGACCTGACGGCGCGCATCAGCGCTGATTTGAATAACGCCGGTCTGCTGTACGCGGGCCGGAACCAGCAACTGGCGGTGGGCGGCTTGCTGAACAACAGCGGCTCCATTGCCTCCGTTGGCAACACCAATATTTCCGCTAATAAAGTGACCAGCAGCGGTTTGCTGGGCGCTGGCGTGAAAGCGGACGGCAGCCTGGGTACGACGGGCGACTTGACCATCAACGCCGATGGCGTGTTGCAGGCGAGCGGACAGAACCTGGCGGCGGGCAGTGCGACGCTGACGGGTTCCAGTGTGGATATGTCGAACAGCCAGACGGGTGCGGCAAACATCGCCATCACGGCAAATACTGGCGATGTCGTGACGAACAAGGCCGTGATTTCCGCCAGCAATGTGCTGGCCATCACGGCCAATGCGAACAACGCCCAGTCGCTGGTGAATAGCCAGGGCCAGCTGGTCGCGGGGCAGTTGCAGCTGAACGTGGCCAATCTGAACAACGCCAGCGGCGAGATCGTGCAGACGGGCACCGGCGACACCGTCATCACCACAGGCAAGCTGGACAACACGGCAGGCCGCATCGCCGCCAACAGCCATAATCTGGCACTTAACGCGACGGTGTTGACGAACGTCAATGGCAAGCTGGAGCACGCGGGTGCGGGTCTGCTGGCCATCAACGCGGGCCAGTTCCTTAATCAATCCGGCAAGATCACGGGCAATGGCAAGCTGGATATCACGGCAGCCAGCTTCGACCACCGCAATGCGACGACGGTGGCCAATCAGTTGACGGTGAACGCCGGCACGCTGGACAACCGCGCCGGCAGTCTGGCGCAGACGGGCACCGGCCTGATGACGGTGAGCGCTACCGGCCAGCTGGACAACACGGGCGGCAAGATCGAAGGCAATGGCGATGCGTTGGTCAAATCTCAGGTATTGCTGAACAACACGGGCCGTATCGTGGCGGCGCAGGATGCCGGACTTACGGTAGGCAGCCTGGACAACACGGAAGGCACGGTGGCGGCGGGACGCCATCTGCAGCTGTCCGGTGGCGATATCGACAATACCAAGGGCCAATTGCAGGCAGTGGCCGGGGATGCCACGCTGAATGCTGGCAAATTCAACAATACGGCCGGCAACGTGTTTGCCGGCGCCAACCTGAACGCGACACTGGCCAGCCTCAACAACACGGGCAGCCTGTATGCGGCTAGGAATCAATCCCTGACCGTAACAGGCGCCATCACGAATACGGGCGTCATCGCGGCACAAGGC
>NZ_JAFLJN010000055.1:0-4509 GCF_018682595.1 Janthinobacterium sp. JC611
AGGTCGCCGGTGATATTGATATCGACATTTTTGCCGGCCAACAAGGCACCTGTGCCGTCGATGTCATCGGCGCGCAGGCGAACGTACACTTGCGGCACCAGCGCCTTTTGCGTGCTGCCATCGGCCAGCGTGACTTCGCGCTCGACCAGCCAGACGATGTCGCTGGTCAATGCCGCCATCTGTTCCGGCGTCAGTGCCACGCCGGGGCGCAAGCCATACTGCTGGGCATAGCTGACGCCGGCGTCCATCAAGCCGCGGAATTGCTCTTCGTCGTTGCTATAGTCGCCGGTAAACCGGTGGCCAGTCAGGTCGGCGACCTGCTCGCGTACCAGTTGCTGCTCATAGAAGCCATCGCCTAGCCGCTTTTGCGTGACGGCGGGATCCAGTTGCATTTTGCTACTCATGTAGTCCGAACCTGTCCAGGTGCGGTACTCGGCAAAGCGAGGATCGGTCTCAACCAGATACTGGGCCGACGCCGAAGGGCTGATCTTGAACAGGCTGGCATTCGGCAGTTGCAGGGGTTTGGCCCCGGTCCTGACGACTTCCGCCTTTCCACCCGGATTGGCCAGCGCCACTTGCCGGATCAGCGGCGAGCGCGCATGGCCTGCGCCAGGGCCTGCCGCGACCTTGCCAGCAGCGCCAGCCGCCGTGCCGATGGCAGCTTGCGTGCCCGTCCCCACAGCCGCCTGCGTGGCGCCTGCCGCGCCATCGACCTTGGACAAGGCACTTCCCGCCACTGCGCCAGGCTGCGCGGCCACACCCGCATTGCCGGTCCGATCGCTGCCATTAATCCCTTTAGCGCCAGCAACGCCAGCCGGGCCAGCTACGGCGCCCACAGCGAGACCCGCCGTATCGACGCCGCCCAAGGCTGGCGCACCCGCCACGGCCACATTGCTGCCAGCTACCCTTCCCACACTGCCAGCCTGGCCGGCGCTGCCTGTGCGGTCGCTGCCGTGCAAGCCCACCTCGCCACTTACACTGCTTGGCCCGCCCTGCGAGCCGATTGCCAGCTGATTCGGATCGCGAATACCGCCAGCATTACCCTCACCAACCGCCGCGCCCACGGCTGCCGCTGCCACGGCGGAAATGCTGCCGGCCTGGCCAGCCTGGCCGGTCCGGTCGCTGCCTTGCAAGCCGCCGCTGCCGCTGGCCACGCCAGCACTGGCCACATTGGTGCCCGTGCCGACGTTGGAGCGCAGGATAGAGGACATATGGATATCGGCGCTGCCGCCGTCGGCCGCAGACACCGTCTGGCCCGCCACTGAAGCGACCCCGCCCGTGCCGCCGACATTGCCGATTTGGCTATCGCGCGGCCCACTGGCTGCGCCAACAATGGCCGCACCCTGGCCGCTACTGGCTGCCACGCCGGCAACGGAACCCGCCGTATTGCCTACCGTGTTGAGCCAGACACTGACATTGGCGGCGCCAGCGCCAATGCTTGCTCCAGCAGAAGAGACATTCGCGCGTGCCCCGACACTGTTGGAGGGCGCACCGCCCGAGGACGGCGTATCCGGCCCGTTAACAGTTCTCGTACCGTCGACATCAAATACAAGGTGTTGGACCTCAAAGTCCCGAACCTTCTCCGGCACTTCCATGTCCAGGTACATGTATATAGTCTGCGTTCCTTTATCGGTAATCAGGGTCTGGTTACCCGTAGAAATATTTTCCTCAATGACACCCTTGACCTTCAGCGCCTGCCCCGCGACAAAGCGGCTGTTTTCATTGCGGATTTTGTACGCCTCTACCGTCAGGTTACCACCTGCGCTAATGACAGCAGGATCAGTCTCCGTCACCCGACTGGTGCTGGTCGTGCGCCGAACACTGTATTCACTGAAGTCATATCCACCGTTGTTATCGGGCGTATCCAGCCTCCGGTTTCCATCGGCGCCTAACGTCGTTGAGACCCCCGGTGCATTGTCGGCATAGCTTTTGCCATCACTCGTACGATACTCTCGGACATTTTCCGACTTACCCGTGGAGGTAAACTCGACCGCAAAGTGATTGTTCAACAAGGTAATTTCACCAGCCCTCAGCGCCAAATTGCCCATGGCCTGGATGGTGGCGCTGGCATTGGTCAGGCTGGCCACGGCCCCTGTGGCATAGCGGTTGCCATCCAGGCTGCCGCCGATCGCCATGTCCCCTGAGCTGAAGATCAGTGCATGTTCCCTGTTGTTGATGGTGGTGGCGCCGATATCGAGGCTGCCGCGCGACGCTATCGTCGCCGCCACGCCGCCCTCGACATCGTTGTTCAGCGTGGCCGCCCCGATACTGAGCGCAGTGCCGTAGATGCGCCCGCTGCCGATATTGGTGAGCGTGCCCGCATCAATCTGCGTATTCACTCCATCGATCACGCCCCGGTTACTCAGGATCGTCGCGACATTCACCCTGGTGGTGCCGGCATTGATGTCGCCGCTGCTGGTGTTGTCGAGACTGTAGGCATTGAGCGCCAGTATCTGGCCTGCCTGCACCTTGCCCGCGTTGACAAGGCTGCCACCCACGCTGAGGCTGGCATTGCGGTTGGCAATCACCTGCGCCCCCGCTTCGACAACATGATTGCCGCTCAGATCCAGGCTCAGATCCCCCCTGGACATCACGTTGCCACTACCGCTCAAGCCCGCTGCCTTGATCGCCGCCAGTTCGCCGCCGATAATGGTGCCGCCGCCATTGCTGATGCTCAGGCCGCGGCTGGCGCCCTCGTCCTTGACGCTGACGCTATTGTTCGCACTGATCAGCCCGGATGTATTGTTCACACTGCCGTTGCTGCTGATGCTCAGGTTATTGTCTGCACGCAAGCCACCCTGGCTGTTATTGATCATGCCTGCCGACAGGTTGACGTCGCGGCCTTCGATTCCCTTGTCGGTCCCCTGCGTTGCCTGGTTGACGATGGCGCCAGCCCCCAGCGCGACGGCAGCGCCGCCACGTATCAGTCCGGACGTGTTGTCGATCGTGCCGGCGCCCGCCTGCAAGCCCAGGTTGCCGACCACTTGCACCTGCCCGCCCTGATTGGCCAGCCCGCCGATGGCCAGTTCCAGGCCGCCGCTGGAAACAATTTTTCCGCCCAGATTATTGATGTAGCCGCTGCTGCCGCCTACCTGCCCCGCCGCGCCCAGGAAACCAGCCGCGTTGTTCCAGGCGCCAGTCGCCAGCGTCAGCGTCCCGCCGCTGCTGATGCCGCCATTGCTGCCGGCATGGCTAGCCGCATACGCCGCGGCATCGCTGTTATCGAGCGCCTGGCCATGGGTGTTGATGACGATCGCATTGCCTGCTTGCAGCAAACCACCGTGATTGTTGAGCTCTCCAGTTTGCAGATTCAGTACTTGCGTGGCGGCGATGGTTCCCTGGACATTGTTCAAGCCCTGTCCCGCCGTATCGATGCTGACGTTGCGGCCCACGATGCTGCCTGCGGAGGCGTAGCCGGAAGCCAGCGTATTGCCAAGGCTTGAGCTTTGCAAAACAACGTCCGCACCAGCCTGAATTTGCCCGCTGTCGTTGCGCAGCTGGCCCGTGGTCGCGCGCAGATTGCCCGTGACGCTGGCCAGTTTACCGCCCGTATTGTCGATACTCGCAGCCTGGATGCCCAGATCGCCATTGGCGGCCACCAGGCCGTCTTTATTGTCGAGCGCCTGGTTCAGCGTCAACGCAAGGCTTCCGCCCGTCGTCAGGCTGCCACCGCGGTTCGACATACTGCCGGCCTGAAGCGTCGCGTCGCCTCCCGCTGCGATCTTGCCGCCGTTGTCATTATTCAATGAGGTACCGGCGCTCAGGTCCAAGGTGGCGCTGCCCGCCGCCTGCACCGTGCCACTCTGGTTGCTGATGACCTGCGCGCTGACGGTGGTATTGCCATTGCTGGCGATCAATCCACCTTGATTGTCCAGAACTTGCGCGATGCGGATATTGCTGGCGCCCTGCCCCAGCTGCACCAGTTCTCCCTGGCGGTTATCCAGGCTGCCGCTGTCGATGGTCAAGTGCCCAGCCTGCGTACTGGCCTTGCGAAAATCGATACTGCCAGCGGTGATCTTCAGGCTGCCATTAGCAGTGATCTGGCCACCCTGCCCGTTCAAGGCTCCGGCATTGATGGCCAGCTGGCCCAGGCCAGCGTGCTCGATCCGCCCGCCGGCATTGCTCAGCGTTGCGGCACCCAGGGTAAGGTTGGCGCTATTGACGGCAATCCGGCCATCGGTATTATCGAGTGCACCATTTGGCGCGCGCATGACAATAGACGTATCGCCGCTGCCGCTCTGCACGATGCTGCCCTTGCTATTGTTCAGGTTAGCCGTCTGCACCACCAGTTGACCGGCCACGATATCGCCACGGCTGTTATCCCACGTCTGGCCATTGCCGGCTTGCGCGTTCACGTTCAGCGTACCGACCGTGCCGATGCTGGAGCCGGCCGTGCTAACATTACCCTGCGTCGCCGTCAGCGCGATGTTCGCCGCGCTATTCACGATGCCAGCAAGATCGACGCCGCTGCCCGTCATGCTCATATTGCCTGCCGCCAGATTCTGCCCG
>NZ_JAFLJN010000056.1:0-23071 GCF_018682595.1 Janthinobacterium sp. JC611
TCAATCTGAGCCAGGATCAAACTCTTCAGTTTAATCTCTGTTACTTTGCCGTTTTACCGGCATGGCCGAACTATTTAACTAGTTCAAACCCCTCGCATTGCGAGGTGTTTGCTCACTCAAAAAACTGACAGGCTACTTCCGAAGAAGTATCCTATTTCATTATTTCTTGTGAACATTTGATATTTTAAGTTTTACGCTGCTTACGCAGCGCTGCACTTACATCAAATGCCCACACTTATCGACTGTTAATTGTTAAAGAACGGTATTCGGTACTGCTTATTTACTGCTCTCGCGCTATCGACAAAGCGTTGTGTTTGTCAGCTGCGAAGAAGGAAGATTATGAAGCGTTTGCAGCATTTCGTCAACCTTCTTTTTTACCTTGCTTTACTCGGCATTTGCATGCGTCGTTCAGCGAGGGGGCGAATTATAGCCCTGCACCGCGCGCGCCGCAAGCGCTATTTTTTGCACCAGATCAAAGGCAACAGGCCTGGCACCGCAATTGCTTATATGAACATATGCACCGGCCACCGGAGGAGCAACTCTGAGCCTGGCAGCAACATTGGGGATAGCCCGGTTTGCTTTGCTTTGCTCCCATCTGTGACAGGTGCTACATTATGGAACACTCTCGATATTCAAAAGAGCGCCGCAGTACAGGGCCCAACGGAGGCAACGAGATCATGTATCAACCGTCAGCTACTTACCGTAGCGCACCGTTTTCGTCCATTGCGGACGCGAACGTTTTACCGGCAGGACAAGACAACGTCCCCGTCATCATCGAAACGTCGCATCAGCGTTCAGTCGCCTTTGGCCTGTCGCCCACTGCCACGCCCGACTTTACGCCGGCCGGAAAATCCGACCTGTCCTTGCTGATTGAGCAAAACCGCATGCTGCACACGCACGCGCTGCCGGCGATGGAAACCCTGTACCAGCAAATCGTCAACACGCACAATATGGTGATTCTCACGGATGCCAACGGCGTCATCGTGCATTCGCTGGGCGACGATGATTTCCTGGAGAAAGCCAACCGCGTGGCCCTGCAGCCGGGCGTCGCGTGGTCGGAACAAAGCCGCGGCACGAATGCCATCGGCACGGCCATCACGGAAAAAGTACCGACCCTGGTCCATGCGGACCAGCATTACCTGGCCGCCAATCATTTCCTGACTTGCTCCGCGGCACCGATTACCGACCACCGGGGCAATGTCATCGGCGTGCTGGACGTCTCCAGCGACCAGCGCAGTTTCCACAAGCATACGATGGCCCTGGTGCGCATGTCGGCGCTGATGATCGAAAATCAACTGTTTTCCGCCACCTTCGAAGACGCCATCACCGTGCACTTCCACGCGCGCCCTGAATTCATTGGCACCTTGATGGAAGGCATTGCCTCGTTCACACCGGGTGGACGCTTTTTATCGGCCAACAAGAATGGTTTGTTCCAGCTGGGCCTGTCATTTGCCGCGCTTCAATCACATACCTTCAGTTCCCTGTTCGGCTTGCCCGTTTCCGCCCTGTACGATCATTACCGCACGGCCGCACCCGGTCTGCTGAACCTGTGCATGCACAGCGGCGTGCGCGTGTATGGTCGCGCACAGTTGCGCCTGTCCAATAGCGTCTTCCAGCACGGCTTTACCGCCAGCACCGACCATAGCGATATCAACGCCGTGCCGGCCCAGGTTCCCGCGTCGGCCAGCCATGCGGCCAACGCGGCGCGCCGCCTGTCCGGCCTGCGCTATCTGCGCACGGGCGATCCGCAGCTGGAACTGGTGATCGAAAAGGTCAACAAAGTATTAGGACGCGACATTCCCATCCTCGTCATGGGCGAAACGGGCACGGGCAAGGAATTGCTGGCGCAAGCCATTCACAACGACTCGCCGCGCGCCATGGGACCGTTTATTGCCGTCAATTGCGCCTCGATCCCGGAAACCCTGATCGAGTCCGAACTGTTCGGCTATGAAGATGGCGCCTTTACGGGGGCGCGCAAGAAGGGCGCCATCGGCAAGATTTTGCAAGCCAATGGCGGCACCCTCTTCCTCGATGAAATCGGCGACATGCCGTTTGGCTTGCAGGCGCGCCTGTTGCGCGTGCTACAGGAACGCATGGTCACGCCGCTGGGCAGCAGCAAATCGATCACCGTCAATGTGGAACTCATTTGCGCCACGAATCATAACTTGCGCGAACGCATGGCCAAGGGGTTGTTTCGCGAAGACTTGTATTACCGCCTGAATGGCCTGGTCGTCAAACTACCGCCGCTGCGCGAGCGCACGGACCTGGACACAGTCGTGAAAAAAATCCTCGCGACGGAAGCGCCCGACACGCGCTACACGGTGGCGCCCGACATCCTGCGCATGTTCCACCAGCATAAATGGCCGGGCAACTTCCGCCAGCTGACCAATCTGTTGCGCACGGCCATCGTCATGGCAGGCGACGAACATGAAATCTGCTTGCGCCACATGCCTGATGATTTCCTCGACGATATCGAGATGACGCAAGCGACTGCCGCCAGCGCCAGCACGGACCGCATGATCGCGGCCGGCGCCAACCTGGAAGAGATGGAGCAAAGCGTGATCCTCAAGTCGCTCGATGCCCACGGCGGCAACGTCTCGGCCACGGCGCGGGCCCTGGGCGTGTCGCGCAACACGATCTATCGCAAGGTGCCGCATCTGAAATAGCCTAAAGTAAACGGGAAAAGCCGGGCGACATCGCACGCCGGCCCTGCTTGTCGATGGTCATCAGGTCGACGCCCTCCATTTGCGCGGCCATCGCATGCGCACGTGCCGCGCCCATCACCATGAAGGTGGTCGACAAACCATCGGCCAGCAAACCCGTGGGCGCCAGCACGGTGACGCTGGCCAGTTCACGCGGCGAATCACCCCTCGCAGGGTCGAAGATATGGTGATGCACGAAGTCGGGCGTGAACGTGCATTCGTAATCGCCCGATGTGGCCACGCTGCGCCCCTCCACTGTCAGGGTGGCTGCCAGGATTTCCGCGTCGCGCGGGTCCTGGATGCCCAAGGTCCACGGGCGGCGCAGGGAACGCTGTCCCCGCGCAACGAATTCGCCCGTATCGAGCAGTGCATGCCGTATGCCGCGTGCCTGCACGGCAGCCAGCGCCATGTCCGCCGCATAACCTTGCGCCAGGCCATTCAAGGTCAGCGCCATGCCGGGCTGGAGAAAACGCACTTCGCGGCTATCCCACGCCAGGTGGCGCCAACCTACCCGCGCCTGCGCGGCACGGAGCAAGGTGTCCGTCGGCAAGCTGGCCTGGCCTGCCGCCGCGCGAAACAACTGCCACAAAGGTTGCACGGTGATATCAAACGCCCCATCGCTCCATTGCGACAAGGCTTGCGCCTGCGCCAGCACGGCCAGCAGGTGTGCATCCGGCCGCGCCAATCGGCCGTCACGGTTCAGCTGAAAGACTTGGCTGGCGGGACTGTAAATGCTCATCAGCCGGTCGATATTCCTGGCCGCGTGCAAGGCGTCTTCAATGGCCAGCTCGGCTTGACGCTGATCGTGGTGCAATACGGTGACGGCGATGGTCGTGCCAAACGCCAGCGCGGCGCCTTGATACGGACGCACGCCGGACGCCGTGACCGTGCCGCGCGCCATGCTGCCGGGCAAAGACAAACCCGCCATGCCGGCCACGCTGCCAATGGCTGCGGAAATAAACGTTCTACGCTGCATTGCTGCTCTCCTCTGCCGTGACCCTGACGATGGGGATGGTGCGGGCACGCTTGATTTCCAGCATCAAGGGCGCGCATTTTTCATCGCTGGCGTAAATCACCACGCAATCCATGCACTGGAAACACTCGCCATAATCGACTTTCCCGCTAGCCGCGATGGCGTGATGCTCGCAACGGTGGCGACAAGTCTGGCACGGCGTGCCGCATTCCTTGCGGCGCGGAATCCAGTTGAACAGACGAAACCTTCCCAGCAACGCCAGCGCCGCGCCAAACGGGCACAGATAGCGGCAAAAGAATTTATAGGACACACTGCTGAGCAGCAACAAGCCCACGGCATACGCGACGAAGGGCCAGGCGCGCACGAAGTTCAGGGTAATCGCCGTCTTGAACGGCTCCAGCTCCACCAGCTTGTCCGTGATCTGGCTGGAAAACACGCTGCTGCCAAGTATGGCCGCCAGCAAGCCATACTTTATCCATTTCAAGCGCCCATCGAGGCGCGGCTTGATCTTCCATTGAGGCAAGCGCAACCACTGGCCCAGCTTGCCCGTGAATTCCTGCAGGGCGCCGAACGGACACAGCCAGCCGCAAAACGTGCCGCGTCCCCAGATCAGCAGGCTGAGCAGGACGAACGCCCACAGGATCACCGTCATCGGATCGAACAGGAAAAAGCCCAGGCTGCGCCCCGCCAGCAGGGCCTGGATGACGCTCGTGATGTTGACGATCGATAACTGCCCCTGCGCGTAATAACCAACGAAGCCAATCGTAAACACCAGGAACAGGCGGCGGAACCAGACAAACTGGCGGCCATCGCGCACCAGGCGTTTCTGCCATGCCAATGCACCGGCCAGCAGCGCCAGCCCAGCCAGCAAGGTCAGCAACTCAGCCTTGCGGCTCTGCCACGTGCCGCGCCACGTGGCATCATCGCCTTGTGGCGCCGTATAAAACTCGGCCGGCAAGCGGTAGCTGACATCGACATTGCGCGCAATGCGTTCCGGATACACGATGCCCTTGCTGCGCGTGATCGGCAACGTGAACGCCAGCGGGCTGGCCGCATCGAGCCCCGCCTGGCTGATGACGCGCAAGACCGCGATATTTTCCGTCGGCAACGGCCCCGCATCCACCAACTGCAACTCCAGGTCCAGGTCGCGCATGTCGATGGGCAAGCCATCCTGCTTCAGCAACAGCCTGTCCGGCACCGTGCCACGCACGAAATCGTCGCCCAGCACGCTGTAGCGCCCACGCGACATGACGAGGATGGCGTGATCGCCCTCGTCCAACCGGTTGCGTAATTTGTTCCAGCTGCGCTCCGTCAACAGATTGCGCCCCACCGTGGGCACGGACACATAGGCCAGGTACAGGTCGATGAACACGCCATCGGGCTCACGCGTGGCTTCCACATCGAGTCCCGCGCCGGGACCGCCGGCGAACAAGGTTTCCACCTCCTTGTTACTCAGGCGCACATGCTGGATCAAGCCTTGTTCGAGCATCTGCGCCACGTCCAGCTTTTCGAACACGTCCATGCGGATGCGGGCGATCTGGTCCGGGTCGCGGCCTTGCGCGAAGCCGAGTTTTTTGCGCGACACTTTCAAGGCCGAGGCGAGCACGCTCTGGTTGATGATGCGCACGGAAGCCGTGGCCTTCGACACGCCATCGATATCGGCGTGGGTCGCATCTGGCGCGCGTTTCTTCTTGGCATCGATGGCGATGTTCTGTTTCAGCGACAAGCCCTGGTACTGTTTGACGAACTGAAACAAGGGCGCTTCGCCCAGGCCGTCGAGAAAGACGGGTTCGTGCTGCGACAGCACGGCCACGTCGAGAAAACTGCCTTGCGGATCGATGGCGATCAGCAGATTGACGGGAACGCCAGAAAAGCCGGGAATCGGCGCCAGGTCCACGGATTCAAACACGTAGCCGACCAGTTCGGTTGCCGTGGCGTTTTGCTTGAACAAGGGCCAGACGGGCAAGTCAGCGTCTTTCTCGCCCACCACCAGCGGCGCGGGGAAGCGCCGCGCCAGCTCGGCTTTGCTAAGCACGCCCGCCCACGCCTGCCCCAGAATGAACAGGAATAGCCAGCATCCGATGAACAAGCGCATTATCCGCATGCATTGTGCTCCGTGCGGCGCCGGGGATGCCGGCGCCGCGTTGATGAGTTAAAAGAAAATGATGCCGCCCAGGGACACGCCATTCATCTTCGCTTCGCCGCCCGCAAAGCCTTTCGAGCGCGTCTGGCCCAGCTCGCCCACCAGGGTGATCGCGCTGTTGAGCGAGTAGTACGCGCCCAGGGTCAGGTTGGCGTTCGACTTCAAGCCGCCCGTGCCAGCCGTATTGTCATCGTTCTTGCTGATGCCGTAGGACAATCCCAGTTTCAGCTTGTCCGTCGTCTTGTACGTGCCTTGCAGCAGCCAGTTCTTCGACTTGGTATCGCCCTGGTCCGCATCGGACAAGATGCCCAGCCCCTTGCCGCCCTGGAAGTTGACCAGCACGCCAGCCGGCCCCATCTGATACGAGCCGCCCACTTCCACGCCGCGCATGGTCAAGTCATCGACGCCAGGTGTTTTCGAGGTGAACTTTTGCGACTTCACGCCCAACCAGGCTTTCAAGCCGTCCTGCGCGTACGTTACTTGCGCCTGCACTTGCGGGCTCGACTTCGAAGAATAGGTCGAGCCTGCCACGATGGGCGTATCGGAAACGGGGCTGACCAGCGCCACGTCGACGCCAACGCCGCCCGACTTCGGCGAGCTGTACATGATCTGGCCATAGTTGCCCAGGTAGGTATAGCCGGCGCCGATATGGCCCAGGGTCACCCTGCCCCGCTGCGTCGCCTGCACCGGTGCGCCCGAGCCCAGCAAGGTCATGTCGGACAAAATCGCGTTCGCGCCGAAGATGCCATAGTCGCGGCCCAGCTTGAAGGTGCCCATGTGCTCATTGCCAAATGTAAAGAAGGCCTGGCGCACATCGACCACGCTGTTCTGGCTGATGGCGCTGTCGGTGGCCGTCGAGTTGTAGATGCCGATCAAGGCTTTCACGTCGTACTCGCCCAACCGCGAGCTTGCCGAGGTGATCAAACCATTCGGCAGCAAGCCGTTGCCGATCGTCGTGCGGTCCTTCTCGCCGCCGCAACCGAGCGCCTGGCCACCCAGCGCCAGCCCGCCCACGGCATCGCCCGAACACGACACTTGCGTGTAATACGCGTTGACGATGCCGCCCACCGACACCGTCCAGTCGCCAGCCTTGATATCGACGGCTTGCGCCTGTCCCATCGCTGCGATTGTCATGACACCCAGGCTCCCCAGCTTGCTCAATGTGTTCATTGCTTCTCCTCTTTCTTCTCTGTTTTTAGTGTGCACACCAGTGATTGATGTACCTCAAGCTTTGGCAATAAGCGTGCCCAGCAAGGCTCAGAGGGAGAAAGAGAGAAAGCGCATTTAACGTGTGCAACGGCGGATCAATCGCCACTGATAGTGTTCATTTTTTGACCGCGAGTTTGCATAGTGGGCGGCCAGGTAAACAAAAAACTGACGGCCTGGGCCGTCAGCAAAAAGAAAACATCCGGCGGACAGGGAGACACCCATCCGAGTGGCCCGGATGCTTCACCCCGTTACTTCGACGCCAGCTTGAAGACCCACACGGAACCGCCCTGCTCCAGGAAATTGACCTTCTTCGCCACTTCGCCGCCCCACAGCGGCACCGCGCCACCCCAGCCGGAAACGACGGCCACATATTGCGTGTCGCCATCCTGCCAGGTGACGGGCGGCGCCACGACGCCGGAGCCCGTCTGGAATTTCCACAGTTCCTTGCCCGTCTTCGCGTCGACGGCTTTCAGGAAACCTTCCGGCGTGCCGTAGAACACCAGGTTGCCCGCCGTGCTCATCACGCCACCCCACAGCGGCGCGTTGTTCTTGATTTCCCAGACGATCTTGCCCGTCTTCGGATCGACGGCGCGCATGGCGCCGATGTAGTCGTCAAACAAAGGCTTGATGGTGAAACCGGCGCCGAGGAAGGCGCCGCCCTTCTTGTAGCTGATCGGCTCGTTCCAGATATCCATGCCCCATTCGTTCGCGGGAACGTAGAACAGCTTGGTTTGCGGCGAGTACGCCATCGGCATCTGGTTTTTTGCACCGAGGAAAGCGGGTGCGGCAAACACGGTCGTGCCCTTCTTGCCTTCCTCGCCCTTGGTCGGGTCGCCAGGGCGGCCGGCGGGAATAAAGTTCGGCCGGCCCGTCTTCAGGTCGATGCTGCTGGCCCAGGTGATTTTCTTCACGAACGGAAAGGCATTCTGCAGCTTGCCCGTGTTGGCGTCGATCACGTAAAAGAAACCGTTGCGGTCGGCCTTGCCGCCGTAGCGCTTGCCATCCATGTCGAAGGTGACGAACTCGTTGGCGCCGTCGAAGTCCCAGGCATCGTTCGGCGTGTTTTGATACGCCCACTTGATCTGCCCCGTTTTCACGTCCAGCGCCACGGTGGACGACGAGTACAGATTGTCGCCGGGACGCAAGTGGCTATTCCATGGCGCCGGGTTGCCCGTGCCGAAATACGCGAGCCTGGTTTGCGGATCGTAGGTGCCGCCCATCCACGTCGAGGCGCCGCCCGTCTTCCACAGGTCGCCGGGCCACGTCTTGTTCGCCGTGCCGGACACGCCGTTGTCGATGGCCTTGCCATCCTTGTCGTAGCGGTGGCCCATATGGCCCTCCACCGTCGGACGGCTCCACACGAGGTCGCCCGTCATCGGGTTGCGCGCCTCGACCCGGCCCACGATGCCGAATTCCCCGCCCGACACGCCCGTCAGCAACAATCCTTCGGCGATCAGCGGCGCGGCCGTCATCGAATAACCAGCCGCGTAGTCATCGACTTTTTCCTTCCAGACGATCTTGCCCGTGTTCTGGTCCAGCGCCACCAGATAGGCATCGAGCGTGCCGAAAATCACCAGGTTGCCATACAGGGCCGCGCCGCGGTTGACCACGTCGCAGCAGGGCATGATGCCGTCCGGCAAGCGATGCTCATACTTCCACAGCTTGGCGCCCGTTTTCAGGTCGACGGCAAAGATGCGCGAATACGATGCCGTGACGAACATCTTGCCGTTGTGAATCAGCGGCTGCGATTCCTGGCCCCGCTGTTTTTCACCGCCAAACGAAAACGACCAGGCCGGCACCAGCTTGGCCACAGTCTTGTCATTGATCTGCGTCAGCGGCGAGTAGCGCTGCCCCTGCGTGCCCATGCCGAACGACAGCACGCTGGCCGGATTCTTCGCCGTGCTGTCGAGCATGGCGGTCGTGACATTGCCCACGTCGGCCGCCTGGGCCAGCGTGGCCATGCTCAAACCGACGAGTATCCCCATGATTTTTTTCTGCACAATCATCTCCCTCTGTTATTAGTATGTGTATATATCAGGTGCTGCCGTGGTCGCGCGGCTGCGCATGCAGCAAGGCGCACTCTTCGTCCGTGAACAGGCGCGAGCGCGTCAGGAAGCGCTTGCCCGTGCCGTTGTCGAGTGAAAACATGCCGCCATTGCCATCGACCACATCGATAATCAACTGGGTATGCTCCCAGTACGCGAATTGCTCGAGTCCCATGTAGAACGGTGTGCCATTCAAATTGCCGAGATAAATGTCGGTGTCGCTGACATCGAACTCGCCCAGCGCATAGCACATGGGCGCGCTGCCGTCGCAGCAGCCGCCCGACTGGAAAAACATCAGCGGGCCGTGACGCTGGCGCAATTTGTCCATCATGTCCAGCGCCGCATCGGTGGCGACCACCCTGGCAATTGCTGCACTCATGGCATCCCTTTCTGCGCGCCGCGCCCGATGAACAGGCGCGGCGCCTGTTGCCGGTTTAGAAGAAGCCCAGGGCTTTCGGGCTATAGCTCACCAGCAAGTTCTTCGTTTGCTGGTAGTGGTCGAGCATCATCTTGTGGTTTTCGCGGCCGATACCCGATTGCTTGTAGCCGCCGAACGCGGCGTGGGCTGGATACAGGTGGTAGCAATTGGTCCACACGCGGCCCGCCTGGATGGCGCGGCCCATGCGGAAGGCGCGCGAACCGTCACGCGTCCACAAGCCGGCGCCCAGGCCATACAAGGTATCGTTGGCAATCGCCAGCGCGTCGGCCTCATCCTTGAAGGTGGTCACGGACACGACGGGCCCGAAAATCTCTTCCTGGAAGATGCGCATCTTGTTATTGCCCTTGAACACCGTCGGAAGCACGTAGTAGCCGCCTTCCAGGTCGCCCGCCTGCGTGTTGCGCTCGCCGCCGGCCAGTACTTCGGCGCCTTCCTGGCGGCCGATGTCGAGGTAGGACAGGATTTTTTCCAGCTGCTCCTGCGACGCTTGCGCGCCGATCATGGTGGACGAGTCGAGCGGGTTGCCCTGTTTGATGGCGGCCACGCGTTTGAGGGCCCGTTCGATGAATTTTTCGTAGATCGATTCCTGGATCAGCACGCGCGATGGGCAGGTGCACACTTCGCCCTGGTTCAGCGCGAACATGGCAAAACCTTCCAGGCACTTGTCGAAATACTCGTCGTCCGCATCCATCACGTCTTCAAAAAAGATGTTCGGCGACTTGCCGCCCAGCTCCAGGGTGACGGGAATCAGGTTTTGCGCCGCATAACCCATGATCAAGCGGCCCGTGCCCGTTTCGCCCGTGAAGGCGATCTTGGCGATGCGCTTGCTCGACGCCAGCGGCTTGCCCGCTTCCAGGCCGAAACCGTTGATGATGTTCAGCACGCCCGGCGGCAGCAGATCGCCGATCAGCTCGACCAACACCATGATGGAAGCGGGCGTCTGTTCGGCCGGCTTCAGCACGACGCAATTGCCGGCGGCCAGGGCTGGCGCCAGTTTCCACACGGCCATCAGGATCGGGAAATTCCACGGAATGATCTGGCCCACGACGCCCAGCGGCTCGTGGTAGTGATAGGCATAGGTTTCCGCATCGATTTGCGCGACGGAACCTTCCTGGGCGCGGATGCAACCGGCGAAGTAACGGAAATGGTCGATGGCCAGCGGAATGTCGGCATTCATCGTTTCGCGGATCGGCTTGCCGTTGTCGATGGTTTCCGCCGTGGCGATCAGGCTCAGGTTCTGTTCGATGCGGTCGGCGATGCGGTTCAGGATATTGGCGCGCTCGGCAGGTGAGGTCTTGCCCCAGGCATCCTTGGCGGCATGCGCGGCATCGAGCGCCAGCTCGACGTCTTCCGCCGTGGAACGGGCGATTTCGCAAAACGGCAAGCCCGTGATGGGCGTGATGTTGGGGAAGTATTCACCTTTTACTGGTGCAACGAATTTGCCGCCGATGTAATTGTCATAGCGTTGTTTGAAGGGATTGGCGACGCCCAGTTTGCTGATGTCTGCGAGATTCATGTCGTCCTCTATCGGGTTAATTAGAATGGAACTGCGTTAATTAAAATCAAACGTCCTGGTACAGATGGGGTGAGTACACGGAGTCTTCCGCAAATGCCGTGCCAGCTCGCCGTCTCACGACAAATTTAGCCGGTTTTACCCTTGTTACAAGGGCGTGGCGTCAATCCCGGCGCGCTTTTCGGCGCATGCGCGGGGCATGAAAGGCAGGCGTTCGGCTGTTGGCGTTTTGAACAGGGTGGCGGCCTCCTGTTCCAATCCGGGCCAGCCCTGCTGCTGCGCCCCTGCGCCGCTGCACAATGGAACAGGTGTACCAGACTGGAACACCCGCTCCCGTATCACTACCGAATCACCACGCCCCATGGCAATTCGCCTACGGCAATATCGGCCACCTTCCGCGCGCTGGCCGTGTCGATCACGGACACGCTGTTCGAGCGGCCATTGGCCACGTACAGCTTGGCGCCGTCCGGCGTGATGGCCATATTCCACGGGCGCTTGCCGACGGCTATGGTGGCCGTCACCTTGTTGCTGGCCGTATCGATCACCATCACCGTGCCATCGATGCCATTCGAGACATATACTTGCTTGCCGCTGGGATGGACCACGATGCCATTCGCATTCTTGCCGGCTGGAATGGTGGCAATCGCCTTGCGCGCGGCCATATCGATCACGTAGACGGCGTTGACCAGTTCGCACGCCACGTAGGCGCGGCCCGAATCCGGACTGAAACCGATGCCGCGCGGACGCAATCCCACGGCGATGGACGCCACCTGCCGGCGTTGCGCCACATCGATGACATCGACTTGCTCGGCCTCCTCCGCGCTGACCAGCAGCCAGCGCCCATCCGGGCTGAAGACGGCATGTTCCGGATTGCGTCCCTGTACCTTGATGTCGGCGAGCAAGGTGCCCGACTGACCATCAAGCAAGGCCACGCTATTGTTTTCCTCGACGGCCACGGCCACGTGACTACCGTCTTGCGAGGCGCTGACGCCTTCGGGCGACTTGCCCAGCGTCACCGTGCGCACGGGCGCGCCGCCAGCGTTGTCGATCAGCAGCAAGGCGCTGCTGGCCGCGTCCGTGACAAACAATTGTCGTCCGGTGGGGTCGGCGGCGATGCCGCGCGGACGCTGGCCTGCCGCGATCTGGCGCAGGACCTGGTCGGTAGCCGTGTCGATCACGCTCAAGGTGCCCGATTTTTCATTGGGGACATAGGCAAACGGAGCGGCCAGGACGGCCGTGCTGGCAAGCGCAGGCAGCAGCCAGCACACCTGGCGCAAGCGCGAGAAGAAGTTGGGCATAATTACCTTTTCAATGGCAAAACGAGGGAAAGGCGCGCGGTAGCGGCGCCTCTGACAATTGCTGTATGCAAACGCCGTGCCACTGACACGCGTATAATTTCAGCCCACCAATGGAGACATGGCAGGCATATTGCTTGATACACCTACGCAGACCTGTACCGCGCACGCGATCAAGCAGGCTTTTATTCACATTGGAGAATCCGCATGCAACACCGTTTCCGCCTGAACACCATCGCCAGCCTGTTTGTCGCCGGCAGCGCCACCCTCGCCCCCCACGTCTTTGCCGCCGAGGCCGCAGATCCGGGCGCACAACTGATGGATACGGTGGTCATCAGCGGCAGCCGCATCGCCCACCCCAGCCAGGAAGTGCCGGCCTCGATCGACGTGGTCGACAGCGCCCGCATCCAGGAGGGTCAAATCCGCGTCAACGCGTCGGAAGCGCTGGCCGCCGTGCCGGGCCTGGTCGTGCAAAACCGCCAGAACTACGCGCAAGACTTGCAGATCTCGTCGCGCGGCTTCGGCGCCCGCTCGGCCTTCGGCGTGCGCGGCGTCAAGCTGATCAGCGATGGCATTCCCGCCAGCATGCCGGACGGCCAGGGCCAGGCCGCCACCTTCAACCTCGATACGGCCGAGCGCATCGAAGTGCTGCGCGGACCGTTTTCCGCCATCTACGGCAACCACTCGGGCGGCGTGATCCAGCTGTTTTCCAAGGATGGGCAAAATCCCCCGTCCGTCGAATTGAACGTGACGGGCGGCAGCTACGGCACCAGCAAGGTGGATCTGTCGGCACAAGGCCAGGCGGGCGGCATCGGTTACGTGCTCGACGGCTCGCGCTTCCGCACGGACGGCTTCCGCGACCACAGCGCCGCCACGCGCGAACAGGCGTTCGGCAAGATCACCGTCAAGCCGAATGCGGACAGCAAGCTGACCATCGTCGCCAACAGCCTGCATCAAGGCAATACGCAAGACCCGCTGGGCGTCACCTGGGCGACCTTTGCAGCAAACCCGCGCGCCGGCGAAATCGACACCACCGATACGCAAAACCCGAAGCGCACCCTGGCCGAGCGCTACAACACCCGCAAAAGCATCGACCACCAGCAGATCGGCGCCACCTACGAGCAATCGTTCGGCGATGACCGCCTGCACGTGATGGTGTATGGCGGCAACCGTGACGTGATCCAGTACCAGGCGTTTACCAAGGGTTTCCAGGCGCCAGCCAGCCATTCGGGCGGCGTGGTCGATTTCCAGCGCCAATTCTATGGCATCGACACCAACTGGCTGCACGTGAACCAGCTGGCTGGCGGCAAGCTGAGCACCACCATCGGCATCGACTATGGCCGCTCCAGCGATGACCGCACCGGCTATGAAAACTTCATCGGCAATAGCTTTGGCGTAAAGGGCAAGCTGCGCCGCGACGAACAGAACGTCGTGTCCAGCCTCGATCCGTATCTCCAGGCGGAATGGCAAGGCGGACCGTGGCAGCTGAGCGCAGGTGTGCGCTACAGCAAAATGAAAGTGGCGGTCGACGACCATTTCCTCAGCAACGGCAACGACAGCGGCAGCCTGGAGTTCAGCCACACGACGCCGGTGCTGGGCCTGCTGTACAAACTGACGCCGAACGTCAACGTCTACGTCAGCGCCGCGCGCGGCTTCGAAGCGCCCACCCTGAACGAACTGTTTTACTCGGGCACGGGCGGCGGCTTCAATTTCAACTTGAAGCCGGCCACCAGCACCAACCTGGAAGCGGGCGTCAAGGCCAGGATCAATAACAACACGCATGTGAACGCAGCCGTGTTCCAGATCAAGACCAATGACGAGCTGGTGGTCGACAAGTCCAGCGGCGGGCGCACCAGCTACCGCAATGCGGGTAAAACCTTGCGCCAGGGCATGGAAGTGTCGCTGGATTCGAACCTGCCGTATGGCTTCACGACCAAAGTGGCGCTGACCAGCCTGCACGCCGTGTATGACCAGGCGTTTGGCAACGTGCGCGAAGGCAGCCGCTTGCCGGGCGTGCCCAGCGCCAACCTGTTCGCGGAACTGGCCTGGAAAGATACATTCGACCGTGTTGGCGCGGCGCTGGAAAGCGTGGCCAGCAACCAGGTATATGCGGAAGACAGCAACATCGAAAAACCGGCGCCCGGCTACACGGTGTTTAACGCGCGCGTGAATGCCAAGCAAAGCGTGGGCAACTGGCGCTTCAAGGAATTTGCCCGTCTGAACAATCTTTTTGACAAGACCTACGTGGGCTCCGTCATCGTCGGCGACAGCAACAAGCGCTACTATGAAGCGGCGCCGGGACGTAACTGGTTGCTGGGTGTCAGTGCCATGTATTCCTTCTAATTAAAAAGCCCGCGCATCGGAAGATGCGCGGGCTTTTTAACGAGAGCAAGCCAAGTCAGGGCCGTGCTTCCTTCACCCCATATTTCTCGAAGATGGCTTTCAATTCGCCGCTGGCCGCCATCTCGTTCATGGCCGCCTGCAGCAACTTGGCCACGTCCAGCTGCTGGCGGCTGACGGCCAGGCCCACGGCCCAGCCGGCACGCGGCAAGCGGGAGAACGCCACTTCGCTCAAGGGGAAAGCGGGATCGCTTTTCAGCACCGATTCGATTTCCGAACGATTCGCCAGCACGGCGTCGAGCTGGCCCGCCTGCAATTGCTGCAAGGCTTCGGCGGCCGTGTCGAAGATGCGCACGTCGTCACGGTATTTGCCATTGTCTTCGCCCAGCATCAGCATGGCCGCGATCGACACTTTTTCCACGCCGACGCGCTTGCCCGCCAGCGAAGCGACGCCATCGAATTGCGGCACGGCCTGCGCGCTGCGCGCCAGGCGCACGGTTTCCACGTAATACGGGGCGAAGATCTCGACCTTGTCGTTATCCGCCATCAACTTCTTGTCGACCGGCACATGCAGCATCACGTCGGCGGGACCATAGCCGAGGTAATGGCCCTTCCACACCATATTGCGCAAGTCATCGTTGAGGTTTTCGCCGGCGGGAAATGGCAGCAAGCTCAATTTCAGCCCCAGCTTTTTCGCCAATGCTTCGGCGATGTCGATATCGATGCCCGTGCCCTTGTCGGAAAACGGCGCGAACTCGTTGTACACAGCCACTTTCAGGCTGCCCGACTGCTGTACTTTCTGCCAGTCGGCGCGCGCCGGCGCGGCCGCGCACAGCGCCAGGCAGGCGAGCGAGATCATCGCGCGCGCGCCCCGGAGTTGAAATGAACGCATGGGACTCCTTCTTGATCAATCGGATCAGTTAGACTCGCGGCGGGTTTCCAGATAGGTCTTGATGGCCCACATGGCTTCCTGATTGAACACGCCCTCGAACGGCGGCATGTACACGGCGCCATTGCGTACTTTCCCGTGGCGTATGGTGGTCAGATAATAATTATCCGTCTCCTTGTAGCAAGCCTGTTTCTTTGTCTCATTCTTGATACTGAAGCAATCGCGGTCCAGCTGGCGCAAGTCCGGCGCGATGCCGCCCGAGATGGCTTCGATGCCGTGGCAGCGCGCGCAATTCTGGTTGTAGGCCGAGGTGCCCACGGTCAAGGCCAGTTTATTGCCCCGATACGGATTTTGTTCCAGCCACTTGTCGCCCACCTTGGGCAAGCCCGTGGTGTCGACGCCTTGCGGCGTGACGTTGCCGTGCGCATAGGCATGCGGCAAGGTCAGCAGGGAAGTGAGGGCAACGGCGCCCGCGGCCGCCACGCCGAGCAGGGTACGAATGGAATAGGTCATGCTGGTCTCCTTGGTTTTTTAGTGAATATCCAAGAGGAGCAAATGCCATGCCATGCGCAGATACCCCTGATCCGGCGGGTCGTGTATCAATTTGGAACAGCTGCAACAGTAATATGTGTCACCGCGCGCATCAGGCGGCGGCCACCGTGCAGATGCTGCTTCGCGCCTGCTGCTCGAAAGTGATACGCACGGGCAAGAATCGGCCAATCACCTCGGCATTCGTCAGCGCGTGCTGCGACACCTTGTTGCAGCTGAAGGCACCACCGCCCGCCAGCGCCATCGGCAGCAAGAGCTGGTCGGCCAGGTGCTCGCCGACGGCCGCGTCCGACTTGAGATAGGCGCGCACCTCGTTCAACAGGCGCTTGGCCACCGATTCGGCCAGCAAGGACTTTTCGCCGAAAGAAGTGAACACTTCCGTGACATGCTCATGCTCGAGTGTCAGCAACAGGACATTGCCCGGTCCCTGCTCCGCCGGCAAGCCGACGAGGCGCAGCTGCTTGCCGCTCCAGCCCATGCCGTCGGCGACGCGCTCGAGCTCGCGCTGCGCCACGTTCACGTGCACGCCCGCCACCACGCTTTCCGCATACCCCGCCGTGCGCTCGCCGCGCTGCAGCAGTTGAATCGGCCGCAAGCGCTGGCACGGTTGCACGGTGGCCACCACCTCGCCGCCGCCTGCGGGATGAAAGCCGTAGCGCAGCAGCTCGATCTGCATGTCGGCCCCCATCTGCTGCAGGATGCGGCCATACGCGCGCTGCAGGAAATGCACGGATGGCGCCATGGCATTGTGCGTGCCGCCGCTGATGCGCACGGTGGACGGCCCATCCGCATGCAGCAGGGCCGGCAGCAAGGTTTGCAATACCAGGGTGCAGCTGCCGGCGCTGCCGATGGCGAAGCGGTAATCGCCACCGCGCAGGGGGCCAGGCACGAATTCCAGGCTCGATGCGCGCAGCGCCACCGGCGTCGTGCGCGCCCCGCACATGGCGGTCGCCGCCTGCACGGCCAGCAAATGCTGGCGCAGCAAGCCGGGCTTTTCCCGCCCCGCACGGATATTCGTCAGCCGGAATGGCTGTCCCGTGATCATCGACAGGCTCAGCGCCGAGCGCAAAATCTGTCCGCCGCCCTCACCTTGCGCTCCATCTATTTCTATCATCTCTGCTTTCTCTCTTATCCTTTGACGCAGACCACCTGCTTCAATATATGCACCACATCGACCAGCTCGCGCTGCGCCAGCATCACCGCATCGATATCCTTGTAGGCCATCGGGATCTCATCGATTACGTTTTCATCCTTGCGGCATTCCACGCCTTGCGTGGCGCGGATCTGGTCATCCAGGCTGAAACGCCGCTTCGCTTCCGTGCGGCTCATCGTGCGTCCCGCACCGTGGCTGCAGCTATGGAAACTCTCCGCATTGCCCTTGCCGCGCACGATAAAACTCTTCGCGCCCATGGAACCGGGAATGATCCCCAGCTCGCCGGCGCGGGCCGACACGGCGCCCTTGCGCGTGACCAGCACATCCTTGCCGAAGTGGTGCTCCTTCTGCACATAGTTATGGTGGCAGTTGACGGCTTCCACGTGCGTCTGGAACGGTTTATGGATGACCGTGCGCACGGCGGCGATCAGGTTCTGCATCATCACTTCGCGGTTGTTGCGCGCAAAGCGCTGCGCCCAGCCCACCGCCTCCACGTAATCGTCGTAATGCTGCGTGCCCTCGGCCAGGTAGGCCAGGTCCTGGTCGGGCAGGTTGATGAAGTGGGTGCGCATATCCTGCTTGGCCAATTCGATGAAATGCGTGCCGATGGCATTGCCCACGCCGCGCGAGCCGGAATGCAGCATGAACCACACGGAACCCTGTTCGTCGAGGCAGACTTCGACGAAGTGGTTACCGCTGCCCAGCGTTCCCAGGTGGCGATAATTGTTCGTGTTTTTCAGCTTCGGCGTTTTCAGGCAGATCGCCTCGAATTCATCCTTCAATTGCAGCCAGGCCGCATCGACCACCGAGGGTGGCGTATGCCAGGAACCTTCGTCGCGGCCACGCTGGCCGCCGCGCGTCTTGGGCGACATTCCGTGCGGAATGGCGCGCTCGATGGCGCTGCGCAGCGGTCCCAGATTATCGGGCAAATCATTCGCCGTCAGCGTGGTTTTCGCCGCCATCATGCCGCAACCGATATCCACGCCCACCGCCGCCGGGATCACGGCACCCAGAGTAGGAATCACGCTGCCGATGGTCGACCCTTTACCCAGGTGGACGTCGGGCATGACGGCGATATGCTTGTAGATGAACGGCAGGGTCGCCGTGTTGCGCAATTGTTTTTTTGCCGCTTCTTCGACAGGCACGCCACGGGTCCACATTTTCACGGGACGGCTGCCTTCGGTATGCAGGACGTCGTATTCTTCTTTCTTCATCGCTTCTCTCATTTTCAATTGTAATCAGTACGACAACCCGACAAGGAGGGACAGGATTTTCTGGCGGCGCAGTGCGCACGCCAGGCCGGTTTGACGCGGCTGATCGATGTAATCCTGTCTGCATTCGGGGCACTGCGGCGCATGACAAGGCTGGACAGGACGTCTCTTATGTAGTCTTGTCCGCATTCATGCGCTTTACTTCAACAACCGGTTGCCGCGATATCGATGGCGGCGATTTCTCCCATCCAGTGGGCGGAGTCCAGCTGGCCGGCGGCAAAGGCGGCGATGATCTTGAAGACGTCATCGGAAAAACCGCCGATATTCAGGATATCCTCGCATTCCATCGCCTGCGTCGTGGCATGCGGCGCAATATCGATGCACACCAGTTTCGCCTGCGGATTGCGCTGCTTGAACACCGGCCACTGTCCCATCGTCGCCGTGGCGCCGCTGCGTTTCGCATCGATCCACGATTCGTTATCGGACACATAAATCACCAGGTCGGCCAGCTCCTTCTTGCTGTTCATGCGCATCAGCGGCGCGCTGCAATTGGTGCCGCCGCCACCGATGGCCGCCAGCCTGGCCGCGTTGCTCATCACGCTGTCATCCGCAACCAGCCCGCACGTCACGACGCTGTGCTCGAACGGCAGCAGCATGGCATCCGGGTTCTTGCGCAGCATGGCCGCCGCCACCAGCGCCGCCACGTCGATGCAGCGCACGCTCGAGGTGGCGCTGCCGCGAAAACCGCTGACGGGCGACGACATTGAGCCGGAAACGTCGGGGCAGACCACCACCCTGCCAGCGATCCGGGGCACGTTCGCCAACGCTGTTTCCAGCGCCTGCTCGAGCGCATCGCGCACGATGGCCGGCACGCTCTCGCCGGCCGCCAGGTACGCGGACAGCAGCTGATACGGAAACACCCGTGCCCGGCCAATCGCCTCGGGATCGCGCAGCTTGGCCGCGATCAGTTCCGGCATGCCGGCTATCGCATACACGCCGTGACGCCCAAAGGTGTTCAGATTCATGCGCACCATCTGCCAGCTGCCCTGGCGGGCGATCTGCGCCCAATCCTGCGCGCTCAAGGACAGCGCCGTCAGCATCTGGAACGGCACCTCCGGTATCGCTTGCGAAGGATCCGCCTTGTAGGCCTCGAACGCGGCCAGCGCCGGCGGCAGCGCCCTGGCGTCGTAGGGCTTGCCGATCAGCCAGGCAAAGAATGCCTCCCGCCACGCTTCCTGCGGTTTCGGATGCACCATCTTCACCACGTCGGCCAGCGAAGGCGCATTGCCCACGGCGGCGGCCAGCAAGGCCTGTTCCGTAGCGCTGTTCAGCCATGCCTGCACAAGTTTTTTCGGACGCGATCCCAGCGACTTGCGTCCGACGGCGCCCGAACGCATGATCTGCACGAAGTTGCGCAGCATCTTGCCGTTGTTGATGACACGCCGGAATGCCGGTGCGCATTGCGCAGCGCCCTGCGCCGCCAGCACGGCCACCAGCAAGGCCGGCATGTCTTTCATGTAGCCCCGTTCGCGGCAGTACACGGCCGTCTGCGCAATGAAGGCCGGCTCGACCGCCTGGCACAGCTCGATTACTGTTGCCAGTTGCGCTTCGGCGCTGGCATAAAACGTCGTGTTCAGGCAGCCGGTGGCCGCGTATTGCGCCAGCTGATGCCGCGGCGTCAGCGCATAGGCTGGCGCGCCTTCCGCATTGCGCGCCAAGGCCGCTGGCAAGGTTCCTGTCTGTTGCGCGCTCTGGAATAACTGGGCGTTGGCCATTTTTCCTTCCTCTCTGCTCTCTACGTTTATCTCGTTGCTATCTCCTCTATTGCAAGCGCTGTGCCAGCTTTCAATATTTCCTCAAAAATTTCCATAACCAATTGATTTCATTAAATAATATTTTCACGCTAGCTGTGCACTGAAAATATCCGTGTCGTGGCGATTTGGAATACAATTATCTTTTAAGATAAATATTTATCCCAACCATGCAGGCAAAACGTACCGTCGTCATCGGCTTTCTCGGCACGCAGCTCGACAATGGCAGGGGAGCGGCACGCTGGGAAAAGTGGCGCCCAAGCATCGCCCTGACCCAGCACGAAGACAAGATCATCGACCGTTTCGAGCTGCTGTACGCAGGCAGCCAGTTTGACAACCTGGTTCGCCAGGTATCGCAGGATATCGCCAGCGTCTCGCCTGAAACGAGGCTGATCGCCCATGAACTGCCCATCAGCGATGCCTGGGACTTCGAGAATGTGTATGGCGCCCTCTACGATTTTGCCAACAGCTATCCCTTCGATCCGGACAAGGAAGACTACTGGATCCACATCACCACCGGCAGCCACGTGGTGCAGATCTGTATGTTCCTGATGACGGAAGCGCGCTATTTTCCGGGCCGTCTCGTGCAAACGTCGCCGCCGAAGCGTCAGGCCTCTGGCAATCCCGGCAGCTACGCATTGATCGACCTCGATCTGTCGCGCTACGACCAGATAGCCCAGCGTTTTACGCGCGAGCAGGCCGAAGGCGTGGCCTTCCTGAAGTCCGGCATCGCCACGCGCAATGCGAAGTTCAACGCCATGATCGATGAAATCGAGCGCGTCGCCATCAAATCGAAAGCCCCCATGCTGTTGATGGGACCGACCGGCGCCGGCAAATCCTTCCTCGCGCGCCGCGTGTATGAACTGAAAAAGTCGCGCCACCAGATCGATGGCAAATTCATCGACCTCAATTGCGCCACCCTGCATGGCGATGGTGCCGCCTCCACCTTGTTCGGCCATATCAAAGGGGCATTTACGGGGGCGGGCTCGGATCGACCCGGCTTGCTGCGCAGCGCGCACAAGGGCTTGTTGTTTCTCGATGAAATCGGTGAACTGGGGCTCGACGAGCAGGCGATGCTGCTCAAAGCCATCGAAGAAAAGCGCTTTTTCCCCGTCGGCGCCGATACGGAAGTGCAAAGCGACTTCCAGCTGATCGCCGGCACCAACCGCGACCTGGGCAAGGAAGTGGCGGCCGGCCGCTTCCGCGAAGACCTGTATGCGCGCATTAATCTGTGGACCTATGCATTGCCAGGCCTGGCGCAGCGGCCGGAAGACATCGAACCGAACCTGGAATACCTGCTGGCACAATATGGTGCCGAGACCGGCGAACGCGTGCGCTTCAACAGGGAGGCACGTGAGCGTTTCTTGCGCTTTGCCACCGCGCCGTCGGCCGCCTGGAGCGGCAATTTCCGCGATTTGTCGGCCGCCGTCACGCGCCTGGCCACCTTGTCGGAAGCTGGCCGCATCACGGATGGCGTGGTCGACGAGGAAATCAGGCGCCTGAAACGGCTATGGCAGCATCATGACAAGCCTGCCGGGGGCATGGAAATCGATCTGGCCGATATCATGGGAAGCGAGGCAGCCGCGCAGCTTGACCTGTTTGATGCGCTGCAGTTGCAGGCCGTGATCAAGGTCTGCCGGCAATCGCACAATATGTCCGATGCGGGCCGCACCCTGTATGCCATATCGCGCGCGGCGAAAGCCAAACCGAACGATGCCGACAGGCTCAAGAAATACCTGGCCCGCTTTACCCTCGACTGGGATAAAGTGTCCTCAAGCAACTAAGAAGAGAGAACGATGATTCCAGAAGATACACGAGTAGAAATCATGCGCCGCCTTGCGACCGTGGAAGAGAAGGAAGGCGTGCGGATTTTAATGGCGATTGAATCAGGCAGCCGGGCCTGGGGTTTTTGCCTCGCCGAACAGCGATTTCGATGTGCGCTTCATTTATGCGCGTCCACAGGACTGGTACCTGAGCGTCGACCTGGAAGACAAGCGCGATGTGATCGAATATCCGATCGTCGATGAAATCGACTTGAATGGGTGGGATGTACGCAAGGCGCTGCAGCTCTTCTGGCGCTCCAATCCTGCCGTCATCGAGTGGATACAGTCGCCGATTCAATATATGGAAAAGGACGGCTTCAGGACGGGCATCCAGGCCTTGCTCGATACCATCTACACCTTGGAAAAGGGAATTTATCATTACCGCAGTATGGCCAAGACGAATTACCGCGGCTACCTGATGGCGGACATGGTCCCCTTGAAGAAGTATTTTTATGTCTTGCGCCCCCTGCTGGCCACGCGCTGGATCGAAACCTATCGCAGCGCGCCACCCATCGAATTTTCGGCTCTATTGCACCTGCTGCCCAAGGAAGAAGGTTTGTTGGAGGATATCCATATCCTTCTCGAGCGCAAAAAGGTCGCGCTGGAAAAAGAGCTGGCGCCACGCATCGATAAACTCAATGTCTTCATTGAAGCAGAGTTGGCCAGGCTGGAGCACTTCAGTGTGGAAAAGGAAGAAAAATCCGGGGGCATGGAGGCGTTGAACCAGCTGTTCCGCCAGGTGTTACAGGAAAACTGAGCGTCAACCAGCAAAGGCAGCGCACAGCGCTGCTTTTTTTCATCTACTGAACAGCCGGGGTCAGACCCTCAATGCCGCTAACGCAAAGGTCATTGCTTGAGGCTCACACTAAAACCAGCAGACGTAAAAAAACCCCAACCGGATCACCGGAAGGGGTTTTTTCGAATAACAAGCCTGACGATAACCTACTTTCACACTGGTTGCAGCACTATCATCGGC
>NZ_JAFLJN010000057.1:0-374 GCF_018682595.1 Janthinobacterium sp. JC611
CGTCCCTATACTCAACTGGGCAATAACGGGCAGCGTGTCGAAAAGCGCTATGACAACAATGGTAATTTGACGAGCAGCACGGATGCGCAAGGCCGCGCTACAACTTATCAATATGACGCGGCGAACCGTCTTGTGAGCAGCAGAGCTGCTGACGGCGGTACAACGACCATGACCTATGATGCGCAGGGCAATCTGGCATCGGTGACTGATCCGCGTCCCTTGCAAACACGTTATACATACAACGGTTTTGGACAGGTGAGCAGTATTGTCAGTCCTGACACTGGCACCAGTACGTATAGCTATGACACTGCTGGTCGCCTGGAAAGCGAAACCCGTTCCGATGGCAGAGTTACCGCATACACGTGGGATAGCCT
>NZ_JAFLJN010000058.1:0-227 GCF_018682595.1 Janthinobacterium sp. JC611
AATACGGGCAGCACCACGGCCGACATCGCGGCGCGCACCTTGAACGTGAGCGTCAACGGCGTCAACAAGACGTATGACGGCACGACGGGCGCGCAGGTGAACTTTGGCGACGACCGCATCGTTGGCGACGCCTTGAGCGTGAGCGGCAACGCCGCCTTTGGCAACAGGAACGCGGGCAGCGGCAAGGCCGTGCGTGTGACGAACCTGGCGCTGAGCGGCGACGATGC
>NZ_JAFLJN010000010.1:0-61687 GCF_018682595.1 Janthinobacterium sp. JC611
AAAGAAATGGTCATGCCAGGCGATAACGTGTCGATCACCGTCAAGCTGATCAACCCGATCGCGATGGAGGAAGGTCTGCGCTTCGCTATCCGCGAAGGCGGCCGTACCGTCGGCGCCGGCGTGGTTGCAAAAATCCTCGCATAAGGAAATGTTATGCTTCCACCCGGGGCGTCCTGGGTGGTAGAATAGCACTCCTCGAAAGTTTTACGTAGGGACGTAGCTCAATTGGCAGAGCGTCGGTCTCCAAAACCGAAGGTTGGGGGTTCGATGCCCTCCGTCCCTGCCACCGTCAAGGTGCAGGGCACCGAAAGTAGAAAAATGTCAAATCAATCCGTGCAAACCGTTAGCACGTCGAGTGACAAGATAAAAGTCGCGCTGGCAATAGTAGCTGCGATTGCAGGAGTAGTCGGGTTTTATTACCTGGCAGGCCAACCAGCTCTGGTGCGTGCAAGCGCGCTTGTGGCTGGTTTGGTTATTGCTGTTGCGCTCTTGTATGTCTCGACGACCGGCCGTGAATTTCTCAATTTCGCCAAAGAAGCTGTGCGCGAAACCAAGAAAGTCGTTTGGCCTACCCGCAAAGAAGCCACGCAGATTACTGCGATCGTGTTTGCCTTTGTGCTGGTCATGGCGATTTTCCTGTGGGGCACGGATAAATTGCTCGAGTTTTTGTTGTATGACGTAATTCTGGGTTGGAAAAAATAATGAGCGAAAATGTGCATGATGAAGCGGCGGACGAGTCCGTTCCGGGCGACGCTCCGGTAGCGGACACTGGTGCAGCGCTGAGCGTGCCAGTCAGCAGCAAGCGCTGGTATGTCGTGCATGCTTATTCCGGCATGGAAAAAAGCGTCATGCGCGCACTGACCGAGCGCATCGAGCGCGCGGGCATGCAAGACCAGTTCGGCCAGATCCTGGTGCCGATCGAAGAAGTGGTCGAAGTCAAGAATGGCGTGAAGTCCGTCACCGAACGTCGTTTCTATCCTGGCTATGTGCTGGTTGAAATGGAAATGACGGACGAGAGCTGGCACTTGGTCAAGAATACCAGCAAGGTTACCGGTTTCATCGGTGGCAAATCGAACAAGCCGACGCCGATCTCCGCGCGCGAAATCGATGCCATCATGCGCCAGATGCAGGAGGGCGTTGAAAAACCCCGTCCGAAAACCTTGTACGAAGTGGGCGAGCAAGTCCGCATCAAGGATGGTCCGTTCACCGACTTCAACGGCAATGTCGAAGAAGTCAACTACGAGAAATCCAAAGTGCGCGTCTCGGTCACCATTTTCGGCCGCGCCACCCCGGTGGAGCTCGAATTCGGCCAGGTCGAAAAAGTTTAAAGGCGGTTCACAAAACCGTAGCGAGCGGATGTGAGTTGTGGCTGAGAGGCGGAGCTGTGCGAATGCACAGTGAGCATCGGAAGCCGTAAATCGCGCCGCGCAGTAGGTTTGAAAGCGCCACCAGGAGCGTTGCGGCAGTATCAGCAAAATCCGGTCAGAGGAGCCCCGCCAGGGTAGGATCGGCGGGGCGCTACTACTCAATCCAAGATAGGAGCCATCATGGCAAAGAAAATCATTGGTTTTATCAAGCTGCAAGTGCCAGCTGGTAAAGCAAACCCATCCCCACCAATCGGTCCAGCTCTGGGTCAACGCGGTCTGAACATCATGGAATTCTGCAAAGCGTTCAACGCGCAGACCCAAGGTATGGAACCAGGCATGCCGATCCCGGTCGTGATCACCGCGTTCGCTGACAAGTCCTTCACGTTCGTGATGAAGACGCCTCCAGCAACCTACCTGATCAAAAAAGCTGCTGCGATCACCAAAGGTTCGCCGAAGCCACATACCGACAAAGTCGGTACGCTGACCCGCGCACAAGCTGAAGAAATCGCTAAATTGAAAACCCCTGATCTGACCGCTGCCGACATGGATGCTGCTGTACGCACCATCGCTGGTTCCGCTCGTTCGATCGGTATCACGGTGGAAGGTGTTGTATAATGGCTAAGTTATCCAAACGTATCAAGGCTTTGAAAGCCAAAGTCGACCGTACCAAAGTGTACGCTTTCGACAACGCTGTCGCTCTGATCAAAGAGTGCGCAACGGCCAAGTTCAATGAATCGATCGACGTATCGGTACAACTGGGTGTTGATCCTAAGAAATCCGACCAAGTGGTGCGCGGCTCCGTCGTGCTGCCAGCTGGTACCGGCAAAACCGTGCGCGTGGCAGTCTTCGCGTCGGGCGAAAAAGCGGAAGCCGCTAAAGCAGCTGGCGCCGACATCGTTGGTATGGAAGACCTGGCTGAGCAGATCAAAGCCGGCGACATGCCTTTCGATATCGTCATCGCTTCGCCAGATACCATGCGTATCGTTGGTACCCTGGGTCAGATCCTGGGCCCACGCGGCATGATGCCTAACCCGAAAGTTGGCACTGTTACTCCTGACGTCGCTACCGCCGTGAAAAACGCGAAAGCCGGTCAAGTTCAGTACCGTACCGACAAATCCGGTATCATCCACGCTACCATCGGCCGTAAATCGTTCGCTGACGCAGATCTGAAGTCGAATCTGGTCGCACTGATCGACGCACTGAACAAAGCCAAGCCAGCATCGAGCAAAGGCGTGTACCTGCGCAAGGTTTCGCTGTCGTCGACCATGGGCGCTGGCGTCCGTGTTGACCAGGCTAGCCTGGCAGCTTAAGTAAAGAATCAAGTCCTGTGGCGCCTTCGGGCGCTGCGGGCGCATCTTTGGGCTGTCGGTCCGGTGTTCGCACCAGGCCGGCAGACAATCAAAGACCGTTGGGCCGACTGCGATCGCACATGCAGAAGGTTAATAGGCTGGCCGGCAACGGCCAGTGCCCAACGCAGATGGTGTACCCGAACAAGTTTTGTAGTCCTCATGCTGCGTGAATCCATCCGCTCAGTTTAGTACTTCTTGACTTCGGACGCCGTGTTCGAACCGATGCAAGGCGCTCAACCACTCGGTTGTGATTGCCGAACATCATTTAAGGAGGTTGACCGTGAGTCTCAATCTGAATGACAAAAAGGCCGTCGTCGCCGAAGTTTCCGCACAAGTAGCAAATGCGCAAACGATCGTCGTGGCCGAATATCGTGGCATCCAGGTTGGTCACTTGACGCAACTGCGTGCTAAAGCGCGTGCCCAAGGCGTGTACCTGCGTGTGTTGAAAAACACTCTGGCTCGTCGCTCCGTTGAAGGTACCGCATTCGCCAGCCTGGCAGATGCCATGACCGGCCCGTTGATCTACTCGATCTCGGCCGATGCCGTTGCAGCAGCTAAAGTCATCGCTGACTTCGCTAAAACCAACGACAAACTGGTCATCAAAGCAGGTAACTACGCAGGCAAGCCGCTGGATACAGCTGCTGTCACCGCGTTGGCGAGCATTCCTAGCCGTGAAGTCCTCATTTCGCAGTTGTTGGGCGTTATGCTGGCTCCGGTTTCGGGCTTTGCACGTGGTCTGGCTGCCCTGGCAGCGAAAAAAGGCGAAGGCGCCGAAGCTCCTGCAGAAGCAGCAGCAGAAGAAGCCCCAGCAGCCGCTTAATAGCGCGCGCTTTTTTCTCTCAGTACCAATCTGATGTAACTAACGTAATAAATTTAGGAGTTTCAAAATGGCAATTAGCAAAGACGATATCCTGGAAGCAGTTAGCGCCATGTCCGTAATGGACCTGAACGACCTGGTTAAAGCATTCGAAGAAAAATTCGGCGTGTCCGCAGCAGCTATGGCTGCTCCAGCAGCCGGCGGCGCAGCAGCAGGCGGCGCAGCAGCTGAAGAGCAAACCGAGTTCAACGTTGTTCTGGACACCTTCGGCGCAAACAAAGTTGGCGTCATTAAAGCAGTTCGCGAAATCACCGGCCTGGGCTTGAAAGAAGCTAAAGACCTGGTCGATGGCGCACCAAAAACTGTGAAAGAAGCAGTGTCGAAAGCTGACGCTGAAGCTGCAGTGAAGAAACTGGTTGAAGCCGGCGCAACCGCTTCGATGAAGTAATATCTGTACCGGCGGCAGTTAGCGCCCGAGTCAAAGTCTGAGGTTCCCCCTCGCAAGGGGGGGAATCCGACTTTGGCTCCTTTGTCGTCTGCATCGTATTTGTCATGTAGTTGTAGCAGCAGTTTTTATTCGATTCAAGCCGGAAAGCAGAGCCTTGAGGTTTCGTCTGTGTCACACGCAGCGGGTGCAAACGAACACTTGCAAAACCTGAATTTTCTATCCTTTCTGTCACTCACGGAGTGTCCATGCACTACTCATTTACTGAGAAGAAACGCATTCGCAAATCATTCGCGAAGCGCGCCAACGTTCACCACGTTCCGTTCCTGCTGGCGACCCAGCTCGAGTCTTATCATAGCTTCTTGCAAGAGGACATAGCACCGTCCGGCCGCAAGAATGATGGCCTGCAGTCGGCTTTCACCTCGATTTTCCCTATCGTGTCGCACAATGGTTTTGCGCGTCTCGAATTCTTGTCGTACGTTCTGGGCGATCCTGCCTTTGACGTCAAAGAATGTCAACAACGTGGCCTGACGTTCGCGTCGCCGCTGCGCGCGAAAGTGCGCCTGGTGATCCTGGACAAGGAATCGCCAACCAAGCCCGTCGTCAAAGAGATGAAGGAACAGGAAGTCTACATGGGCGAATTGCCGCTCATGACGACCACCGGTTCGTTCGTGATCAACGGCACGGAGCGGGTGATCGTTTCCCAGCTGCACCGTTCGCCTGGCGTGTTCTTCGAGCACGACCGCGGCAAGACCCACTCGTCCGGCAAATTGCTGTTCTCCGCGCGTATCATTCCTTACCGCGGTTCGTGGCTGGACTTCGAGTTCGACCCGAAAGACATCCTGTTCTTCCGCGTCGACCGCCGCCGCAAGATGCCAGTGACGATCCTGCTCAAAGCCATCGGCATGTCGCACGAGCAAATCCTGGCGAACTTCTTCGTCTTCGACAATTTCAACCTGCGCTCCGAAGGCGCGGAAATGGAATTCGTTTCCGAGCGTCTGCGCGGCGAAGTGGCGCGTTTCGACATCGTCGACAAGTCGGGCAAGACCCTGGTGCTGAAAGACAAGCGTATCAACGCGAAACACGTGCGTGATATCGAAGCTGCCGGCATCAAGCACATTTCCGTACCGGAAGACTACCTGCTGGGCCGCGTATTGGCGAAGAACATCGTCGATGGCGACACCGGCGAAGTCGTCGCTTCCGCGAACGATGAGCTGACCGAAGATTTGCTGGGTCGCTTGCGTGATGCCAACATTTCCGAAATCCAGACCTTGTACACCAACGACCTGGATCAGGGCGCCTACATCTCGCAAACCCTGCGTATCGACGACACCGCCGACCAGATGGCGGCGAAAGTGGCGATCTACCGCATGATGCGTCCAGGCGAACCGCCAACGGAAGATTCCGTTGAAGCGCTGTTCAATGGCCTGTTCTACAACTCGGACCGCTACGACCTGTCGGCCGTGGGCCGCATGAAGTTCAACCGCCGCATTGGCCGCGATGAACTGACCGGCGCCATGACCCTGTCGAACGAAGACGTGCTGGCCGTGATCAAGATCCTGGTGGAACTGCGCAATGGCCGCGGCGAAGTCGACGATATCGATCACCTGGGTAACCGTCGCGTACGTTGCGTGGGCGAACTGGCCGAGAATCAATTCCGTGCCGGCCTGGTGCGTGTTGAGCGCGCCGTCAAGGAACGTCTCGGCCAGGCCGAAGCGGACAACCTGATGCCGCACGACCTGATCAACTCGAAGCCGATTTCGGCCGCGATTCGCGAGTTCTTCGGTTCGTCCCAGTTGTCGCAGTTCATGGACCAAACCAATCCTCTGTCGGAAATTACCCACAAGCGCCGCGTATCGGCTCTGGGACCCGGCGGTCTGACACGCGAACGCGCCGGCTTTGAAGTGCGCGACGTGCATCCGACCCACTACGGCCGCGTCTGCCCGATCGAGACACCGGAAGGTCCGAACATTGGTCTGATCAACTCGCTGGCTCTGTATGCCCGCCTGAATGAATACGGCTTCCTGGAAACCCCGTACCGCAAGGTCGAAGGCTCCAAGATCACCGATCAGATCGACTACCTGTCCGCCATCGAAGAAGGCCGCTACATCATCGCCCAGGCGAATGCGACCATCAACGACGAAGGCATGCTGTCCGATGAACTGGTCTCGGCCCGTGAAGCCGGCGAAACCATCCTGGTATCCCCAGAGCGCATCCAGTACATGGACGTGGCGCCGGGCCAGATCGTTTCCGTCGCTGCTTCGCTGATTCCGTTCCTCGAACACGATGATGCGAACCGTGCATTGATGGGCGCCAACATGCAACGCCAGGCCGTGCCTTGCTTGCGTCCGGAAAAAGCGCTGGTCGGTACCGGTATCGAACGCACCGTTGCGGTCGACTCGGGCACCACCGTGCAAGCGTTGCGTGGCGGTATCGTCGATTACATCGATGCGGGCCGTGTCGTGATTCGTGTGAACGATGACGAAGCGCAAGCGGGTGAAGTGGGCGTCGACATCTACAACCTGATCAAGTACACCCGTTCGAACCAGAATACCAACATCAACCAGCGTCCTATCGTGCAAGTGGGCGACCGTGTCGCCAAGCGCGACGTGATCGCCGACGGCGCATCGACCGACCTGGGTGAATTGGCGCTGGGCCAGAACATGACCGTGGCCTTCATGCCATGGAATGGTCTGAACTTCGAAGATTCGATCCTGATCTCGGAAAACGTCGTCAAGGACGACCGCTACACCTCGATTCACATCGAAGAGTTGTCGGTGGTGGCCCGTGACACGAAACTGGGCGCGGAAGAAATTACGCGCGACATCTCGAACCTGGCTGAAAACCAGCTGGCTCGTCTGGATGAGTCCGGTATCGTCTACATCGGCGCGGAAGTGCAAGCCGGCGACACTCTGGTTGGCAAGGTAACGCCAAAAGGCGAAACCCAGCTGACCCCGGAAGAGAAGCTGCTGCGCGCGATCTTCGGCGAAAAAGCGTCGGACGTGAAAGACACCTCGCTGCGCGTGCCTTCGGGCATGATCGGTACCGTGATCGACGTGCAAGTCTTCACCCGTGAAGGCATCGTGCGCGACAAGCGTGCCCAGCAAATTATCGATGACGAACTGAAACGCTTCCGTCTGGATTTGAACGACCAGATGCGTATCGTGGAGGGCGATGCTTTCCAGCGTCTGGAAAAAATGCTGATCGGCAAAGTTGTCAACGGCGGCCCGAAAAAGCTGGCCAAAGGCGCCAAGATCACCAAGGAATACCTGGCCGATCTGGACAAATACCACTGGTTCGACATCCGCCCTGCGGACGACGATGCAGCGGTAGCGCTGGAAGCGATCAAGGAATCGATCAACGAGAAGCGTCACCAGTTCGATCTGGCCTTCGAAGAGAAGCGCAAGAAACTGACGCAAGGCGATGAGCTGCAACCAGGCGTGCAAAAAATGGTCAAGGTGTACCTGGCCGTGAAACGCCGCCTGCAGTCGGGCGACAAGATGGCAGGTCGCCACGGTAACAAGGGTGTGGTTTCCCGTATTGTTCCCGTGGAAGACATGCCATACATGGCCGACGGCACGCCAGCCGACGTTGTGCTGAACCCGCTGGGCGTTCCTTCGCGGATGAACGTCGGTCAGATTCTCGAGACCCACTTGGGCTGGGCTGCCAAGGGTCTGGGTATCCGCATCGGCGAAATGCTGAAGGCGCAAACCAAGGTCGAGCAAGTGCGCAAGTACCTGACGACGATCTACAACGACAACGGCCGTGCCGAAGAGTTGAACGACTTCGACGACGAAGAGATCATGAAGCTGGCGGAAAACCTGAAAAAAGGTGTTCCATTCGCCACGCCAGTGTTCGACGGCGCCAATGAAGAAGAGATCCGCCGCATGCTGGACCTGGCGTATCCGGACGACATCGCCAAGAACCTGGGCATGACCGCGTCGAAAAACCAGGTGACCATGTATGACGGTCGCACCGGCGAAGCGTTCGAGCGCAAGGTCACTGTCGGCGTCATGCACATGCTGAAACTGCATCACTTGGTGGATGACAAGATGCATGCGCGTTCGACCGGTCCTTACTCGCTGGTGACGCAACAGCCACTGGGCGGTAAAGCCCAGTTCGGTGGTCAGCGTTTCGGTGAGATGGAAGTCTGGGCACTGGAAGCGTATGGCGCGTCGTATGTCTTGCAAGAGATGTTGACCGTCAAGTCCGATGACGTGAATGGCCGTACCAAAGTGTACGAGAACCTCGTCAAGGGCGACCACGTGATCGACGCCGGCATGCCGGAATCGTTCAACGTGCTGGTCAAGGAAATCCGTTCGCTGGGTATCGATATCGACCTCGAACGCAACTAAACGACAACACCTGTCATTTGGTTTGGGAAACACAAAGCCCGGCTGGGAAACCACGCCGGGCAATGTAGTCTCAGGAATATAGAAATTTAATCACCTCTGGAGTGATACATGAAAGCACTGCTCGATCTATTCAAGCAAGTACAGACCAACGAGACCTTCGATGCAATCAAGATCGGTCTCGCTTCGCCTGAGAAAATCCGTTCGTGGTCCTACGGCGAAGTCAAGAAGCCGGAAACCATCAACTACCGTACCTTCAAGCCTGAGCGCGATGGCCTGTTCTGCGCCAAGATCTTTGGCCCGATCAAGGATTACGAATGCCTGTGCGGCAAGTACAAGCGCCTGAAACACCGCGGCGTGATCTGCGAAAAGTGCGGCGTCGAAGTCACGCTGGCCAAGGTGCGCCGCGAGCGCATGGGCCACATCGAGCTGGCCTCGCCGACCGCGCACATCTGGTTCCTGAAGTCGCTGCCGTCGCGTCTGGGCATGGTCCTGGACATGACCCTGCGGGACATCGAACGCGTGCTGTACTTTGAAGCATACGTCGTGACCGATCCAGGCATGACCCCGCTGAAAAAATGCCAGATCATGTCGGAAGACGACTACGCCGCCAAGTACGAAGAGTACGGCGACGACTTCACCGCCTTCATGGGCGCCGAAGGTATCCGTGAACTGCTGCGCTCGATCGACATCCACCGCGATGCCGAAACCCTGCGCGTGGAACTGAAGGAATCGAAATCCGAAGCCAAGATCAAGAAATACGCCAAGCGCCTGAAAGTGCTGGAAGCGTTCCAACGTTCGGGCATCAAGCCTGACTGGATGATCATGGAAGTGCTGCCGGTGCTGCCGCCGGAACTGCGTCCGCTGGTACCGCTGGACGGTGGCCGTTTCGCGACCTCGGATCTGAACGATCTGTATCGCCGCGTCATCAACCGTAACAACCGTCTGAAACGCCTGATGGAGCTGCGCGCTCCAGAGATCATCACGCGCAACGAAAAGCGCATGCTGCAAGAAGCGGTCGATTCGCTGCTGGACAACGGCCGTCGCGGCAAAGCGATGACCGGCGCCAACAAGCGTCCGCTGAAGTCCTTGGCCGAGATGATCAAGGGCAAGGGCGGCCGTTTCCGTCAAAACTTGCTGGGCAAACGCGTCGATTACTCCGGTCGTTCGGTCATCGTCGTGGGCCCGCAATTGAAACTGCATCAGTGCGGCTTGCCGAAACTGATGGCGCTGGAACTGTTCAAGCCATTCATTTTCAATAAACTGGAACTGATGGGTCTGGCGACCACGATCAAGGCGGCGAAAAAGCTGGTCGAGATCCAGGAACCGGTCGTATGGGACATCCTGGAAGACGTGATCCGCGAACATCCGATCATGTTGAACCGCGCACCAACCTTGCACCGTCTGGGTATCCAGGCGTTCGAGCCGGTCCTGATTGAAGGCAAGGCCATCCAGCTGCACCCGCTCGTCTGCGCCGCATTCAACGCCGACTTTGACGGTGACCAAATGGCGGTCCACGTTCCTCTGTCGATCGAAGCGCAGATGGAAGCACGCACCCTGATGCTGGCATCGAACAACATCCTGTTCCCATCGAACGGCGAACCGTCGATCGTGCCATCGCAGGATATCGTGCTGGGTCTGTACTACGCGACCCGCGAAGCGATCAATGCGAAGAACGAAGGGATGATGTTCCCTGACGTGTCGGAAGTGATCCGCGCCTACGACAACAAGGAAGTCGAACTGACGACCCGCGTCACCGTGCGTATTACCGAATACCCGAAAAACGCCGAAACGGGCGAATTCGAGAAAACGGTCACGCGTTACGAAACGACCATCGGCCGTGCGATCCTGTCGGAAATCCTGCCGAAAGGCCTGCCTTTCTCGGTGCTGAACCGCGCGCTGAAAAAGAAAGAAATTTCCAAGCTGATCAACACGTCGTTCCGCAAGTGCGGCCTGCGCGCCACCGTGGTGTTCGCAGACAAACTGATGCAATCGGGTTTCCGCCTGGCGACACGCGCCGGTATCTCGATCTGCGTCGACGACATGCTGGTACCGCCTCAAAAAGTGACTTTGATCGCGACGGCCGAGTCGGAAGTCAAGCAGATCGAACAGCAATACGCCTCGGGTCTCGTGACCGCCGGCGAGCGCTACAACAAGGTCGTCGATATCTGGGGCAAGACCTCGGATGAAGTCGGCAAGGCCATGATGGACCAGCTGAAAGTCGAAGACGTGACGCGCCGCGACGGTACGCAGTCGACGCAAGAATCGTTCAACGCCATTTACATGATGGCCGACTCTGGCGCGCGCGGTTCCGCAGCCCAGATTCGCCAGTTGGCCGGTATGCGTGGTCTGATGGCCAAACCGGATGGTTCGATTATCGAAACGCCGATTACCGCGAACTTCCGCGAAGGTCTGAACGTGTTGCAGTACTTCATTTCGACCCACGGTGCGCGTAAAGGTCTGGCCGATACGGCGCTGAAAACGGCGAACTCCGGTTACCTGACGCGTCGTCTGGTTGATGTGACGCAAGATCTGGTCGTGATCGAGGACGATTGCGGCACCATGAACGGTACCGTCATGAAGGCCCTGGTTGAAGGTGGTGAAGTCATCGAACCGTTGCGCGACCGTATCCTCGGCCGCGTGGTGGTGCATGACGTCGTCAATCCTGAAACCCAGGAAACCCTGTATGACGCCGGCACCCTGATGGACGAAGACATGGTCGAAGAGATCGAGCGTCTGTCCATCGATGAAGTCAAGGTACGTACGCCACTGACTTGCGACACGCGCTTCGGCCTGTGCGCCAAGTGCTATGGCCGCGACCTGGGCCGCGGCATGCTGGTCAACGCCGGCGAAGCCGTCGGTGTGGTGGCGGCGCAGTCGATTGGTGAGCCAGGTACCCAGCTGACCATGCGTACCTTCCACATTGGTGGTGCGGCATCGCGTGCGGCAGTGGCCTCGTCGGTCGAAGCCAAGTCGAACGGTACCATCCGCTTCACGGCAACCATGCGTTACGTAACGAACGGCAAGGGCGCGCAAATCGTCATTTCCCGTTCCGGCGAAGTGCTGATCACCGACGACCATGGCCGTGAGCGTGAGCGTCATAAAGTACCGTACGGCGCGACCCTGATCGTCAAGGACGGCATGGTCATCAAGGCCGGTACTGCCCTGGCAACGTGGGATCCGCTGACCCGTCCGATCATTACCGAATACGCCGGTCAAGTGCGTTTCGAGAACGTCGAAGAAGGCGTCACCGTGGCCCGCCAGGTCGACGAAGTGACCGGTCTGTCCACCCTGGTGGCGATCGATGCGAAACGTCGCGGTTCGCTGACCAAGACCCTGCGTCCGCAAGTCAAGCTGATCAACGACGCGAACGAAGAAGTCAAGATCGCCGGCACCGAACACTCGGTGGCGATCGGCTTCCAGGTCGGCGCGCTGATCATGGTCAAGGACGGTCAACAGGTATCGGTGGGTGAAGTGCTGGCACGTATCCCGACCGAATCGCAAAAAACTCGCGATATTACCGGTGGTTTGCCACGCGTTGCGGAACTGTTCGAGGCGCGCTCGCCGAAAGATGCCGGCATGCTGGCGGAAGTCACGGGTACGGTTGCGTTCGGTAAAGAAACCAAGGGCAAGCAGCGTCTGGAAATCACGGACATGGACGGCAACAAGCATGAGTTCCTGATCACCAAGGACAAACAAGTGCTGGTGCATGACGGCCAGGTCGTGAACAAGGGCGAGATGATCGTGGACGGCCCGGCCGATCCGCAAGACATCCTGCGCCTGCTGGGTATCGAAGCGCTGGCACGCTACATCGTTGACGAAGTGCAGGACGTGTACCGTCTGCAAGGCGTGAAGATCAATGACAAGCACATCGAAGTGATCGTGCGTCAGATGCTGCGCCGCGTGCAGATCGTCAATGCCGGCGACACCAACTACATCGTTGGCGAGCAGGTAGAGCGTTCGGAACTGCTGGACGAGAACGATCGCGTGACGTCGGAGAACAAGATTCCTGCGACCTACGAGAACGTCTTGCTGGGTATTACCAAGGCATCGCTGTCGACCGATTCGTTCATCTCGGCCGCATCGTTCCAGGAAACCACCCGCGTGCTGACCGAAGCGGCGATCATGGGCAAGCGCGATGGTCTGCGCGGCCTGAAAGAGAACGTCATCGTCGGCCGTCTGATTCCTGGCGGTACGGGCCTGGCCTTCCACCGCGCACGCAAAGAGAAAGAAGCGTGGGAAGTGGAAGAGCGTCAAGCGCTGCTGCTGGCCGAGAAAGCCTCGATGGCTGGCGAAGCTGCCGAAGCGCTGCAAGACATCGAAACCCAGCAACACCACGGCGACGAAGCGTAATCTACGCTGCTAGCTGACAAGAACGGCACCTTCGGGTGCCGTTTTTTTATGCCTGCATGCTTATTATCGCAAGCATTTGCGTGAATAGTGGGGAATACGGAAAATCATGGCGGTCTATTTATATTCAACAGTATCGCCACGGCAAAGCGCCATTTATCTGGCGCATGGAAGTATCGGCAGTCCGAGTAAATGAAGAATAGACCGGAGATTAAAATTCTTGCTGAGCCATGCGCTTGTTAATGGCTGAGATTGCGAATAAAACCTGTATGCCGCTATTCGCCCTATTCGGTTTGTGCATAAATATGGCCGAGTTACTGTTACGCCTGACATGTCTGAATTGATGGACTGAATCCCGGTGATGTGGTTGGCGCCAGACTGGCGCAGGGATCGCCCAAGATGCCTGTCCGGCGCACCAGCAAATCTGAAGTGAGCACTCACAAGAATACCGGTGGCCTGCTGCGGTGTGATTCCCACGTTGTTGTGTATGGGCTCGTTCTTCTGCCGATGGCGCATTCGCGCGTTGTTGCGGCATCACGTCCTATTGTCTTCGCTACGCCAGTTTCCAGTTCATTCATGCTAAGATTTGGCGCATGATTGCTCAAGCCCTGTTCACTCCCGCCCAACAAAAACTGCTGGGTTTGCTCTTTGTCCGCGTGAATGAAGGCTTTCATTTGAACGAGATCATGCGCTTGACGGGGCTGGGCAGCGCGTCGGCGCAGCGCGAACTGCGGCGCCTGCATGAGTCCGGACTGATCACGTCGGAGCGGATCGGCAATGTGCGGCGCTTCTGGCCCAACAAGGAAAGTCTCGTGTATCCCGAGTTGAGCGGACTGGTGCAGAAAACCTTCGGCATCGTCGGCGTGCTCAGCGCGACCCTGGCGCCCTTGCGTGCCCAGCTGTACCTGGCATTCGTGTCGGGCGCCACGGCGAAGGGACAGGACATGCCAGGCAGCGCCATCGATTTGTTGCTGGTGGGAGAAGAAGCCAATTATGGCGATCTGTTGACAAGATTAGCCCCCGCCGAGCGAACCTTGAGGCGTAAAATCAATCCCAACTTATATACGCTGGCCGATTATCGCCGACGCCTGCGTGAAGGCCAGCCATTTTTGCTGCAGGTATTACAGCAGCCGAAATTGTTTGTCATCGGCGATGAATCGCTATTGCATGCGCTGGCATTATCGGATTCTTCAATACAAGCGAATGACATGCCATCTGTAGTATAAAGGCCGGGCCTGGCATTCAATTTCTCACGCATGAAATTATTGACTAGAAAAATATCTGAGGCGGATTGATCGTATGATGAATAAACTACAGGCTTTCGGTTTAATTGTTTCCCAGGCAGTGCGCGGAGAATTGACGTTTCCCACGAGTGTTAATTCCGCACTGCAATTGCAATTGGCCCTGGCTGAACCGGATTGCCATATCGACCATGCGATCAAGCTGGTCCTGGGCGAACCCCTGCTGGCGGCGCGCACCGTGGCCTTGGCCAATTCGGCGGTGTACAGCCGCGGCGATGCGGCGCCCGTGACCAGCGTGCGCGCCGCCGTCATGCGCATGGGCTACCGCAATCTGTATGCGCTGGTGGCGGCCATGGTGGTGCGCCAGTTCGGCAGCAAGATCGTCGACCCCGTCCTGCGCCTGAAGGCGACCCAGCTATGGGAGCACACGGCGCACGTGGCTGCGCTGGCGCACGTGCTCGCCCGCCGCGTCACGCACGTCGATGCCGACACGGCTTTGTTCGCCGGCATCGTGCATGAGGTGGGCGGCTTTTACCTGTTGTCGCGTGCCGATGAATTCCCCGGCTTGCTCGACGACGATACGGATCACTGGATGGAGTCCGCCGAAGAGATCATCTCCCGCGAAGTCATGAAGAAGTTGCTGATCCCGCTGGCCGTGAGCGAAGCCATCGAAGGCTTGCGCGACGGCTTGCTGTCGATCCCGCCCGACTCCCTGCTCGACACCTTATTGTTGGCCAAGCAACTGTCGCCCGTGCCGTCGCCCTTGCAGGTGACGTACGTGGAAATGCTCACCCCCTCCGATTCCGTCATCGATTTCATCATCGATAACGAGACCTTGCAAAGCATCCTGGCCGAGTCAAACGAGGAAGTGCGCTCGATGAGTGCGGCGCTGCTGGTGTAGTCTCAAACGCTCAGGCAAAAAAACGGCAGCGCCATCGAGGTGCTGCCGTTGTGCCTTCAGGCGCGGCGTCTTACTTCTGCTGCGCGATCCACCGGTCGATCTTGGCTTCCAGCAGTGTCAACGGCAGGGTGCCGTCGCTGAGCACCACTTCGTGGAACTTCGGCAGGCTGAACTTGTCTCCCAATGCCTGCTGCGCCCGTTGGCGCAGTTCCACGATCTTCAGCGAACCGATCTTGTAACCCAGCGCCTGGCCCGGCCAGGCCATGTAGCGTTCCGTTTCGCTTTTCGCCACGGCGTCATAGCCGAGAGTGTCGCGCATGTATTTGATCGTCTGCTCGCGCGTCCAGCCCTTGGTGTGCAAGCCCGTGTCGACCACCAGGCGCACGGCGCGCAGCATTTCGTCGTTCAGGTGGCCGAAATACTGGGCCGGGTCGTCGAACAGGCCCATTTCCTTGCCCAGGGTTTCCGCGTACAGGGCCCAGCCTTCCGTGAAGGCATTGTTGCCGCCGAAACGGCGGAAGTTCGGCAAGTCCATCTCTTGCACCAGCGCCAGGTGGAAATGGTGGCCTGGTTTGCCTTCGTGCAGGAACAGGGTGGTCATGCCCGTGTCGCCGTACAGTTTCGGATCCGTGACGACGGACCAGAACACGCCCGGGCGCGAACCGTCGGCGGCCGGCGCCGTGTAGTGGTCGGCGGCCGTGTCGCGGCTCAGTTCAGGTTCCAGGCGCAAGTCCAGCGGCGCCTTTGGCACCAGGGTGAACAGGGCGGGCAATTTGCTGTCGAGCAGCACGTTCAGCTTGCGGTAGACGTCGAGCACTTCCTGCTCCGTCTTGAACGGGCGGTATTTCGCCTGCTGCGAGACCCACACGGGCAAGCCGGCGGCCGGGCCGTTGTAGCCCATCTTCGGACCCACGATCGCATATTGCTCCTGGATGCGCGCCACTTCCTTCAAGCCGATGGCGTGGATCTGCTCCGGTTGCAAATCCGTGGTGGTGCTGCTGGCCACGCGCGCCTGGTACCAGGCAGCGCCGTCGGGCAGGGCGCTCCAGCCGCTGCTGGTGCGGCTGGCCGGCAGGTAATCGCGTTCCATGAAGGTGGACAGGCGCTGCAGCGCGGGCATCAGCTTGGCTTCGATGATGACGGTGTACGTTTGCGTCAGGCGCGCCTTGTCCGCGGCGGAAAAGCTGGCCGGCAAGTTCTTGATGGGCGTGTAATAGACGCTGTCCTGCGGCGTTGCGCTGACGAGTTTCTTGAATTGCGGCAGGGCCGATTCCGTCAGCGCCTTCGGCAGCACGATGCCCTTTTGCATGCCGACGCGCATATTGGCGATGGCCTGGTCTATCCAGCCGGGCAGCTGGCCGATACGGCTCAGGTAAGCGTCATACTCCTTGACCGTGGTCAACGGCTGCGATGCCTCGCCGCCCGCATAATTGGCCAGGGTGACGGGCATGCTGTCCATCTGGTTCAAGGGCAGCAGGTATTCGGGGAAGCGCTCGAAGCTCAGCGCTGTCGCCAGTTCATAGTCGAGGATATCGTAGTTGATCTGGTCCTGGTGCGACAGCTGCGCGCGGGCGATGGCGCGCAGGCTCTTCTGGTACTGGCGGTACAGCGCGAACTGTTTTACGCGCGCGGCGGGCACGATGGCTGAACCGAGCTGGTCGTCAAAACGGTTGTCGCCGCTCTCGGTGGCGTTGATCGGCTCGAAACGGGCCAGCGCATCGTAATAGGTGTCGGCCAGCACTTGCAGCTGCCGCTTCGCTTGCGGCGCGCTGACGGCCGGGGCTGCGGCTTTGGCTGCCGGCTCGGCCGCTTGCGTCATGGGCGCATGGGCGAGCAACAGGGAGATGGCCAGGGTGCCGAGGGTGCCGGCGGCAAAACGATGCTTCATACGCGATGTCCTTTGTAAGGAGGGAATGAATGGAGGCTTACAACGCCTAATAAAACCGTAGCGAGCGGAAGGAAGTTGTGGTCGAGAAGCACAACTGTACGAAGGTACAGTGAGCATCGCAGACCGCAAATTACGACGCGCAGTAGGCTTTGATAGGCGTTCTTGGCGGGGTCGGGGTGGCCGGTCGCAAAGGAGCAGCCGGGGCGTAAGCATACGCCATTGCCCATTGCGTTTGGACAAATTGTGCGGGAGGAATGTTGCTATTTGTCCGCTGGCGCGACCAGGGCTTTCATCGCCTGCCAGTGCTGGCTGGTCAGTGGGACGCAGGCGGGGCAGGGCGTGGCGGCGATCAGGCCGCGGATCTGCTGGGCGCGCGCCGCCGTCTGCGGGTGCGAGGAAATCCATCCCGGTACGCTGGCCTTGTCCTGGTCATCGAGCTTCTGGAAAAAGCGCAGCATGCCGTCGGGACGGATCTGCGCGCGCTGCAAGGCGAGCAAACCCAGGCGGTCCGCTTCCTCTTCCATGTCGCGGCTGAAATACAGGGTGCCTGCCTGGTGCGCCAGCATGGCGGCCACGGCGCTGATGTCGCCGATGGTCACGCCCACCAGGGCGCCCCAGCCCAGGCTGCTGATCATTTGCCGCAGCGAATGGCGCTGCTCCACGTGTTGTACCTCATGCGCGAGCACGCCGGCCAGTTCGTCCGGGTCCCCCGCCTGGCGCAGCAAGCCCGTATGCACGACGATGATGCCGCCGGGCATGGCAAACGCGTTGACCGTGTCATCCTGCTTGACCAGCCAGCGGTAGGGGTAGCGCGACCCGGCCGTCAGCTTGCGGCCGATGTCGTGCACCGTTTGCTGCGCCACGCCGCTCTCGCTGACGCCGCCCTGCGCGCGCACTTGCGACAGGGCCAGTTCGCCCAGCTGCTTTTCCGTCGACAGGGGGATTAATCCCGCCAGCGCGCCGACGGCGTGGCCGCCTTGCCACCACAGCAGGGCGGCAGCGACCACGGCCGCGCCCGTCAAGCCGGCCAGCCAGCCCGATACTTGCCGCCGGTTGCGCTGGCGTTCGCTCCACAGGCGCTGCAGTTGCGGCTGCAGCGCGAGCGGCGCTTCCTTCAGGACGATGGCGACGGCCTCCGCCCCGAGCGGTTTCAGCGACGCTTGCCGTCCTTGTTCGTCGAGCCAGTTCAGGAACAGTTCGGGGCCGTCGACGCCGCCCACGCTGACGACCAGCCGCGCCACGTCGACGCTGGAGCCGGGGGCGCCGATGGCCAGCTGCGCGCCGAAGAAATGCGCGCTGACGGCCGTGCCAGCCGGGCCGCCATCGGGGCCGGTCAGCAGTGCCTGGAAGGGCGTCATGCGGCGGCCTCGGCAAAGCGGCTCTCGTACAGGGCCGCCATCAGGTCGGACTGGCTGATGATGCCGGCCAGGCGCTCTTCATCGTCGAGGATGGGAATATGGTGATAGCCGGCGTCGGCCATCAGGGGCACGAGGTCGATGATGGGCGTGCCCAGGCGGGCCGTATGCGGCGACGGCGTCATCAGCTGGCCCACCACTTCCGGCTTGTCGCCGTGGGACCGGCCGCTGCGCTGCAGCAGGCCGCGCAGGCGCTGGCGCATGCCCTGATAATCGTCGAGGCCGCCATGGCGCAGGAAATCCGTCTGCGTGATGATGCCGATGACGCGGCGCGCCCGGTTCAGCACGGGCAGGGCGCCTACCTGATGCTCGCGCATGGTGCGCCAGGCAACATCGAGCGGCGTGCCGAATTCCACACTGAGCACATCCTTCGACATGATGTCGGTACAGGTGACGACGCCGAAGCGGCGCTGGTAGGCGCGCATTTCCGTTTGCAGGAAGATGGCCTGCAAATCGTCGCGGCTGATGTCGAGCACCTCGCTGTGCTGGCGCAGCACGGCATCGAGGTCATCCGGTGAAAAGCCCAGGCGGTTGCTGGGCACGTCGTCCCGGGTGGCGTGCGGATGCGGCGCGGCCAGTTGCTGGATGTGCGGGTAGCGGCGCCCCGTCAGGTTGTTGTACAGCACGGCGCAGGCGACCAGCACGGCGGAATTGAACAGCACGGTGATGAAGACGAATTCAAAGCCGGCCGCATGCACGCTGGCGCCGCCGACCACGGTGGTCAGGGCCACGGCGCCGCCCGGCGGATGCAGGCAGCGCAGGGCAAACATGGCGCCGATGGCCAGGCAGGCGGCCAGCGCCGCCACGCCCACGCTGGGCCCCAGCCATTTCACGCAAGCCACGCCCACCAGGCCGGAGACGACGTTGCCGCCCACCACGGACCACGGTTGCGCCAGCGGGCTGGCCGGCAGGCAGAACAGCAGCACGGCCGAGGCGCCCATGGGCGCGATCAGGTAGACGCTGGCGCTGTCGGGGGCCAGCAGGAAATGGCAGATGAGGCCAGTGAGCAGCAAGCCGCAGATGGCGCCCGCGCAGGCGCGCGCTTGTTCGCGGCGGCTGCCGTTGTTCGGTTGCGGCAACCAGCGTGCCAGGAAAGAAGTCGTCATGGGGAGGGCGCGTTCGGGCCGCGTTGCTCTGTGTGAGCCCGATATTATCCCATGCGTGCCATTTCGCTGCCGGCGGGGATTGATCCTATCCTTGTGCGTGACGGCTTGAGCGGGCTATCCCACTTGGCGTTGCTGATGCGCGCTGATGCGTGCTTATGCGTTTTCCGCATAAGCACAGTGCAATTAAATGGTGGATATTTCCTACAAGCAGGCATATTCTAGACAATCACGCCCGCTGGCAGCTGTTCAGCTGGCCTCACGATTTCTCTCAGGAGCCCCGCATGCGCGTTTCCCGTTTCGTTTCCCTCTTCTTTGCCAGCCTGCTGCTTGCCGGCACCGCCGTTGCCGCCGCCCCGACGCCAGGCAACCCTGTCGCCACGCCGCATTTGCCGTACAACGCGGCGGCCGACGCCAAGGCCGACGTGGCCCGCGCGCTGGCCGAAGCCAAGGCGGCCCACGTGCCTGTCTTGCTGATCTTTGGCGCCAACTGGTGCGAGGATTGCCGCGCGCTCGACAAGGCCTTGAAGGAAGGCAAGAATGCCGAGCTGATGCAACAGCAGTTCAAGGTCGTCAAGGTCGACGTGGGCAACTTCGACCATAACCTCGACGTGGCGCAAGCCTATGGCAATCCGCTCAAGAAAGGCATCCCGGCCGCCGTGCTGGTCTCGAGCGACAGCAAGCAGGTGCTGTACGCCACCAAGGGCGGCGAACTGGCGAATGCGCGCCGCATGAGCGAGAGCGGCATTTATGATTTCTTCAAGCAAGCGGCAAGCGTGAAGGCGCCGGCGCTGTAAGCTCTTCCAGCTTGAAGACGCTGACCACCTGCGCCAGCCGGCCCGCCTGATCCTGCAAGGACTGGGCTGCCGCCGCCGCTTCTTCCACCAGGGCCGCGTTTTGCTGGGTGGCGTCATCCATCTGCGTGACGGTGGCATTGACTTGCGCGATGCCCTGGCTTTGCTCCTGGCTGGCCGAAGCGATTTCCCCCATCAGGTCGGCCACTTGCTGCACGGACACGACGATGTCCTGCATGGTGGCGCCGGCCGAGTCGACCAGCTTGCTGCCCGCCTCCACCTTGCTGCCCGAGTCGACGATCAAGTCCTTGATTTCCTTCGCCGCCGCCGCCGAGCGTTGTGCCAGATTGCGCACCTCGGTCGCCACCACGGCAAAGCCGCGGCCCTGTTCGCCCGCGCGCGCCGCCTCGACCGCCGCGTTCAGGGCGAGGATGTTGGTTTGAAAGGCAATGCCGTCGATCACGCCGATAATATCCGCGATCTTGCGCGAACTTTCCGTAATCGCGCCCATCGTCTGCACCACTTGTCCGACCACCTCGCCGCCCTTGACGGCGTGGCTCGAAGCGGACACCACCAGCTGGTTCGCCTGGCGCGCGTTGTCCGCGTTCTGTTTCACGGTCGACGTCAGTTCTTCCATGGCCGCCGCCGTCTCTTCCAGGCTCGACGCCTGGCTTTCCGTGCGCGCCGACAAGTCCAGGTTGCCCGACGCGATCTGGCTCGATGCGCTGGCAATGGACCCGGTACTGTCGCGAACTTCGCGTATCGTCACGTTCAGCGACGCGACGAAACGGTTGAAGGCGGCGCCCAGGGCGCCGACCTCGTCTTCCGACTCGACGGGCATGCGGCGGCTCAGGTCGCCATTCCCGCTGGCGATGTCGCTGAGCATGTCGGCCGCCCGCGCGACGGGGGCGGCGATGGCGCGGCTGATGACATAAATGATGAGCAGGGCGATGCCGCCGCCGACCAGGCCGGCGATCAGTGCGGCAATCAGGGCCGACCGCGTGACATTGCCCAGCACTTCCGCTTCCGGCACTTCAGCCATCACATACAGATTCAGTTCCGGCACGAAGGCGGCGGCGACGAGCTGCTTGCCGGTCGGCGCCGCATAACTGGCATAGGTGTATTTATTGCCGGTCAGCAGAGTCTTGCTCAGTGCCGCGCTAAAGCCCGGCAAGTCTTTCAATTGATGCTTGCCGTCGGCCAGTGCCGGATCGCGGTGGATCAGCAGGTTGCCGTCGGCGCGCACCAGGTAGACATGGCCCGTCTGGCCGACCTTGTAGCTGCGGATGGTCTCGGCCATCGCGTCGACGCTCAAGCCCATGCCTGCAATGACGGCCTTGCCGCCCGCCGTCTGGCCGCGCGCGTTCAGGAACAGCATGAAACTGCCCGAGGCCGGATCGCGATCCAGATTGATCGTGTGCTGCTTGTTTTCGTCGAGCATGCTGAAGAACCAGTGATCGGCTGGCTGCTGCTTGTCCAGCGTGCGGATCAGGCCCGCATCGGTCATGTACCTGGACGCGGCTTGCGAACTCCAGCTGACGACGGCCGCCTTGTTTTTCTCCTTGAGCATCCTGGCATAGCGCTGGAAAGTGGCCATGCCGCTATCGGCCAGCTCCGCGTCTTCCCAGTCCTGCAGGAAGACGTCGTTGGCCATCGTCTGCACCACGGACAGCGGCTGGCTGATCTGGCGCAGCACGTCGTTGCGGATTTCGCCCACCTGGGCCGGCAGTTCCTGGCCGACGACGCGCTCGCGCACATAATCGCTGCTCATGCGTACGCTGAGGAACGAGGAAATGCCCATGAACAGCAGCAGGCAGAAACCCATGCTGAACATCAATTTTTTCTGGATGGAAAGGTGGCGAAGCAGATGCATGGACGACCCTGGGAATGGGCCCGCGCGACTGGCAGAAGTTGCCAAACAGGCACAGGCGAGTGCGCAGTATAGCGACGGATAGGGAGGATATAGGGGAGGAATGGCGTATTTAATGTGGATGTGTTGCCTTATGGCAACGATGGCGGGGTGTCAACATGCGCGGTTTTCATGTGCCCCCGTGCGGCGCGGAAAAACGTTCAGGCAGGCAAACCGTGGGCGATCAATTCCAGCGGCAATTCCGTGCTGCATTTGATTTGTTCCATGGAAAAGGCGGACGACACGCCCGTCAGCTGTACCGCCTTGATGAGCTTTTTATAGAAAGTGTCATAACCCTTGATGTCGGTGGTGACGACTTTCAACAGGTAGTCGATATCGCCGCTCATGCGGTGGAATTCCTGTACCTCGGGCAGGACGATGACGGCGGCGGCGAAGCGGCGCAGCCATTTTTCATCGTGCTGGCCCGTGCGCACGCTGACGAAAACGGTCACGGGCAAGCCCACTTTTTGCCGGTTGACGATGGCCACGCGGCTCTCGATATAGCCCTCTTCCTCCAGGCGCTTGACCCGTTTCCAGCACGGCGTGCTGGACAGGCCGATCTTCTCGCTGAGGGCGGCGATCGACAAGGTGCCGTCCTGCTGCAGGGCTGCCAGGATGGCGCAGTCGAATTTGTCGAGCGAGGCGTTTGGTGAATTCATTTTACGATTCCTGTTTTTGTAGCATGAACATGCTGCATAGTAACGTACTTGCAGTGTGTTTTGGCATATCTTCACGGGACCAGGCCGCTAGACTATCCATATGTTCCAGCCGCCTGCGCTGCCCCTTTTTTAGCTGCGCCCTTTTTATAGAATGCCCAGACCGCCATCATGAAAGAAATCTACCTCGACAGCAATGCCACCACCTGCGTGCTGCCCGCCGCCGTTGCCGCCGCCCGGCAAGCGATGGAGCAGGGCTATGGCAATCCCAGCAGCACTCACGCCACGGGATTGCAGGCCAAGGCCATGATGGATGGCGTGCGCCAGCGCGCCAGCCGTCTGCTGGGCGTGGGCGACGGCCGATTGATGTTCAATAGCGGCGCCACCGAAGGCATCCAGACGGCCGTGCTGTCGGCCCTGTGCGCGCTGCGCCAGCGGCGCGATGCGGGCCAGCGCATCGGCAGCCTGCTGCTGTATGGCGCGACCGAGCACAAGGCCGTGCCGGAAAGCCTGGCGCACTGGAACCGGCTGTTGGGCTTGAACCTGGAAGTGCGCAAGCTGCCGGTCGATGCGCAGGGACGCCATGATCTGCAGGCGCTCGATGCGCTGATCGGCGACGCGGCCATGCTGTGCACGATGGCGGCGAATAATGAAACGGGCGTCGTCAGCGACTTGTCGGCCATCGCGCAACTGCTGCAGGAACGCGGTGCCGATGCCTACTGGATGGTCGATTGCGTGCAGGCGCTGGGCAAGCTGAAGCTGAACCTGGCCGCCACGCGCATCGATTACGCGCCGTTTTCCGGCCACAAGCTGTATGCGCCCAAGGGCATCGGCATGCTGTATGTGCGCGCCGGCGCGCCGTTTACGCCGCTGATGATGGGCGGCGGCCAGGAGGCGGGCCTGCGCTCGGGCACGGAAAACATGGCCGGCATCGCCGCCCTGGGCGCCGTGCTGGCCGCGCTGGACGATGGCAAGACCTTCCGCAGCCACGCCGACCTGGCCGCTTTCCGCGAGCAGCTGGTGGCCAGCCTGGAACGCGCTTTCCCCGGCATCGTGTTCAATATGCCGTTCGACTTGTCCATGCCGACGACGCTCAATTTTTCCGTGCCGGGCCTGTCGTCGAAGGAATTGCTCGACCTGTTCGACGCGGCGCGCGTGCGCGTCAGCTCGGGCAGCGCCTGTTCCGCCGCCAAGGCGCTGCCCAGCTATGTGCTCGAGGCGATGTACGTGCCGCAATGGCGCGCCAGTTCGGCCATCCGTCTGTCGTTCGGCCCCCTGATCGACGCGGCGACCATTGCCGCCGCCTGCGCGCGCATCGAGCGCTGCGGCGCAGCGCTGCGCAGCAGCTGCCTGCTGCCGTCGGCGCTGGCGCCATCGCCGCAGGACGGCATAATCCAGCTGAGCGTCGACGGCCAGTGCACCTGGCTGCTCAGCGACGCCGCCAGCGCCAGTTGCGTCGTCATCGATCCTGTCGCCGCGCTCGTGCCGCGCCTGGCCGCCTTCATCCGCTGCCAGCACCTGGCCCTGCGCGCCATCGTGCACACGGCGCCGCCGGCCGACCATGGCGTGGCGCGCCTGGCCTTGCTGCAGGAGCTCGCCATCGAACAGGTGGGCCGCGTCGATATCGACGGTGAGCTGGCGCTGGGCCAGCAGCGCCTGCGACGCGTCGAGTGCGGCGCCAGCCATGTGTATCTGCTGGGGCAGCGCTTCGCCTTCATCGGCAGCCTGGCGCCCGAGGCGCTGACGCCCTTGCTGGAGGCGGGGCTGGTGACGCCAGACACCGTGCTGTGCGCCGCAGGTGACGACGGCAGCATCTGCGGCACCGTGCGCGCCGCACGCGACGGCGCGGCTCGCGCCAGCGAACTGCAGCTCGACGCGGCCGCTCTGCCCGCCTTCCTGCGCCAGCATCCCGACGCCATCCTCGTCGACGTGCGCGAGGCGTATGAACATGCGGCTTGCGCCGGCGCGGTATTCGAAGGTTGCGAAGTGCGCAGCGTACCGCTGAGCCGTCTGGCGGGACAGGTGGCCGCATGGCTGCAGGAGCCGCAGCGCCCGCTGGTCTTTTTCTGCCGCAGCGGCAACCGCAGCGCGCGCGCCGCCGCCTGCCTGCGCCGCCTCGGCCATGCTGCGGCATGGCAACTCAACGGCGGTATGGCGATGGCGGATGCGACGCGCCACGCGCTGGCCATCGCAGCCTGAAGGCCTGAGTTTCCTCCTTGAAATATTGCACCGTGCCATCATCGGCACGGTGCCTGTAGCGTAGTTCCTCCGTTCATTTCCTGTCGGCATTTTTCCGCCATTCAAGGCGCTGATTTCTTTGCCGAAACGTCCCTAAAACATGGTGTATGTACGCTAGCGCACGGTCTTGCGTACAGGGCGCACCTACGATGAAGTTCAGAAAATCTCCCTGCACCCTGAGATTCATCGCAACGCTCCGGCGCTTCGCTTTTCGTCTTCGCCAGTGTCCGATCGTGTTCCTCCTGACTGGGCCAGCGTGACGGTGGCCGCTGGTTGCCTGCGCGCACCTAGCGAGGCCCAAGTTGAAAGAGTACACAGCAGTTGTCACGCAGCAGATCAAGGAACGGCTTTCCAAAGCCAAGGAAATCTTCCGCGACCATACCTTTGCACCGGACACCTTCGACGCCGCGCGCGACGATGCCTTGCCCCTGCGATCCGAATTATTCAGCGCCATGCAGATGGCCGCCCATGGCAAACACGTGGCCGCCGGTCATGCGGTAGGGCGGCATCATGGCCGCGACCGCCTGCTGGCGCGCCTGGCCGACAATGCGGCCCTGATCACGGCCACCGTCAACGAACTGACGGCCACCGTGAAGAGCGGGCGTCAGGTCACGCCCGCCTCGGAGTGGCTGCTCGACAATTTTTACCTGATCGAAGAACAGATCCGCACCACGCGGCGCCACCTGCCGAAAAACTACAGCAAGGAATTGCCGCGCCTGACGTCAGGTTTTGATGCGGGCTGCCCGCGCGTGTACAAGATCGCGCTGGAAATCATCTCGCATGGCGACGGCCGCGTCGACCTGGAAAACCTGTGCCATTTCGTCGAGGCCTACCAGGATGTTGCCACGCTCACGCTGGGCGAGCTGTGGGCCGTGCCCATCATGCTGCGCCTGGCCCTGATCGAAAATCTGCGCCGCGTCGCCGCGCGCGTGGCCGACGACCGCATGCAGCGCGACCTGGCCAATACCTGGGCCGACCAGATGACGGAGATCGCCGAGCGCAATCCCAGCGGCCTGATCCTGCTGGTGGCCGACATGGCGCGCTCGAACCCGCCCATCACCAGCGCCTTCGTGGCCGAACTGTCGCGCCGCCTGCAGGGGCAAAGCCCGTCGCTCGCCCTGGCGCTGTCGTGGCTGACGCACAAGCTGGCCGAATCGGGCCTCACCATCGAGCAGCAGATTCAATCGGAGATCGGGCAGCAGGCAGCCGACCAGGTGTCGATCGCCAACAGTATCGGCAGCCTGCGTTTTCTCGGCACCATGGACTGGCAGGAATTCGTCGAGACCATGAGCGTGGTCGAGCAGACCCTGCGTCTGGACCCGGCCGGCACCTATGGCTTGATGGATTTCGCCACGCGCGACAGCTACCGCCACGCCATCGAGCGCATCGCCAGGCGCAGCGCACGCAGCGAAGTGGAAGTGGCCGAAATGGTGGTGCAACTGGCGCGCACGCACGGCAACGGCAACGATGCGCGCCGCGGCCACATCGGCTTTTACCTGGTGGGGCGCGGCGTGCTGGTGCTGGAAAAGCAGGCCGGCGCGAAGCTGCCCCTCATCGAGGCGCTGCAGCACACCGCGCGCGCCGCGCCGCTGGCCGTTTACCTGGGAGCAGTGTCGTTTTTGACGCTGGCCACGAGCGCATTGCTGCTTGAGCGCGCCGTGCGCCACGGCGTGCAGGGCTGGCCCCTGGCGGCGCTGGGCGCGCTGGCGCTGCTGGGCAGCAGCCAGCTGGCCGTGGCGGTGGTGAACTGGCTGGCGACCTTGATGACGTCGCCGCATCCGCTGCCGCGCATGGATTACCAGACCGGCATTCCGTCGGACGCGCGCGGCATCGTGGTGGTGCCGACCCTGATCTACAGCGAGGAAAACGTGGCTGCGCTGTGCGAGGCGCTGGAAGTGCGTTATCTCGCCAACCGCGATCCGAATCTGCGTTTCTGCCTGCTGACGGACTTCGTCGACGCGCAGGCGCAAACGATGCCCGGCGACGACGCCTTGCTGCGCCGGGCGCGGGAGACCATTCGCGGCTTGAACGAGAAATACCGCGTCGAGGGCGTCGGCTTTCATGACAATGGCGAGCCGGCCGACTCCGAAGAGCTGGGGCATGCGGGGCCGTTCCTGCTGCTGCACCGTCCGCGCCTGTGGAATTCGCAGCAGAATGCGTGGATGGGGCAGGAACGCAAGCGCGGCAAACTGTCCGACCTGCATGCCTTTCTGCGCGGCGGCGCGCGCGACAAATTCTCGCTGGTCGAAGGCGAGTTGCGCGGCCTGCGCACCATCAAATATGTGATCACGCTCGACACCGACACGCAGCTGCCGCGCGACGCGGCGCGCGCATTCATCGCCACCATGATGCACCCCCTGAACCGTCCCGTGCTCGACGCGGCTGGCACGCGCGTGGTGGCCGGCTACGGCATCTTGCAGCCGCGCGTGGCCGTGGCGCTGCCCAGCGCGAATGCCTCGCGCTACGAGCTGCTGTGCGGCGGCGAGCCCGGTATCGACCCGTACACGCGCACCGTGTCGGACCTGTACCAGGACGTGTTCTATGAGGGCTCGTTCATTGGCAAGGGTATCTATGACCTCGACATGTTCGAGCGCGTGCTGGGCCAGCGCCTGCCCGATAATAAAATCCTCAGCCACGATCTGCTCGAAGGCTGCTACCTGCGCGCCGGCCTGCTCAGCGACTCGCAGCTGTATGAAGAATATCCGGCCCGCTACGACGCCGACGTGAGCCGCCGCCAGCGCTGGACCCGCGGCGACTGGCAACTGATCGGCTGGCTGCTGGGCAGCGTGCCGGGCCGTGCCGGCAAGCGCGAACGCAATCCCTTGTCGATGCTGTCGCGCTGGAAGCTGTTCGACAACCTGCGCCGCAGCGTCGTGGCGCCGGCCACCACCTTGTCCCTGCTGCTGGTGTGGGGCTTCCTGCCGCACGTGGCCTTCTGGAGCGCAGCCGTGCTGGCCATCATCTTCCTGCCGCCCGTTTTCTCGGCCCTGTACGATCTGTTGCGCAAGCCGCGCGACACCCTGTGGCGCCAGCACCTGGCCGCCTTCGAGCGGCGCTGCGGCGTGCAGTTTTCACATGCGATGCTGACCCTCGTCTTCCTGCCCTATGAAGCATGGGTCAGCCTGGACGCCATCGCGCGCACCCTGTGGCGCCTGGGCGTGTCGCACAAGCATCTGCTCGATTGGCGCGCCTCGAACCTGCACAGCTCTTCCGGTTCGCAGGCCGACAGCTGGCGCGCCATGTGGTGCTCGCCCGCGCTGGCGCTGGCCACCTTGGCTGCCTTAGGGTATTGGCGTCCCGACGCCTTGCCGGCGGCGGCCGTGGTGCTGCTGCTGTGGCTTGCAGCACCCGCCATCGCCTGGTGGATCAGCCGTCCCATCGAGCGCGCCGTGGCGCGCCTGTCGGCCGAGCAGGGACGTTTCCTGCATGGCGTGGCGCGCAAGACCTGGGCGTATTTCGACACCTTCGTCGGGCCGGACGACCACTGGCTGCCGCCCGATAACATGCAGGAGCATCCGAATCTGGTCGTGGCGCACCGCACCTCGCCGACGAATATCGGTCTGGCGCTGCTGGCCAATATGACGGCCTACGATTTCGGCTACCTCACCATGGGACAGTTGATCGAACGTAGCCGGGCCACTTTACATACCATGGGCGAACTGGAACGCTTCCAGGGCCATTTTTACAACTGGTACGACACGCAGACCCTGAAGGCGCTGCAGCCGATGTATATTTCGACGGTCGACAGCGGCAACCTGGCCGGCCACTTGCTGACCTTGCAGCCAGGCCTGGTGGAACTGTACGACACACCCGTCATGGGAACGCAGATCGTGCAGGGCATTCGCACGACGGCGCAGGTGCTGCAGGAATTCATCGCCGCCGAGGGAGAAGGCAAGGCCATGCGCGACAACATGAGCCTGCTGCAGGCGCAGGCCGCGCCCGCCAGCCTGGCCGAATGGCACGCCTACCTGAGCACCGCGAATGGCGCGGCCGATGCGCTGCTGTCGCTGACCCTGCAAGGCGAGGATGGCGAGCTGTCCATGTGGGCCGGCGCGCTGGCGCGCCAATGCCGCGCGGCGCTGGCCGAGCTGCTGCAACTGGCGCCATGGGCGGCGCAGGCGGGCGTCGATGCGGCGTGGCTGCGCGTGCCGACCCTGCGCGAGCTGGCCAACCTGGAAGCGCCGGAAGGCCTGCCTTCCGAGCTGGCCGCCTTGCTGGCGCAGGGCCGCGAACAGGCGGGACGCCACATGCGCGACATCGCCCACGCGGCGGGCCGGGCGCGCGACTTCGCGCAGGTCGAATACGGCTTCCTGTACAACCCATCGACAAAACTGCTGGCCATCGGCTACAACGTCAGCGAACGGCGCCTCGATCCCAGCTATTACGATTTGCTGGCCTCCGAAGTGCGCCTGGCCAGCTTCATCGCCATCGCCCAGGGCCAGTTGCCGCAGGAGCACTGGTTCGCCCTGGGCCGCCAGCTGTGCATGGTGGCCGGCCAGCCCGTGCTGCTGTCGTGGAGCGGCTCGATGTTCGAGTACCTGATGCCGCTCTTGGTGATGCCGAACTACCCGAATACCCTGCTCGACCAGACCTACCATTCCGTCATCGAGGCGCAGATCGACTATGGCCGCCGGCGCGACGTGCCATGGGGGATTTCCGAATCCGGCTACAACACGGTCGACGCCAGCCTGAATTACCAGTACCGCGCCTTTGGCGTGCCGGGACTGGGCTTGAAGCGGGGCCTGGCCGACGACCTGGTGGTGGCGCCGTATGCCAGCATGATGGGCCTGATGGTGCAGCCGGAAGCGTCGTGCCAGAACCTGCAGCGCATGCAGGCGGCCGGCTACATGGGCCGCTACGGTTTTTTTGAAGCCATCGATTTCACCACCGCGCGCCTGCCGCGCGGCCAGGGCAGCGCCGTCATCCGCTCCTTCATGGTGCACCATCAGGGCATGGGCTTTTTGGCCCTCAGCTACCTGCTGCACGACCGTCCCATGCAGCGCCGTTTCGAGTCCGATCCGCTGCTGCAATCGGCCTTGCTGGTGCTGCAGGAACGCACGCCGCAGGCAGGCGCGTTTTACTCGAACACGGCCGAACTGGCGGTGCTGCGCAGCGGCGCGCCCGAGCAGGCCATGCCGATGCGCATCCTCACGCAGGCCAACAGCGCCGTGCCGGAAACGCAGCTGCTGTCGAATGGCCGCTACCACGTCATGGTGAGCAATGCAGGCGGCAGCTACAGCCGCTGGAAAGACCTGTCCGTGACGCGCTGGCGCGAGGACAGCACGCGCGATAACTGGGGCAATTTCTGTTACTTGCGCGACCTCGACGACGGCGCCGTCTGGTCCACCATGTACCAGCCGACGTTGGCCGAACCGAAGAAATACGAAGTGATCTTTTCCGAGGGCCGCGCGGAGTTTCGCCGCGCCGACCATGGCCTCGACCTGTACACGGAAATCGTCGTCTCGCCCGAGGACGACATCGAAATCCGCCGCACGCGCATCAGCAATAATTCGAACCGCCAGCGGCGCATCGAGATCACCAGTTTTGCCGAAGTGGTGATGGCGCCGACGGCGGCCGATGCTGCCCACCCCGCCTTCAGCAAGCTGTTCGTGCAGACGGAAATCCTCGCGCAGGAAAATGCGATCCTGTGCACGCGCCGGCCCCGCTCGAAAGACGAGCAGATGCCGTGGCTGCTGCACGTGGTGACGGTGCACGATATCGAGCACTATGCCGTCTCGTTCGAGACGGACCGCGCGCGCTTCATCGGCCGCGGCAACACGGCGCAGCTGCCGCAGGCGCTGCAGGATAGCGGGCCGCTCAGCGGCGGCCACGGTTCCGTGCTCGACCCGATCGTGGCCATCCGCTACGTCATCACGCTCGAACCCGATCAAGCCATCACGGTCGACAGCGTGACCGGCATGGTGGAGCAGCGCGAGGCGGCGCTGCACCTGATCGACAAATACCAGGACCGCCATCTGGCCGACCGCGTGTTCGAACTGGCATGGACGCACAGCCAGGTGGTGCTGCGCCAGCTCAATGCCAGCGAAGCGGACGCGCAGCTGTATGCGCGCCTGGCCAACGCCGTGATCTATCCGAATGCGGCCCTGCGCGCCGAGGCCAGCATCCTGATCAAGAACCAGCGCGGCCAGTCCGGCCTGTGGGCGTATGCCATTTCCGGCGACCTGCCCATCGTGCTGCTGCAGATACGCGACGTGGCCAATATCGAGCTGGCGCGCCAGATGGTGCAGGCGCATGCCTACTGGCGCCTGAAAGGCCTGGTGGTGGATCTGGTGATCTGGTACGAAGAGCAGTCGGGCTACCGCCAGCTGCTGCACGACCAGATCATGGGCCTGATCGCTTCGGGCATCGATGCGCAGGCGATCGACCGCCCGGGCGGCATCTTCGTGCGCCTGGCCGAGCAGATCGCCAATGAAGACCGCATCTTGCTGCAATCGGTGGCGCGCGCCATCATCAGCGACCTGCGCGGCACCCTGGCCGAGCAGGTCAAGCGTCCGCCCAGCCCCGTGCTGCGCATGCCGCCGCTGCTGCAGGACCCGGCGCGCGAGCATGGCGGCGTGCCGCACCGGGCGCCAAGGCGCGAGCTGATCCTGGAAAATGGCCTGGGCGGCTTCACCCCCGATGGCAGCGAATACGTGATCACCGCCGGAGCAGGCAAGCAGACGCCGGCGCCCTGGTCGAACGTGCTGGCCAATGCGCAATTCGGCACGGTGGTGTCGGAAGCCGGCCAGGCGTATACGTGGAGCGAGAATGCGCATGAATTCCGCCTCACGCCATGGCAGAACGACCCCGTGTCCGACCTGTCCGGCGAAGCGTTCTATGTGCGCGACGAACAGAGCGGCCAGTTCTGGTCGCCCTCGTCCCTGCCCGCGCGCGGCAGCGGCGATTACGTCACGCGCCACGGCTTCGGCTACAGCGTGTTTGAACACAGCGAAGGCGGCATCGCCACGGAATTGTGCACCTATGTGGCGCTCGATGCGGCCGTCAAGTACTCCGTCTTCAAGGTGCGCAACGATAGCGGCGTGCCGCGTCGCCTGTCCGTCACCGGTTACGTGGAATGGGTGATGGCCGACCTGCGCGCCAAGTCCGGCATGCACGTGGCGACCGAGGTCGATACGATCAGCGGCGCGCTGTTCGCGCGCAATAACTACAACACGGAGTTTTCTGGCCGGGTCGGCTTCTTCAATACCGACGCCAGCATCCGTTCGATTACCTGCGACCGCAACGAATTCATCGGCCGCAACGGCAGCCTGGCGCAGCCGGCCGCCTTGCGCCGCGTGCGCCTGTCCGGCAAGGCCGGCACGGGGCTGGACCAGTGCGCCGCCATCCAGGTGCCGTTCGAGCTGCAGCCGGGACAGGAGCGCGAAATCGTCTTCCTGCTTGGCGTGGGCGGGCGCCGCAATGCCGACGCCAGCACCATGGTGCAGCGCCATGCGGGCAAGGAAGCGGCGCGCGCCACCCTGGAAAAAGTACGCGCGCACTGGAAAACCACCCTGGGCGCCGTGCGCATCGAGACGCCCGACCCGTCGCTCGACGTGATCGCCAATGGCTGGCTGATGTACCAGACCATCGCCTGCCGCTTGTGGGCGCGCAGCGGCTATTACCAGTCGGGCGGCGCCTACGGTTTCCGCGACCAGCTGCAAGACGCGATGGCGATGATCCACACGGCGCCGCAGCTGCTGCGCGGCCACTTGCTGCTGTGCGCGGCGCACCAGTTCGTCGAGGGCGACGTGCAGCACTGGTGGCATCCGCCATCGGACCGGGGCGTGCGCACGCATTGCTCCGATGATTATCTGTGGCTGCCGCTGGCCACCTGCCGCTATGTGACCGCCACGGGCGACGTCAACGTGCTGTCGGAAGTGGCGCCCTTCATCGAGGGACGCGCCGTCAAGCCGGAAGAAGATTCCTACTATGACTTGCCCGCGCGTTCGGGCGAGTCGGCCGACCTGTACGAACACTGCGTGCGCGCCATCCGCCATGGCTTGCGCCTGGGCGTGCACGGCTTGCCGCTGATGGGTTCCTGCGACTGGAACGACGGTATGGACAAGGTGGGCGAACATGGCAAGGGCGAGAGCGTCTGGCTGGCCTTTTTCCTGTACGAAGTGCTGCAGCGCTTCGCCGAGGTGGCCATGCTGCGCGGCGACGCGGCGTTTGCCCGGTTCTGCCGCGACGAAGCCGTGAAGCTGGCGGCCAGCGTGGAGGAACATGCGTGGGATGGCGAGTGGTACCGGCGCGCCTACTTCGACGACGGCACGCCCTTGGGTTCGCACACCAACGAGGAATGCCAGATCGATTCGATTTCGCAGAGCTGGGGCGTGCTGTCGGGCGCAGCCAACAAGGAGCGCGTCGCCGGCGCCATGCGCCAGGTCGATGCGCGCCTGGTGCGCCGCGATTCAGGCATGATCCAGCTGCTCGATCCGCCGTTCGACAAAGCCGACCTCAATCCCGGCTACATCCGCGGCTATGTGCCGGGCGTGCGCGAGAACGGCGGCCAGTACACGCATGCGGCCATCTGGACGGCGATGGCGTTTGCGCGCATGGGCGACGGCGACAAGGCGTGGGAATTGCTGCGCATGATCAATCCCGTGCGCCACGGCGCAGACGCGCAGGCGGTGGCGCGCTACAAGGTGGAACCATACGTGGTGACGGCCGACGTGTATGCCGTGGCGCCGCACGTGGGACGCGGCGGCTGGAGCTGGTACACGGGATCGTCGGGCTGGCTGTACCGCCTGATCGTCGAATCCCTGCTCGGCTTGACGCGCGAAGCGAACGTGCTGCGCGTGGCGCCGAGCATGCCGGCCGAATGGGATGGCTTCAAGCTGCAGTACCGCTTCGGCGACAGCAGCTATGCCATCACGGTGGAGCGGGCGCAGGGACGGCCTGCGGGCCTGTCGGTCGATGGCGTGGCGCAGGCGGGCGACAGCATCGCCCTGCGCGACGAGGGCCGCGAGTATGCGGTGTTATTGCTGGTGTAAACCTGGCGCCGGGTCTTGCCACGCAGCGTGTTCGGGGCGGCGCCGACCGGCCAGCAGGATCAGGCCGGCGCCCAGCAACAGCAGGTCGCGCGTGCGCACTTCGGGTGCGGCCTGCGTTGCCGTCTGGCGCTGGTTCAAGGGTGCCGCCATGGCGGCGGGGAACTGGCTGGCGCAGGCGGCCAGGCACAGTGCCGCCATCTTTCCATTCAAATGCATACATTCCTCAAGAAAGCGCGCCGGCCGTTCGGGATCGGCGCGCCGGTATTCATGTCGCCGACATTGTAATTATGAGCATGAATATTGTAAATGAGTAATTATATGGTGCTGTCTCAAAATCCCAGCGCCGCGCCCGCGCCCAGCAGGGTGGCCACGCCCAGCACGGCAAACACCAGCGCCGCGATGCCGTGCACGAGGCGCAAGGGGACGCGGTTGGCGATCCTGTCGCCCAGGTAGACGGCCGGCACGTTGGCCAGCATCATGCCGAAGGTGGTGCCCAGCACAACGGAAACAATGTCGTGGTAGCGGGCCGCCAGCGCCACTGTCGCCACCTGCGTCTTGTCTCCCATTTCCGCCATGAAGAAGGCGATCAGGGTGGTCAGGAAGACGCCGTATTTGGCCAGCTGCGTCTCGTCTTCATCGAGCTTGTCCGGGATCAGGGTCCAGGCGGCCATCGCCAGAAAGGAGACGCCCAGCACCCAGCGCAGTACATCGGGGCCCAGCATGCTGGTGATCCAGGCGCCGACGGCGGCGGCGAACGCGTGGTTGGCAACGGTGGCGACGAGAATCGCCAGCACGATGGGCACGGGCTTGCGGAATTTGGCGGCCAGCAGAAAGGCCAGGAGTTGGGTTTTGTCGCCGATTTCAGCGAGACCGACGATGCCGGTGGAGATGAGGAATGCTTCCATGAGATTGCAAGAGGTACGCGGGCCGGACGAATTAACCAATGATCCACGGGCGACTCCGGCCCATGCGGCCGCCCTGGATCAATGGTCTCGTCAAGTTCTGCAACCACCTGCACCATGGCCTGCGGGCCAATTATGTTGATACAGGTTCCCGCGGCAGGACCGCGGGACGACTACTCCCCAATGTTCGAGGCGCATCATACGCCAATGCCCGCGCCGGCGCCAGTACCGCCGGGGCACGGCGCGGCCTGGTGTGTGGGACTTCGACAACAATGATCGATCTGCAAACAGACTCGACTTAGAATGCAGTCTGTTCACGACTCCCCGATGGAATGCGCCATGCCGGTCCTCGTCCGCTTGCTTGCCTTGTATTGCCTGTTGCTTGCCTCCTTGTCCGGCCAGTGCGCCGGCGTGCCGTTCGACGACAAGTTCCGCCAGCTCGATGAGCTGCTGCCCACGCCGACAGCCTACCGCACCGCGTCCGGCGCGCCGGGCCACGCCTACTGGCAGCAGCGCGCCGATTACGTGATCCGCGCCACGCTCGACGAAGAACGTCGCGCAATCACGGCCAGCGAACAGATCACGTATCACAACCGCTCGCCCGACAGCCTGGCGTATCTGTGGCTGCAGCTGGACCAGAATGGCATCCGCAAGGACGCGGACCAGCGCCGCGTATTGAGCGCGCCGTCGCGCCAGGCCTGGCTCAGTGGCAGCGAGGATGAGGCATTGAAATTCGAGGACTGGCGTGCCATCCAGGAAGGCCGCACCTTTGATGGCGGCTTCAATCTCGCCAGCGTCAGGTCGGCTGGCGGCAAGCCGCTGCATTACGTGATCAACCAGACCATGCTGCGCATCGATTTGCCGGTCGCGCTGGCGCCGGGCCAGAGCATCAGTTTTCATATCGACTGGTCCTATAAAATCAACGATCAGAAGGTGCTGGTCGAGCGCTCCGGCTATGAATATTTTGAAGACGACAAGAACGCGATTTTCCAGATCGCGCAGTGGTTTCCGCGCATGGCCGCGTATTACGACGCCGTCGGCTGGCAGCACAAGCAGTTCCTCGGCTCCGGTGAATTCACGCTGGAGTTTGGCGACTACGAGCTGTATCTGACGGTGCCGGGCGACCACGTGGTGGCGGCCACGGGCGAGCTGCAAAATCCTGCCGCCGTGCTGAGCGCGGCGCAGCGCGAGCGCCTGGCGCGGGCGAAAAACAGCGATACGCCGCTGCTGGTGATCACGCCGGAAGAGGCGCTGGCGGCGGAAAAGGGTAAAGCCACAGGCATGAAAACCTGGCACTTCAAGGCGGCCAATGTGCGCGACGTGGCGTGGGCGTCGAGCCGCAAGTTCATCTGGGATGCGCAGGGGCTCAATAGCGGCGGCAAGCGCGTGATGGCCATGTCGTATTATCCGAACGAGGGCAATCCGCTGTGGCAGCAGTACAGTACGCGCGCCGTCGTGCACGCCATCGAGCAATACAACAAGTACAGTTTCGACTACCCGTATCCGAACGCGGTTTCCGTCAATGGCGCCGTGGGCGGCATGGAGTATCCGATGATCTCGTTCAATGGCGGACGCCCCGTGAAGGACAAGAAAACGGGGGAACGCACGTATTCGAAGACGACGAAGTATGACCTGATCGGCGTGATCATCCACGAAGTGGGGCACAATTATTTTCCCATGATCGTCAACTCGGACGAGCGCCAGTGGACGTGGATGGACGAAGGCCTCAATTCCTTCCTGCAGTACCTGGCCGAGCAGGCGTGGGAAGAACATTTCCCTTCCTGGAATGGCGAACCGCGCAAGATCGTCGACTACATGCGCAGCCAGAACCAGGTGCCCATCATGACCAACTCCGAATCCTTGCTGCAGTTCACGGCGAACGCCTACGACAAGCCGGCCACGGCGCTCAACATCCTGCGCGAAACCATCCTCGGGCGCGAACTGTTCGACTTCGCCTTCAAGCAGTACGCCTTGCGCTGGAAGTTCAAGCGCCCCACGCCCGCCGACTTTTTCCGCACCATGGAAGACGCGTCCGGCACCGACCTGGACTGGTTCTGGCGCGGCTGGTTCTATACCACCGACGCGGTCGACATCAGCATCGACGGCATCAGCGAATATGGCGTGAGCACGAAGAATCCGGAAGTCGAGAAAGCGTGGAAGAAGGCGCAGAAGGCGGCGCAGCCCATCTCGATCTCGGACCAGCGCAACAAGGCGCTGCCGAAGAAGGTCGACGCCGATCCGGCGCTGAAGGATTTCTATAACCGGCACGATGAATTCACGGTCACCAACAAGGACCGCAACAGCTATGCGGAAGAGCAGGAAACGCTGGAGCCGTGGGAGAGAAAGCTGCTGGAACAGCGCAACCTGGGCAAGCATCTGTACCTGGTCGACTTTTCGAATCTGGGCGGCCTGGTGATGCCGCTGATCCTGGAAATCGAACTCAAAAGCGGCAAGAAGATCATCGAGCGCGTGCCGGCCGAAGTGTGGCGCTATGCGCCGCACAAGATCAGCAAGGTCATCATCACGGATGAGCCGATGGTGGGCCTGGTGCAGGACCCGTACTGGGAGACGGCCGACATCGACACCAGCAACAACGCCTGGCCGAGAAAAATCACGCCGTCGCGCCTGGAATTGTTCAAGCTGGACCGCGACAAGAACAACCTGATGAAGGATTTCAATACGCCGCTGAAAACGCCCGAGGCCAAGGCCGAGGCCAAGGCCGAGATCAGGCCGGAAGCAAAATAGGGAAACAGCGCCGGCCGGTCCGGCGCTTTTTTCTGCCGGCCCGCGCCGGAAGTGCTATTCTGCGCGACGCCCCGGCGCACACGGACCGGGGCTTTCGCAAATCATTCAAAAGACGACCATGCAAACTTTGACCTTCCTGCGCGCGCTGGGCTGTGCGCTACTTTGCCAGGTGACCCTGGCCGCGCACGCCGACCCCCTCAGCTACGCGCGCTACGACCAGGTGCGCACGCGCGACCTGCAGCTGGACCTGAAAGCCGATTTCAAGCAAAAGACCCTGTCCGGCTATGCCGAGCTGTCCTTGAACTGGATCGATCCGGCGGCGCGCACCCTGGTGCTCGATACGCGCGATTTGTCGATCGCGAAGGTGCAGGTACAGGACAAGCGCGGCGCATGGCAGATGGCGCCGTATCAGCTGGACAAGGCCGACCCGGAAAAGGGCCAGGCGCTGCGCATCACCACCACCGGCCAGCCGGGCAAGGTGCGCGTCTACTATCACACGGCGCCGAACGCCATCGCGCTGCAGTGGCTCACGCCGCAGCAAACCATGTCGGGCAAGCTGCCTTTCATGTTCAGCCAGTCGCAAAGCATCAACGCCCGCTCGTGGGTGCCGTCGCAGGATACGCCGGCCGTGCGTTTCACCTATGGCGCGCGCATCGAGGCGCCAAGCGGCATGCGTGTCGTGATGAGCGCCGAGAATGACGACAAGGCGACGGGCAAGGGCGGCTGGAAATTCAGGATGCCGCAGCCGATTCCCTCGTACCTGCTGGCCATCGCCATCGGCGAACTGGAAGTACGCAAGCTCGGTCCCCGTTCGGCCGTGTATGCGGAACCGCCGCGCATCAAGGCGGCCGAGTACGAGCTGGCCGACACGGAAAAGATGATCCAGGCGGCCGAGGCGCTGTACGGCCCGTATGGCTGGGGACGCTACGACATGATCGTGCTGCCGCCATCGTTCCCCTACGGCGGCATGGAAAATCCGCGCCTGACCTTCCTCACGCCGACCATGATCGCGGGCGACCGCAGCCTGGTCGACCTGATCGCGCATGAACTGGCCCACTCGTGGTCGGGCAACCTGGTCACCAACGCGTCGTGGAAGCACATGTGGCTCAACGAAGGTTTCACCACCTACGTCACCACGCGCATCGTCGAGCAGCTGTATGGCAGCGAAGTGGCGCAGATGGGCGTGCAGGTCGACCAGGAAGAACTGGCCGCCTCGATCAAGGAACTGCCGGCGGCGAAAACGGCACTGATCACGCGCGACGCGGACGCCAATCCGGCCGAAACGTACACGGACGACGGCATCATCTACCCGAAAGGCGCGTGGTTCCTGGCCACCATGGAGCGTCGCGCCGGCCGCGCCGTGTTCGACCCCTTCCTGCGCGGCTGGTTCGACCAGCATGCGTTCCAGAGCGTGACGACGGAGCAGTTCATCACCTACCTGCGCAAGAACCTGCTGGCGCAGCATCCGGACGTGATGCCGCCGGCGGAACTTGATGAGTGGCTGTATGGGACGGGCGTGCCGGCCAGCGCGCAGCGCGTCGTCTCGCCGCGCCTGGCGCTGCTCGACCAGCACCGCGACGCCTGGCTCAAGGGCGAGCTGTCGACCAAAGACCTGGGCATGGACAAGTGGATCGCCATCGAATCGATGCACTTCCTGAACGACATCAACAACAAGGCCAGCGCGGCGCAATTGCGCGAACTGGACCAGGTCTACGGCGTGGGCAAGAGCGGCAACAATGAAGTCGCCTACCGCTTCTATCTGGCCTCCGTGAACGCCGGCTACGACGTGCGCCAGCCCTTGCAGGCATTCCTGATGAGCGTGGGCCGCCAGAAGTTCGTCGTGCCCCTGTACGGCGCCTTGATGAAGACGCCGCAAGGCCATGCCTGGGCCAAGGACGTGTATGCGCAGGCGCGCGAACGCTACCACCCGGTGACGCAGGAAAGCGTCGATAAACTGATGGCCGCGCAAGCGCATTGAACCTTCCTTGGACATCCTGACCATGCATACCATGAACCGTCTCGCCGCCGCCATCGTGCTGGCGTTTTCCAGCATCGCCTTGCCGGCGCTGGCCGTTGATGCAGTCCCCGTCGTTGCCGCCGCACCGGCGCCCGCGCCCGCCTTCGATCTTGAGCGCGACGTCGCCACCGCCCTGAAAGTGTTCGACGTGCCTGGCATGGCGATCGCCATCGTCAAGGATGGCAAGATCGTCACCGCCAAGGGCTTTGGCGTACGCAAGCTGGGCGAGCCGGCCGCCGTCGATGCACAGACTTTGTTTGAAGTGGCATCGAACTCGAAAGGCTTCACGGCCGCCGCGCTGGCCATGCTGGTCGACGATGGCAAGCTGGTCTGGGACGATCCCGTCACCAAGCACCTGCCCGGCTTCCAGATGCACGATTCCTACGTGACGGGCGCCATGACCGTGCGCGACCTGCTGACGCACCGCAGCGGCCTGGGCTTGGGTGCGGGCGACTTGCTGTGGTGGCCGACCACCACGTTTTCCACCGACGAGATCATCGAGAAGCTGCGCTACATCCGCCCGGCCACGAGTTTTCGCAACAGCTATGCCTACGATAACCTGCTGTACATCGTGGCCGGCAAGATCATCGCCGACAAGGCGGGAAAAAGCTGGGGCGAGGCCATGCATGAACGCATCCTGGCGCCGCTGGGCATGACGGGCACCACCACCAGCCTGGCGGAAAACGCGGGCAAGTCCGACATCGCCAGCGCGCACAGCAAGATCGACGGCAAGATCACCGCCGTCAAATCCATGCCCGTGCCGAACGCCGTGGGCGCCGTCGGCATCAACACGAATGCGGAAGATATCGCCAAGTGGATGATGGTGCTGCTCGACGGCGGCAAGATCGCCGGCGTGAAGGACAAGGATGGCAAGGATGCGCGCCTGTTCAGCGAAAAGCAGGGCCGCGAAATGTGGACGGCGCAAACGCCGATCAAGATTGCCGAGCCGAAGCCGGCGCTGGCCGCGACGAAGCCGAACTTCAGCGCATATGGCCTGGGCTTCCAGCTGCGCGACTACAAGGGCATGAAGGTCGCCATGCACGGCGGCGCGCTGCAGGGATTTTATTCGCGCGTGGTGATGGTGCCGGAAGCAAAGCTGGGCGTGGCCATCCTCACCAATGCGGAAAATGGCGGTTCCATGACGGCGCTGCAATGGCGCATCCTCGACCATTACCTGCAGGCGGCGCCGTCCGACTGGCTGGCGCTGGTGGCCAAGGTGGAGCAGGAGCAGCATGCCGAGGAAGTGAAAAAGCAGCGCAAGGCATCGAGCGCGCGCGCGGCCAGATCGCAGCCATCGCTGCCGCTGGCGGCGTACGACGGCGAATATGAAGACGCCTGGTATGGCAAGGTCGTGATCAAGCCGGAGGGGAAAAAGCACATCCTCACTTTCACGCGCACGCCGGACTTGACGGGCGAGCTGGAACACTGGCAGCACGACACCTTCATCGTGCGCTGGAAAGAGCGCAATTTCAACGCCGACGCCTACGTGACGTTCTCGCTCAATCCCGACGGCAGCATCGACCGGGTCAAAATGGCGCCCGTGTCGGCCGAGACGGATTTCAGCTACGACTTCCAGGACCTGAGCCTGGTGCCGGTGAAGCCGAAGGAAGGCAAGAAGTAAAGCAGGAATCAGAAGGCCACCGTGAGGTGGCCTTCTGCACATTATGGCTTGACGAACTTCAGGGTCATGCGGTCGCTCTCGCCGATGGCCGTGTAGCTGGCCCGCTCCACATCCTTGTTGGCGTAGGTGGGCGGCAGCGCCCAGACGCCGCCCTGGTGGTCCGCCGTGTCTTTCGGATTGGCGTTGATGTCCGACTTGGCCGCCAGCCTGAAACCCGCGCCTTCGGCCAGCTTGATCACATACGCTTCGTGCATGTAGCCGCTGCTGGCCGTGGCGTCCTGCGCCCTGTTCGCCGGCAGGCGGTGCTCGACGACGCCGAACACGCCGCCTGGTTTCAGGCTGTCATACACTTCCTTGAACAGGGTCTGCATGCCGGCTTCGCCGATCGGGATCCAGTTGTGGATATTGCGGAAGGTGAGCACCATGTCGGCCGTGCCCTTGGGCGCGATGCGGTAGGTGGTGGGCGGCGCGAAGGCGCCGATTTCCACCTTGCCGAAAGCGGCCGGATTGGCGTCGAGTTTCTGCTGGAAGCGCGCCGCGCCGCGGCGTGCGCCTTCGCTGCTGGACTGCGGGTCGTTGCCGGCGGCGATCAGCTTGCCGTGCTCGCGCAGGTAGGGCGCCAGGATTTCCGTGTACCAGCCGCCGCCGGGCGCCAGTTCGACCACCGTCATGGTCGGCTTGATGCCGAAGAACGTCAGCGTTTCATACGGGTGGCGGGCGCCGTCGCGCAGCGCGTTGGCCGGCGTGCGCGCACTGCCGGCGATGGCAGCCTTCAGGGCCGCGTCGTCCGTGTCGGCGGCCAGTGCCGCGCCGCTGCCGCCACAGGCCAGCATGACCGTCAGGGCCGCGGCCAGGGATACTCGCTTCATCATCATATGCTCCATGCGTGATTGGATCGGTTGGTAACTTGGTGGCGATCGCCATCAACGCCGATCATCGGGCAAGCGCGCCGGCCGGTCAAGCGGATTCCATGCCCCATGCGGCGGCATACGCGGGCATGGCGCTGGTGTTGAGCGCATCGGCGATGGCCGCGCCACGGCCGTGCGTAAACGGCAGTTCGCCCGTCCAGACGACGTGCGCCATGTCGCCCGCGTCGTCCAGTGGGCCACCCTTGCGCTGCTTGACGGCGCATTCGTCGAGCGCGATGCGCAGCACGGTGGTGGCCGCGTATTCCTTGGCGCTGCCGCCGCGCACGTGCGCCAGGCGTCCCGGCGCCAGCTTTTCCATCAACGCATCCATGGCCGCATGCTGCTGGCCGATATCGCTTACTTTTTCAAACTGCCCGTACACCATCGCCGAGCGGTAGTTCATGGTGTGGTTGAAGGCGGAGCGCGCCAGTACCAGGCCGTCGAGATGGGTCACCGTCACGCACACGTCCGTATCGCGCAGAAGCTGCTTGAGCATGCGGCTGCCGTTCGAGCCATGGATGTACAGGTGGCCGCCGATGCGCCAGCAGGCGGTCGGGATGCAATGGCTGCCGTGCTCGTCCTGGAAGGCGATATGGCACAGATAGGCCGCGTCGAGGATAGCGTACAGGGCGGCTTGCTCGTAGCTGGCCAGTTCGGCGACGCGGCGCACGCGGGTACGGGGGCTGGGAGGCAGGGCGGTAGCGGTCATGGCGGAAATCCGGTTGGTTGAGGAGACAGGCCGCACTATAATCGGCATCTGGCCCTGAAAAAAGATCCAGAACTGATAAATAATGTAGAGCCACGATGAGGGGAAGCGCATGGATTTCGCTTTGCTGCTGAATGCATTCGAGCGCACGCACCGCGAGCGGGGCTGGCCGCGCCAGCGCCTGCTGCATGAATGCCTGCGCGCGGCGATCCGCAGCGGCCAGCTGGCGCCCGGCGCGCGGCTGGCCGCCACGCGCGTGCTGGCCGCGGAACTGGGACTGGCGCGCAATACCGTGCTGTACGCCTACGAGCAATTAGCCAGCGAAGGGTTTGTCTTGCCGGACCGGCGCGGCACCGTCGTCGCCGGCAGCGCCGGCGTGCCGGCGGTATCGCCGGTGGGCGGCGCTCAGGATGGCTTGTCGCGCCGCGCCCGGCATTTGCGCGGCGTGGCGGGACAGGATGTGAATGCGGCGTTGGTGTTTCCCGCCGACGCGATGGGTGCGTTCGCGCCAGGCGTGCCGGCGCTCGACGAATTTCCGCTGGCGCAGTGGCGGCGCATGCTGGACCGCGCGTGGCGCGCGCTGACGCCGCGCCAGCTCAATTACGGCGACCCGGCCGGCGAGCCGCAGCTGCGCCTGGCCATCGCCGAGCATTTGCGCGCCGCGCGCGGCGTCGTCTGCGATGCGGGCCAGGTGTTCATCACGGACGGCACGCAAAGCAGTCTCGATGTCTGTCTGCGCGCCTTTGCCGACCAGGGCGATACACTATGGATCGAGCATCCCGGCTATGGCGGCGCGCTGGCGGCGGGCCGTGGCGCCGGCCTGCAGGTCACCGGCATCGCCGTCGACATGGATGGCATCGCGCCGACGGACGACGACTGGCACGCCACGCCGCCGCGCCTGATCTACACGACGCCGTCGCACCAGTATCCGACGGGCAGCGTGCTCAGCCCCGCGCGCCGCATGGCGCTGCTCGAACGCGCGCGTGCCGCGGGCGCCCTGATCATCGAAGACGATTACGACAGCGAATTTCGCCATGGCGGCCCGCCGCTGGCCGCCATGCAGGGCCTGGTGGCCGACGCGCCCGTCGTGTACCTGGGGACCTTCAGCAAGACCATGTTTCCCGCCTTGCGCCTGGCTTTTATCGTCGTGCCGGCCGCGCTGGCGGGGGCCTTCGCGCAGATGCAGGCGCAGGGCGCCGCGCGGGGCCGCGTGGCCGAGCAGCTGGCGCTGGCCGAGTTCCTGCGCAGCGGCCTGTTTGCGCGTCACGTGCGGCGCATGCGCCGCCTGTACCGCCAGCGCCGCGACGCCCTGGGCGAGGCCTTGCTGCGCCATGCGTGCGGGGGCGCGGCCATCCATGGCGGCACGGCCGGCATGCACCTGGCGCTGCGTTTTCACGATGGCGCATGGGACGACCTGGCGCTGAGCCGGCGCGCCGCGCAGGATGGCATCGTGGCGCTGGCGCTGTCCGCCCATGGCACGGGCGAGGGCGCCGGCTGGAACGGCTTCCTGCTCGGATATGCGCAGGTGCCGGCCGAACACATGGATGGCCTGGCGCGTCGCTTGGGCGCGCTGCTGCCGGCGTGATGCGGCGTTTTGTTTAAATGCCTTACTGCTGGTCCTGCATCCACTGCTTCAAGCCGTTGACCCAGTTCTTGGCGGGCAGGTTGAACTGCTTCTTGATGGTGGCGGCGCGTTCGTATAACTCGCTGAAGTCGAGCGATGGCGATTTCTTGAAGGCCAGCACGACGATGTTTTCATCTTCCATTTCCGGCACCCAGACGACGGCGTCGAAGACCAGTTCCATCGCCTGCAAATTCTTGTCGTAGTTGGGGAAGTCGCCGAAGACATTCGTGCACATGATGCCGTCGTCCGTCAGGCAGTCGAAGCAAGCCTGGTAGAACTCGGGCGTGTCGAGCACGGGGCCGCGCGCGTCCTCGTCGTACAGGTCCACCTGCAGCGCGTCGACCGTGCCGTGGTTGGCGGGGTCGAACACGAAGTCGAGCGCATTCATTTCGCGCACGTCGAGGCGCGCGTCGTTCGGCGGCAGCGCGAACTGGGCGCCGCAGATGGCGATCACGTTCGGATTGAGTTCGATGGCCGTGACCGTGGCGTCGGGGAAGCGGCGGTAGCTGAATTTGGTCAGCGCGGCGCTGCCCAGGCCCAGTTGCACGATGCGTTTGGGCTGCGTCTTGAACAGCATCCACATCATCATCATCTGCACGTATTCGAGTTCGATGGCGTCGGGCTTGTCCAGGCGCATGGCGCCCTGCACCCACTTGGTGCCCAGGTGCAGGTAGCGGATGCCGCGGTGTTCGGTGGTGGTAGCGGGCGGGTGGCCAGGGTGGCTGAAAGCGGCGTGGCTGGTGGAGATAAAATCGGTCGTCATGCCGCCAGTGTAGCAGCCACATGAAAAAAGACGCCGTGGCGTCTTTTGGGTGGTGCGTTCAAGCTTGCTTGCGGCGTCGCGCCAGGAAGCCGAGTATGCCCAGGCCGGCCAGCAGCATGCCATAGGTTTCCGGTTCAGGAACGGGAGCCAGGTTCAGGTTGAAGACGCCGCCATAGCTGCCGCCCTTGGTGTTGCCCATGACGGTGAGGACCAGCGGGCCATTGAACAGGATGCTCGTCGGCGCCAGGACTTCGCCCTGGGCATAGCCAAAGACGGTGGGGCCGCCAAAGCCGCTGAGCGAAATGCCGTTCAGGTTGGCGCCGGTGAAGTGGATGGAGGAACTGTCCGAGCCCGTGACGGACAGGTTGGCCAGGAACGCTTGCGCGGTGGAACCGAAGGTCGCATTCGGTGTGAACGTGAAGGTATCCGTGAAGTCGCCGAGCGGGCTGGGCACGGCGTTGAAGCCGCTGGTCCACAGATTGCCCGTGGTGTTGACGAGGTTGACGGTGTAGGCGGTGGCGCTGGCGCTGCCGATGGAGGCAGCACCGAGTACTGCCGCTGCGATGAGTGATTTTAGTTTCATGTTGATCCCCGCGAAAAGACGATTAATGTTTCAAAAAAAACCGTACCGCGGTGATAAATTATCGCCAAGATATTTCGTTGTCAATGAGCTATTTTTATATCATTATGCAAACTTAAATAGCTTATTTCTAACATACGGGCATGCGGCGCAAATAGTTGTGTAATTTAAAACTCTAATTATCAATATTGCACCGAAAAATAATTGCGGAGAGTGTGCTTTAAAAATCGTTACCCGAGGAACTAATTTCTGTCCAGCAAAGGAAGAATCAAGGTGACGGCCAGTCCGCCGCCCTCGCGGTTGGCCAGGGTGATGCGCCCGCCATGGGCTTCGGCGATTTCGCGCGCCAGGGCCAGGCCAAGTCCCGTGCCGCTGCGCTTGGTGGAGTAAAACGGCACCAGCGCGTTTTCCAGGACGGCGCCGCTCATGCCCGGCCCGCGATCGCGCACTTCGATGCGCAGCTGGCCATGCGCCTGGCTCACGTGCAGGCCGATATGCTGTAGCGTGGAGCCGGACTCCTGCGCGTTCTTGAGCAGGTTCAGCAGCGCCTGCTGCATTTGCGCCGCATCGAACACGGCCGCCTGCGCGGGCGGCGGGCCGTCCAGCGTGAAGGCCACTTGCGAGGCCAGGCTGTCGAGGAAGGGGGGCCATTCGCACGGCGCCAGGCGCGGCGCGGGCAGCTTGGCAAAGCGCGCATAGCCGAGGATGAAGGTTTCCAGGTGGCGCGTGCGCTCCTCGATGGTGGCGAGGATCTGCGGCAGGCGCTCCGTCTGGCCGCGGCGCACCAGCTCGGCGCCGGAATGGGCCAGCGAAGCCAGCGGCGCCAGCGAGTTGTTGAGTTCATGGCTGATGACGCGGATGACTTTTTTCCAGGTCTGCACTTCCTGGCGGCGCAGTTCCAGGGTCAGCTGGCGCAACAGCAGCAGTTCGTGCTTGCGCCCGTTCAGGCTGAAGCTGCGCCGCGCCAGGTGATATACCTCTTCCTGTTCCCCTTCGCCGCTGGTAAACAGGCCGTCGTTGCGGCGCGCCAGCGCCTCGGCCAGGGCCGGTGATGCCTCGCGCACGATGTCGGTCAGGCGCTGTCCTTCCAGGCGCCGTCCCTGGTGCAGCAACTGGCGCGCGGCCAGGTTGGCGTAGACGATGGCGCTGCCCTCGGCCACCAGCAGCATGGCCACCGGCGTATTTTGCACCATGGTGTCGAGCAGCAGTTCGCGCTGCACCAGGTCCAGGCGCTGCTTGCGCAGCACGTCGCCGAGCGCATTGTGAGCCGCCACCAGGTCGGCCAGTTCATCGTTCTGCGGCCAGCGCAAGCTGAAGCCGAAGTCGCCGTCCTGGTAGCTGGCGACCGTGCCGCTCAAGGCGCGAAACAGGGACAGCATCGCTTGCAGCTGCGCGCGGATGGTAATGACGGCCACCGGCAGCACGCACAGCAGCGTACCGGCCAGCACCAGCAGCGGCTGGCCGGGTAAAAAATGCGCGAGCAGCAGGGCGATGACGATGCCCAGCACCAGCAAGGTGACGATCAGCGCCGTCCAGCGCGTGAGCAGGGAAAGGCGCATGGGACGGTAGGCCATCAGCCGCGCGCGATGCCCAGGCGCTCCATGCGCCGGTACAGCGCCTGGCGCGACAGCCCCAGTTCCTGCGCCGCCTGCGCCACCACGCCGTGTGCGCGCGCGAGCGCCGCGGTGACGCTGTCGCGGTCCGGTTCCGTCGCGGCGGCATCCTGCGGCGCGCGCAGCGACGGCACGCCCGCCAGCGGCAAGCCTGTTTCCTGCGCGCGGATCACGGCACCGGCCGTCAGCAGGCTGGCGCGCTGCATGACGTTTTTCAGTTCACGCACATTGCCCGGCCAGCCGTGGGCCAGCAGGGTGGCTTGCGCCTGCGCGTCGAGGGATTTTTCATTGCCCAGGAAATGTTGTGCCAGCACCAGGATGTCCAGCGGGCGCTGGGCCAGCGGCGGCAGGCGCAGCTCGATCACGTTGAGGCGGTAGAACAGGTCTTCGCGAAACGTGCCGGCCTTGATCATCGCCGGCAGGTCGGCGTTGCTGGCGCTGATGACGCGCACTTTCACTTGCCGTTCGCGGTTCGAGCCGAGGCGCTCGAAGCGTCCCGTTTCCAGCACGCGCAGCAGTTTCATTTGTCCGGCCAGCGGCAGGTTGCCGATCTCGTCGAGGAAGAGCGTGCCGCCGTCGGCCGCGTCGAACTTGCCGTCGCGCGCGCGCGTGATGCCGGTGTAGGCGCCTGCCTCGGCGCCGAACAGTTCCGCCTCGATCAGCTCGACCGGCACGGCGCCGCAATTGAGCACGACGAAGGGGCCGCTGGCGACCTGGGAATTGGCTTGCACGATGGCGGCGATGCGCTCCTTGCCGCTGCCGTTCGGCCCTGAAATAAGCACGGGCACGTCGGCGCGCGCCACCTGGCACGCCAGGTGCACCACTCTTTCCGTGGCCGGGTCTTGCCACACCATGCCGCGCAAGTCGAAGTCGTGTTCCAGCGCGTGGCGCTGGCGCTGCTCGGCCACCACGCGCTGGCGCAGCGCGCGGTTGGCCTGTCCCAGTTCCAGCAGATTCTGCACGCTGGCGATCAGGCGCCGGTCATCCCATGGCTTGGCCAGGTAGTCGGCCGCGCCGGACTTGATCAGGTCGACGGCCGCGTCGAGCTGGGTCCATGCCGTCAGCAGGATGACGGGCAGGTCCGGGTAGCGCGCGCGGATGGCATGGAACAGCGCGCCGCCTTCCTCGCCCGACGTGGTGTCGGCCGTGAAGTTCATGTCCTGCACCACCAGGTCGATGGCGTGGCGCTCGAGCAGGTGCAGGCCCTCCTCGGGCGAGGCGGCGCGCACGGCGTCGATCTCGTGCAGGGAGAACAGCACGTCGAGCGCGATGGACACGGCGGCATTGTCGTCGATAATCAGTACGGTAGGCATGCGCGCAGCATATCACTGAGGTGGCGGCTCAGGTACTGCGGGTGGCAGTGGCCGGCGAAATACTGGCCGCGCGCCATGCCGGGCCGTACACGGCGCCCACGCCCAGCAGCCAGAATACCAGCGCGCCGGCCAGCAGGTAGCCGGGCGGCAGGCGCGCCATTTCCAGCTGGCTGACCAGCAGCTGGTTCAAGCCCAGGGCCAGCAGCACGCCGCCCGCCACGCCGACGCTGGTGATCATGAAATTCTCCGTCAAAAAATAGCGCAGGATGTCGATGCGGCGCGCGCCGAGCGCGCGCCGCACGCCGATCTGCTTCCTGCGCTGCGTCACCCACAGGCTGGCGATGCCGACGATGCCGCTGGCGGTGACCAGCAGCAGCAGGGTCGACACGGCGATCAGCATCCAGGACAGGCCGCGGTCGGCCCGGTAGCGCAACTGGCGGTGCTGTTCCAGGGTGTCGGTGCGCACCAGCAGGCGGTCGCTGCTGGAAGTGCGGATGGCTTGCTCGGCTTCCTGCATCAGGCGGTCGCGCTGGCCAGGGGCGGCCCGCACTGCGTATATCAGATTATCGCGCCCGCCCGTCAGGCGTGCCGGCAGCAGGGCCGAATACTCGCCTCTCTGCTTGACCTGCGCGCCCTGGGTCTGCAGCCGCTCGACGATGCCCACCACGCGCAGTTCCGGATCGTCCGAGCCGGTACCCTGGTACAAGGACTTGCCGACAAAGCTGGTCTCGCCGGGCCAGATTTTCTGCGCCGCCGCCCGCGTCAGTATCACAACCTTGGGCGAGCTGTCGTCGACATCTTCATCGATCTCGGGCACCTCGTCAGGCCGGAAATCGCGCCCCTCCACCAGCTGCAAGCCATACGTTCGGATCAGCGAATCGGGACTGAAATAGGTGGAGACTTCGGCGCTGGGCGAGGCCTGTCCCCGCTTGACCGACACGCTGGTGTAGTTGCCCGAACGCGACAGTACCGCCTGCGAGGTCTGCGCCACCGATAGCACTCCCGGGAGCGCGCGCAGCAGGGCCGCCTGGCGCCGCTGCTCGGCCAGCTGGCGCTGGTGGCCGCCGCGATTCATGTTCTGGATATTGACATAAAAAATGTCGTTTTCAGCGGCCACGCCGGTGGGCCGCGCGGCCACGGCCTGGCGCAGGTTCACGATGTGCAGGGCGTTGGCCAGGATGGCCAGGCTGATGGCGACCTGCACGGCCACCAGAATGGCGCCGGTTTTGCTGCGCATCAGCGCCGACAGGATGGGACGTATTTCCATGCTGGACCTCATAGTGAATAAGTGGGTGTCATTGGGACTTGAGCTGGATCGCCGGCGTCACCTGGCAGGCGCGCCAGGTCGGCAACAGGCCGGCCAGCAGGGCCGCCAGCACCGACATGGCAAACGTCAGCAGCAGCATCGGCACATCCATGTGCGCCACGGTGCCCAGTTCCTTCGACTGCTGGCTGACCACGGCCAGCACGCCAAACGCCAGCAGCAGGCCGATCACGCCACCGGCCAGCCCGATCACGCCGCTTTCGATCAGGAACTGGCGGAAGATGTCGCGCCGCGTGGCGCCCAGCGCGCGGCGGATGCCGACCTCGCTGGCGCGCACGGAAAACTTCGCCAGCAGCAGGCCGATGGTGTTGACCAGGCATAGCAACAGAAAGCCGAAGGCCAGCCATGCCGCCAGTTTGTTGTCGTTGTCGACCACTTGCAGGTAGCTCATCCATTCGTTCAAGTCATACAGCTTGTTGGGCGCATTGCGCATCATGCGTCCCAGCTTGCGCTGCTCTCCCGCATAGGCATCCAGATATTGCTGCAACTGGCCACGCTCGCCGCTGCCGGCCATTTCGAACCAGAACTGCAGCCAGGTGCAGCCCGAGGCGAGCATGCCCTGGTAGCCGGGAGCGGTCTGGTCGCCATGGCAGCTCATGCCGCCGTCGTGTCCCGTCTCGTGGCGAATCGCGCTGGCAAACGGGATGAAGAATTCATCTTCGGGACCGAATGCTCCCTTGCTGCCGATGATGTGGTGGGGCCGTGGCACCACGTCCCAGGTCGCCAGCACGCCCGTTACCATGTAAGGCCGGCCCAGCACCGTGACGCGCTGGCCGACCGGGTTGTGCGTGCCGACCAGTTTTTCGGCCAGCGCACGGCTCAGGACGATCACGTCGGCGCCGCTGGCGTCATCGGCTTCGCTCCATGGCTGGCCATGCAGGAAGGGGGCTTCGAACATGGTAAAAAATTCGCGGGTGGGCGCCATGCCCTGGGAGTTGAAGGACCCGATATCCTTGCGCGCCGGCTCGACCGGACCGGCCACGCCGTACATGACGGTGCGGCGCACGCCGATTTTGCTGGCCATGAAATTGCGCGCATCGATATAGCTCATCTGCATTTGTGCAAAGCCCGGTTTTTCACCGGGGACATAGCCCTTGACGGGCAGGATGTCGATCACCGGCACGAACATGCGGTCGCTCTTGTGCGGCAGCGGGTCGCCCGACATGGCGTGCAGGATGGTGACGGTGGCCACGCTGGCGGCCACGCCGACGGCCAGGGTCAGCACCATCAGCGCGGTCAGGGCGCGGTTGCGGCGCAGGCTGCGCAAGCCCAAGGTGAAATAGTAGCGGAACATGTGCTCTCCTTACGCGGTCGCCGGGTGCTGCGGCCTGGCCGACAGCGTGGCGTGGTGCTGCACCAGGTCCGACACCTGGCCGTCGATGATGTGCACGTTGCGTTGCGAACGCAGCGCCAGTTCGGGATCGTGCGTCACCATCAGGATGGTGGTGCCTTGCGCGTTGATGTCTTCCAGCAGTTCCATCACGCCGCGCGCCATCTGCGTGTCCAGGTTGCCCGTCGGTTCGTCGGCCAGCAGCAGCTTGGGCGAGCCGGCCAGCGCGCGGGCGATCGCCACGCGCTGCTGCTGGCCGCCCGACAATTCGGCCGGATAGTGTTTCATGCGCGAGGCCAGGCCCACCTTGGCCAGCGCGTCCTCGATGCGCTCCTTGCGCTCGGCGCGGTTGAAGCCCCGGTAGCGCAGCGGCACGTCGACGTTGTCGAACAGCGACAGGTCGGGGATCAGATTAAACCCCTGGAAGATGAAGCCGAGTTTCTCGTTGCGCAGGCGCGAGCGGGCATTGTCGTTCATGCCTTTCACGTTGACGCCGTCGAGGATGTATTCGCCATCGGTGAATTCCTCCAGCAGGCCGGCGATGTTCAGGAAGCTCGTCTTGCCCGAGCCGGACGGCCCCGTGACGGTGACGAATTCACCTTGTTGCACATGGATGTCGAAGCCGCGCAGCGCGTGGGTTTCGATCATGTGGGTGCGGTAGACTTTGCTCAGGTTGTGCATGCGCAGCATGGAGGGCTCCTGGTTGGATGAGTGTTGTTAGTTGAGCGAGACGCGGGCCGCGTTCGCGAAGTTTTCCGTGCCGGCGACCACCACCTTGTCGCCCAGCTTCAAGCCGTCGAGGATTTCCACGGCCGCGACACTGGTCGCGCCCAGCTTGATCGGCGTGCGGATGGCCACGCCGTCGCGCACGACGTAGGCGAAACGGCCGCCTTCAGCTTCGACGAAGGAGCCACGCGCCAGCATCAGCACATTCGGCTTTTCATCGATCAGCAGGCGCGCCGCCACGCGCTGGTTCTGGCGCAGGCCGGCCGGCTGCGCGCCGTCGAAACGCACGCGCGCCAGCACCTGGTTCTTGACCACTTCGGGCGACAGCGCCGACAGCTTGCCGGTCGCCCGGATGGCGCCCGTTTCGATCTCGGCGCGCATGCCCAGGCCCATGTCGGCCACATAGGTCTCAGGCACTTCGAGCTCGACTTCCAGCTGCGACAGGTCGACCAGGGTCATCAGGGCCGTATTGGCTTGCACCACGCTGCGGTTGGCCACCGACAGGGTGCCGATGAAGCCATTGACGGGGGCGCGCACGGTCAGTTCGTCGACCCTGCGCTGGGCATTGTCGCGCACCAGGCGCTGGCGTTCGAGTTCATTGCCTTTTGTTTTCAGGGCCAGGGTCACGTCCTCGCTTTCCAGGCCCGCCGCCTGCGAGGCGTGCTTGCTGCGGATGTCGGCCGAATTCAAGGCATCCCTGGCCTTCTGGTAATCGATCTTGGCGATGATGCCGACCTGCGCCACGCTTTCATAGCGTTCCAGCGTGCGCTGCGCGGACAGGCGCTCGATTTCGGCCGTATCGGCTTCGCGGCGCGCCAGCAGCTTCTGCTTCTTGGCCAGGATCTGCTGGCGCGCCACTTCCGCTTCCAGCTGCTGCACGCTCGATTGCTCGCGTTTCAGCGCGTCCGACAGGTCGGGCGATTCCAGCACGGCCAGGATGTCGCCCTTCTTGACCGTGTCGCCGGCCTTCGCCTTCAGCGTGACGGTGGCCACCGTGGTCGAATACAGGGTGGGGCTGATGGCGGCCACCACGCGGCCATTCACCGCCGCGTCGCGGATCAGGGTGCCGCGCGTGACGTCGGCGATGCGCAGGCGGCTGCTGTTGACGGAATGCTCGCTGTTGCGCCAGCCGGCCACGACAGCGATGGCGGCGCCGATGACGATGACGGCGCCGGCCAGCAGCAGGGCGCGTCGCTGGTGGCGCTGGCCGGGCGGGACGGACAGTACGGCGTCTTGGGAAGAGGTATCGCGGATCATGGTCGGGTCTCGTGAAGGATGCCGTTTCCAATGCACGATCCGTGCCAGTTGTTAAGCTATTGATTTGAATGGGAAAAATTTTTGGCGTCCGGCTGTCCGCCGTGTCCGCGCTGTCCGGCATCTCCGTCCGCGCAGATTGCACTTAATAAATTGGCAATCGTCTGCATCTGCTGTGGCGACTCCTTTTTGACTCCTCCCCAGGCGCCATGCATCCATTCCTCCAGCAACTTTTCCCTGCCCGCGCCTGTGCGCCGGCGCTTGATTATCCTTTCGCGCGCAGCTGGCGCGCGAAACCAGCATCCTCGGCCAGCAGGAGCTGCACCGGCGCCTGAGCGGCGGCCAGGCCGATCCTGCCTCCATCGCGCGCGTCCGGCGATTGCTGGACGATCCGGCCCAGGCGGCCAGCCTGCAGCGCGCCTGCCTGCCCTTGCGTCAGGCCGACACGGAAGTGAGCGAGACCTTGTTCGGTGCGGCGCTGGCATCGCCACCCTGGTGGAGCGCCTGGCTATCGCTGGTGCCGCTGGCCTTGTTGCTGGCCATCGCCGCCAGCTGGCTGGTGGGCTGGCCGGCGCTGTTTGGCGTGCTGGCCGCCTGTGTGGCGCTGATGAACGTGCAGGTACGTTTTTACGAAAGCGCCAAGCTATGGGAACGCACGCTCGCTACCTTGCGCCAGCTGTTGAAAACCCGTGCCACGCTGGCGCGGCTCGAGGTGCCGGCAGTTTTGCCATGGGCGGCCGGCGGCGCGCAGGCGGCCAAGCTGACGCGCGCCATCGAGCGCTCGCTGCTGCATTACGTGCCCTTCATCGATACGCTGCTGGTCGAGTATGGCGACTGGCTCCTGTTGAAAAACGTCAAGCGCTACTTCCGCACGCGCCAGCTGGTGACGCAGCAGCTGCCCTTTCTGCGCGACAGCTTTACCCAGGTGGCCCGGCTGGAAGCGGACCTGGCTCTGGCGCGCCACCTGCGCGCTAGCACGCAGTTTTGCTGGGTGCAGCAAGCCGATGCGCGGCAATTGTCGCTCGACGCCATGGTGCATCCGCTGCTCGATGGCGCTGTACCGCTGTCGTTGCGGCTCGATGGCCGCGGCGCCTTCATTTCGGGCCAGAACGCCATCGGCAAAAGCACCTTGCTGCGCGGCGTCGGCCTCAATCTGATCAGTGCGCGCGCCTTTGGCTTTTGCCATGCGCAGGCGGCCCGGGTGCCCATGCTGCCCCTGTATGCGAGCATGCAGAACGAAGACTCGCTCGATGGCGGCGAGAGTTTATATATCGCCGAATTGCGGCGCGCGCGCGAATTGCTGGCGCTGGCCGAGGGCGGGGCGCCGGCGCTGTTTCTGATCGATGAAATCTTCCGCGGCACGAACCATCTGGAGTCGGTGGCGGCCGCCGCCGCCGTGCTGCACAGCCTGGCCGCGCAGCACCTGGTGCTCGTCTCGTCGCACAACCTGGTGCTGGGACCGTTGCTGGAAGACTGCCTGGCGCCATGGTGCGTGCGCCGCGATGACGCGGGCGCGCTGCAGCTGGCGCCCGGCGTGCTGCAGGCCACGAATGGCATCGCCTTGCTGGCGCAGCGCGGTTTTGACGCCGGCATCGCGGACAAGGCCGGGCGCGTGTTCGACTGGCTCAGCACGCACATGGCGCAACCGGCCGATTGCGGCGGCGTGCTCGCACGGGCTTGATGGCCGCGCTTACTTGTCCTGCTTTTCCGGCGTGCTCTTGTCGATCACTTCGCGGCAATCGCCGCGGATGATGGCGTTGTCGTAGTTGGTCCAGCCGTAGCTGTCGACGTAGCGCTTGTGCTGCTTGAAGCGGGGGCTGGCGATGCTCCATTCGGGCTGTTCGCCGGCGAAGCGGATGTCGCCCAGGTCGAGCAGGGTGTGGAACATGTTTTCCGTCGACAGGCGCGCCTTCCGGTGGCGCTGCAGCTGCGTCACCTTGTCCGGATAGTGTTGCTGGAATTGCGGCGAATACCAGACGAAGGCGGGCACGTGGAATTCGAACTGCGTGTTATGCCCGTGGAAGGCCAGGCGGCAACTGCCGTCGTACAGGGTCTGGCCGTGGTCGGCCACGTAGACGAGCGAGCTGCGCAGGGCGGTGCGCTGGCCATCGTCCTTCAGCATGCCGATCACGTGCGACAGGAACCAGTCCGTGTACAGGATGGAACTGTCGTAGCTGTTGTTCAGCTGTGGCTTGATGGCCGTATCCGTGTAGACGGGCTTGTCGACGCCGAACAGCGACGGCTGCCACTTGTCGAACGATTTCGGATAGCGCTGGCTGTAGTTCCAGTGGCTGCCCAGGGTGTGCAGCACGATGAGTTTTTTCGGCGCCGGGTCGGCCAGCGCGTTCTTGAACGGGTCGAACAGGATCTGGTCGAAGTTCGAATTGTTGGTAAAGCCGCCCAGGTTCAAAAATTGCACCACGTCCGCTTCCTTGGTAAACACGGAAACGGGCGTATCGAACTGACCGAACGAGATCTGGTTCGACAGCCAGTACGTCTTGAAGCCCGCTTCCTTGTAGGCGGTGAGGAAGGATTTTTCCGAGAAGCCATCCTTGAGGCTTTGCGTGGCCGGCTTGCGCGAGATGATCACGGGCACGGACAGGCGCGTGGCGGAAACGGCCGTGATGACGTCGGCCAGCGGCACCAGGTTGGCTTCCTGTTTCAGCAGGGGATTGGTGTCGCGCTCGTAGCCGTTCAGGCTCCAGCGGTCGTAGCGCGACGATTCGCCGATCACCATGACCACCACTTCCGGATGGGGATCGGGCTGTTGCTGGTGCGCGCCGAAGCGGAAGCTGCTGCTTTTCCGTCCCAGCTCGGCCAGGTACTTGCGCTCCTTGTAGAAATCGAAGCCGCGCGCGGCCAGGCCGAAGGGCCAGGAATTGCTGACGGTGTCGACGGCGTAGGGCAGGCGCGCCCAGTGGGGCAGGCTGGGCCAGCCCAGGCCCGTTTCATCGGCGCCGGCGATGCTGGCGTTCTCCGGCTTGCTGCTTTCCTCGTCCTCCTCGGCCGTCTCGTCGTCGGCCGAGCTGGCGTCGCCGAAGCCGGAGGCGCCCGCCTTGCCGCTGGCCGCCGGTAGGCTGGCCTTGGCGGACGCGGGAGCGCTGTGCAGGACCTTGGCGTCGAAGCCGAATTCGTAGCCATACCACCAGAAGCCGCCCAGCAGGATCAGCGATATGAAGGCGGCCGGGCGCGTCTTGCCACGCCAGTCCAGGTCGCGCGTGCGCGTGGCCGCAAACCAGCCGAGCAGGCACCAGGCGATCACGCCCAGCATGACGGCGCCCATCAGCCACACTTTTTGCCCGAGGAATTCCATCGCTTCCTTGGGGCTGGTTTCGAAGATGATGCCCAGGTGGTGCGTGGAAATGCCCTGGCCATAGAAGATGAACAGGTAGATTTCCGTCGGCAGGGCCAGGAAGGCGGGCACCAGCAGCCAGTGGAAGTACGCGGGACGCTTGAACACGCTCCAGACGGCCAGCCAGGCCAGCAGCTCGAAGGTGAGCATCTGCCAGGGATGCTCGATCGCACGCCCCAGCAGCGCGGGCACGAAGGGCACGGCCGTCAGCAAGGCATACGTCAGGAGCAGGAACAGATTGGCGGGGCGAAGCAAGGAGCGCATAAAGGAGGGCAACGAAAAATGTCCGCTATTATCAATCCTTTTGTTGTCTTGCGGTCATACAAGAATGCGCGCGTCCGATGCTTGGTTGCAGGGAAAGAATGTCAAATGATTAATCGTTTCCCGATGCCGGCGTCCGCGCGGTGTTGCCAAAGATTAGTCAAAATGCCACAAACACCCGCGTTTTTTGCCTTTTTTTATAGCAAAAAGCGGTAAACTGATTGACCCCCTGTAACACAAGGTCTAAACTAGCGAGTTCTCGATTTTATTCTGCTCATCGTCTACGTATTGCTTGGCATTTCATGGCCGCTCCTTATCGAGTGGCTGCGGGCGCCTCCGGTGCGCAGTAGATGAAAGCGGGACGAGGTTTTAGTCGCCGGGCATCTTGTCCGGGTTATTAATCGTAGTTTTTTGTTGGATTTATAACGATGCCAACCATCAATCAATTGATTCGCAATCCACGCGTCGCTTTGACCGTGAAGAGCAAATCGCCGGCGCTGGAAAACAGCCCGCAAAAACGTGGCGTCTGCACACGTGTTTACACCACGACTCCAAAGAAGCCTAACTCGGCTCTGCGTAAAGTCGCTAAAGTTCGCCTGACCAATGGTTTCGAAGTCATTTCGTACATTGGCGGTGAAGGCCATAACCTGCAAGAGCATAGTGTTGTGCTGTTGCGCGGCGGCCGCGTCAAGGATTTGCCGGGTGTGCGTTACCACATGGTTCGCGGTGCCCTGGATACCCAAGGCGTCAAAGACCGTAAGCAATCGCGTTCGAAGTACGGTACCAAGCGCGCTAAAGCAGGCAAGAAGTAATAAGTTGTACGCAGCAAACCCAAGTTTCGCTCAGTGGCAACTAGCTAAGTGAATGTAGTCGACCGCATCTGGTCGAGTAAGTGGAGGACTATGATGGTCGTCCGCGAGTGTGCGAAGAACGCGCGCTCAACTGAAGATTGAAAGGAATTGATATGCCACGTCGTCGTGAAGTACCCAAGCGCGAAATTTTGCCAGATCCAAAATTCGGCAACACTGATGTCGCTAAATTTGTAAACGTGCTGATGCTGTCCGGTAAGAAATCGGTTGCAGAAAACATCATCTACGGTGCTTTCGAGCACATCGCAGCAAAATCGGGCAAAGATCCGCTCGAAGTTTTTGCTACCGCAATCAACAACGCCAAGCCGCTGGTTGAGGTGAAATCCCGTCGCGTCGGTGGTGCAAACTACCAGGTGCCGGTCGAAGTTCGCCCAGTCCGTCGTATGGCGCTGTCCATGCGTTGGTTGCGTGAGGCTGCTAACAAGCGCAGCGAAAAATCGATGCCACAACGCCTCGGCGGTGAGCTGATGGAAGCGGCTGAAAGCCGCGGCGGCGCGATGAAAAAACGCGACGAAGTCCATCGTATGGCTGAAGCGAACAAAGCGTTCTCGCATTTCCGCTTCTAATATAAAGCCAGCTACCGCAAGGCGGCTGTCAAGCATCTGTTGTTCGAGGCCGGGCTCATTTTTGCAAAAAAATGCTGCTCGGTTTTGTCCATTCATTTAGGATTAATTATGGCCCGCAAGACCCCCATTGAGCGCTATCGTAATATCGGTATCTCCGCTCACATCGATGCAGGTAAGACGACCACGACCGAGCGCGTCCTGTTCTACACCGGCGTGAACCACAAGCTGGGCGAAGTCCATGATGGCGCTGCCACCACCGACTGGATGGCACAGGAGCAAGAGCGCGGCATCACGATTACCTCGGCTGCTGTTACGTGCTTCTGGAAAGGCATGGCAAACAACTTCCCAGCGCACCACATCAACATCATCGACACCCCAGGCCACGTTGACTTCACCATTGAAGTGGAACGTTCGATGCGCGTGTTGGATGGCGCCTGCATGGTTTACTGTGCAGTCGGCGGCGTGCAGCCACAATCGGAAACGGTATGGCGTCAGGCTAACAAGTACAAAGTGCCACGTCTGGCCTTCGTGAACAAGATGGACCGTACCGGCGCCAACTTCTTCAAGGTCTACGATCAGATGCGTTCGCGCCTGAAAGCCAACCCGGTGCCTATCCAGATGCCTATCGGCGCTGAAGACGTCTTCACCGGCGTTATCGATCTGGTCAAGATGAAAGCGGTTATCTGGGACGACGCTTCGCAAGGCATGAAGTTCGAATACGAAGACATTCCTGCCCACCTGGCCGCCGATGCTGCCAAGTGGCGCGAGAACATGGTGGAAGCCGCTGCTGAAGCGTCGGAAGACCTGATGAACAAGTACCTGGAAGAAGGCGACCTGTCGGAAGCCGAGATCAAGGCTGCTCTGCGTCAACGTACCATCGCCAGCGAAATCGTTCCAATGCTGTGTGGTACCGCCTTTAAAAACAAGGGCGTACAAGCCATGCTGGACGCGGTCATCGAGTACCTGCCATCGCCTATCGACATTCCACCAGTACCTGGTCTGGATGAAGATGAGCAGCCGGTCGAGCGTAAAGCTGACGACAACGAGAAATTCTCGGCGCTGGCATTCAAGATCGCAACCGATCCGTTCGTCGGTCAGCTGTGCTTCATCCGTTGCTACTCGGGTACCCTGAATTCGGGCGACTCGGTATTGAACTCCGTGAAGCAGAAGAAAGAGCGTATCGGCCGTATCGTGCAGATGCAAGCGAACGAACGCGAAGAAATCAAGGAAATGCGCGCTGGCGACATCGCCGCCGTCGTGGGTCTGAAAGACACCACCACTGGCGATACGCTGTGCGACGACAAGGCAAGCGTGGTTCTGGAACGCATGGTCTTCCCTGAGCCAGTGATTTCGCAAGCGGTTGAGCCAAAAACCAAGGCCGACCAGGAAAAAATGGGCTTGGCGCTGAACCGCCTGGCAGCAGAAGATCCATCGTTCCGCGTGCGTACCGATGAAGAATCGGGCCAGACCATCATCGCCGGTATGGGCGAGTTGCATCTGGACATCATCGTTGACCGCATGAAGCGCGAATTCAACGTTGAAGCCACCGTCGGCAAGCCACAAGTGGCTTACCGCGAAACGATCCGTAAAGTGTGCGAAGAGTCGGAAGGCAAATTCGTCAAGCAATCGGGTGGTCGTGGTCAATACGGTCACGTGGTTCTGAAGATCGAGCCGCAAGAGCCGGGCAAGGGCTTCGAATTCGTAGACGCGATCAAGGGCGGTACCGTTCCTCGCGAATACATCCCTGCAGTTGAAAAAGGTGTGCGCGACACGCTGACTTCGGGCGTGATGGCTGGCTACCCAGTCGTTGACGTGAAAGTCACGCTGTTCTTCGGTTCGTACCATGATGTTGACTCGAACGAAAATGCATTCCGCATGGCCGCTTCGATGGCATTCAAAGATGGCTGCCGCAAAGCATCGCCAGTCATCCTGGAGCCGATGATGGCCGTGGAAGTGGAAACGCCGGAAGACTACGCCGGTACCGTGATGGGCGATCTGTCGTCGCGTCGCGGCATGGTGCAAGGTATGGATGAAATTGCTGGCGGTGGCGGCAAGATCATCAAGGCCGAAGTGCCTCTGTCGGAAATGTTCGGTTACGCCACGTCGTTGCGTTCGTCGACCCAAGGTCGTGCGACTTACACGATGGAATTCAAGCACTATGCTGAAGCACCTAAGCATGTGACTGAAGCAATCGTAAGCTCGAAAGCTAAGTAATAGAAGTTCCGGGCCGGCTTTCACGAGAATGCCGGTCCCTACATTTAAATCATTGTTCTAAGGAAGAATAAAATGGCAAAAGGTAAATTCGAACGGACCAAGCCGCACGTCAACGTCGGCACCATCGGCCACGTCGACCACGGTAAAACCACGCTGACCGCTGCAATCGCAACGGTTCTGTCGAAGAAATTCGGCGGCGAAGCCAAAGCATACGACCAGATCGATGCAGCTCCAGAAGAAAAAGCGCGTGGTATCACGATCAACACCGCCCACGTCGAGTACGAAACGGAAACGCGTCACTACGCGCACGTTGACTGCCCAGGCCACGCCGACTACATCAAAAACATGATTACCGGTGCCGCGCAGATGGACGGCGCGATCCTGGTGTGCTCCGCAGCTGACGGCCCAATGCCACAGACCCGCGAACACATCCTGCTGGCCCGCCAAGTTGGCGTTCCATACATCATCGTGTTCCTGAACAAGTGCGACCTGGTCGACGACGCAGAGCTGCTGGAACTGGTGGAAATGGAAGTGCGCGAGCTGTTGTCGAAGTACGAATTCCCAGGCGACGACCTGCCTATCATTAAAGGTTCGGCACGTATGGCGCTGGAAGGCAAAGAAGGCGAAATGGGCGTGGACGCAGTGCTGCGTCTGGCCGATGCGCTGGATGCTTACATCCCAACGCCAGAGCGCGCTGTTGACGGCGCCTTCCTGATGCCAGTGGAAGACGTGTTCTCGATCTCGGGCCGCGGTACCGTGGTAACCGGTCGTATCGAGCGCGGCATCATCAAGGTCGGCGAAGAAATCGAAATCGTCGGCATCACCGATACCGTCAAAACGACTTGCACCGGCGTGGAAATGTTCCGCAAACTGCTGGACCAAGGTCAGGCAGGCGACAACGTTGGTCTGCTGCTGCGCGGCACCAAGCGTGAAGACGTGCAACGTGGTCAAGTTCTGGCAAAGCCGGGCTCGATCAAGCCGCACGCCCACTTCACCGGCGAGATCTATGTTCTGTCGAAAGACGAAGGCGGCCGTCATACGCCATTCTTCAACAACTATCGTCCACAGTTCTACTTCCGCACGACGGACGTGACTGGTTCGATCGAGTTGCCAGCAGACAAAGAAATGGTCATGCCAGGCGATAACGTGTCGATCACCGTCAAGCTGATCAACCCGATCGC
>NZ_JAFLJN010000059.1:0-440 GCF_018682595.1 Janthinobacterium sp. JC611
CACCGTGTTGATAACGCGGGGGTCGTTGGTTCGAGTCCAACCAGCCCTACCAGTTTCTGTAGTCTGTATTACCCATTGGGGGATTAGCTCAGCTGGGAGAGCACCTGCTTTGCAAGCAGGGGGTCGTCGGTTCGATCCCGTCATCCTCCACCAAAAGTTCAAACGTAAATCAGTGCAGATAGTGCGCCGGGATTTAGGTTTGGTCTTTTCGAGACCAAGTGCTGTATGTTCTTTAACAATCTGGAAGAAGTAAAGATTATTTATTGATCGGTTTATCGTAAAAGGTGAATCGATGGGTAATGATTGTATGTATCAACAAACAAGCAACAACGTTGTACTTTCTTATCCCTGTAGCGCTCTTTTCGTTTGAAAGAATGAAGAGGCTAACGTTATAGGGACAAGCGAATAAGTGCACATGGTGGATGCCTTGGCGATTACAG
>NZ_JAFLJN010000060.1:0-292 GCF_018682595.1 Janthinobacterium sp. JC611
TGCCTGGCTGCACCAGCTCATAGTTGGCCGCGTCGGCGCCCTGCAGGCTGAAGCCGCCGAGGATGACGGTCTTGCCGCTGCCGGCGTGCTTGTCGGTAAATGCCGCGTTGCCGCCCGTCACGCCGAGCCGGTCGTCGCCCAGCGCCAGCACCGTGGCCGTGCCCGTCAGGGTGGCTTGATTGGTCGCGTCGTAGACTTTGTTGGCCGCGCCCACGCCCGTGACGATCACGCTGGCCTTGGCGATGTCGGCCGTGACGCTGCCTGGCTGCACCAGCTCATAGTTGGCCGCGTC
>NZ_JAFLJN010000011.1:0-16794 GCF_018682595.1 Janthinobacterium sp. JC611
CGGACCCGGCGGGTCCGGCCCCGCTGGTTGATATCCTTAAAATTTGTAGCCGGCCTTGGCGATGATCTGGCGCGGCGGGCCATAGAAACCGTCGAGGATGAACAGCGCAGGAATGTTGTAGCCATCCGTGCGATAGCGTTTGTTGCCCAGGTTGCTGCCATGCAGGCTGAAGGTCCAGTGCTTCGGCGCTTCCCACACGACGCCCGCCGTCCAGATGCTGTAGCCGCCCTGCGCCAGGGTTTCGCTCAAGTCCGTGGTCGGATACACCTTGCTGCGGTAGCCGTAGCCGACCATGCTGCGCAGGGCGCCGCCAAACACGTCGCGGTCCGTGCGCGTCACATTCAAGCCCGCTTGCCGGCGCGGCGTATTACTGAACTTTTGCGTATCCGCAATGTTCTTGCCGCCGCTCATGAACTCGTCATAGCTGGCATTGAGCAGGGCGAGGAAGCCGTTGACTTCCCACTGGCGGTTCGGGCGCCACGAGAATTCGAACTCGGCGCCTTTCACGGTGGCCTTGCCCGCATTCGTGAAGTCGCCATAGAAACCCGGCAAGCCGCCCGGCTGCACGTAGCTGGTAAACACCGACAACTGGATATCCTTGTAGCGGTTGGTGAACAGGGCCACGTTGGCGTCGAAGGTGTCGTCCGGCGCCGCGTACTTCATGCCCACTTCCAGCGCGTCGAGTTTTTCATCCTTGTATGGCCGCGCCGAGTCCGGCACCACGAGGTTGTTGGCGCGCACGTTGTAGCCGCCCGACTTGAAACCGCGCGACAGGTTGCTGTAGAAATTCGTCGTCTTCGACGCTTCATAGCGCACGGAAATTTTCGGCGAGGTATTGCTCACCGACAAGGACTTGTCGAAGTCGGCCGCCGTCTGGATGGGCCGCGTGAAGCCCGCGTCGGCAAAAGCGCGGTTGAGCACGATGGCGCGCTTTTCCTCGCGTGTGTGGCGCAAGCCCGCATTGATGCTCCACGCCTTGCCCACGGGCCAGGTCCAGTCCGTGTACAGCGCCGTGCTGTCCGTCTCCACCGTGCTGACGGCGGCCTGGAACTGGCGGCCCAGAAAATTGTTGTAGATGCCGCCGCCCGCCGTGCCTTCGAAGCGGTACAGGCCGATCACGCCGGCGCCGTAGTCGCCGCTGTACGAGGCCTGCAATTCCAGGCTTTTCTGCTCGTCGCGCGAATCGCCGAACACGTCGGCGATCGGCTGCGGCAAGCCGTCGAAGTCGATGGTTTGCTCGGAGGTGCTGCGCCGCTTGGCGCCGATCACTTTGACGGACCAGTCGTTCGAGACCGTGTAGTTGGCCACCAGCGAGCCGCCCCGGTTATGCGTGAAGTTGTGGCCAGGCATGCCGCTCTGGATGTCATAGGCGCTGGTGCTGGCGGGCCGCTTGAGCGGGTCGAAAGCGCTCACGCCCATGCGCTGGAAACCGCGCACGCCCGATTCGTCATCCGTGGCGTCCAGGCTCAGCACGACGGTCAAAGGGATGTCCTGCGGAAAATAGCCGACGGACAGGCGCGCAGCCGTGCTGTCCTGGTCGCTGACCTGTTCGCCATTGAAGGTGTTGCGGCCGAAGCCGTCGCGGTCCAGCTTGGCCGCCGCCAGGCGCGCGCGCCAGGTGCCGCTCTCGTTGGCCACGTTGAAGGCGGCCTTGAAGTTGCGCTGGTTGTAGTTGCCGAGACCCACTTCCGCCGAGGCGCCATTTTCCTTCGCCAGCGGACGCGAAATATACTTGATGGCGCCGCCGATGGTGTTCTTGCCGTACAAGGTGCCTTGCGGGCCGCGCAGCACTTCGATGCGCTGCACGTCGAACACGTCGAGCAACGCGCCTTGCGGACGGGCCATGTAGACGTCGTCGAAATAAATGCCCACGCCCGGGTCCACGCCCCAGACGGGGTCGGCCTGGCCCACGCCGCGGATGAAGGCCGTCAAGGTCGTATTCGTGCCGCGCGAGGCGTACACGGTCAGGTTCGGCACGCGCTCCTGCAAGTCGGCCAGGTTCTGGATATTCGCCCGTTCCAGGGCCTTGGCGGAAAACGCCGTGACGGCCAGCGGCACGTCCTGCAAGCGCTCTTCGCGGCGGCGGGCGGAGACCGTCACGGTGTCCATGCGTTCTTTCGCGTCGCTGGCTTCTTGGGCGCTGACCGCGATGGCAGGGCTGGCTTCCTGCGCCTGGGCCTGGGTGGCAAAGGCGCCGGCAACGGCGAGGGCGGCGGGCATCAATTTCAAAGCAAGTTTCATAGCGTCTCCAATGTCAGGCTTGCTTACCACCAGGGAAGACGGCCGGATGCCAGGATCGCAAGACGTCATGGTACCGGCGCGCGCAATGCGAGCACCTGCCCTGCGATGACTGTTTCCCGGCCCTCGGCCCGTGCGGCGAGTGGCCTGTTTATTTTGAATTTATGGTAAGGAAGGACTGCAACAAGGTATTCACACGCTGCGCCTGGTCCAGGGGCGTGGCATGGCGCGAGTTCGCGATGATCTCGATCTCGCACTGCTGAAACTGTGCGGCAAAGGCCCGCTTGCTGGCGACGGGCGTGTAATCCTGGTCGGCCGCCATGATGAAGACGGGCATGGCCAGGGCCTGGAAATGGATGTCGATATCCCAGTGGAAAATGGCGTCCAGCGCGGCCAGGTAAGCGCGCTTGTCCATGCCCGCCATCTGCGTGGCGAAGCGCTCGACGAGCGCGTGCTGGGCGGGATCGGGAAACAGTTTCTTGCCGATGATCTTGCCCATGGCCTTCAAGCCGAACGTGGCGATCACCGTGCGGCGCAGCCAGTAGGCAAACAGCAGCGACGCCGGCTTGCTGCCCTGGAACGGTTGCGAGTTGATCAGGCACAAGCTGGCGACCCTGCCGGGGGCGCGGTTGGCCATTTCCAGGCCCACCATGCCGCCCAGGGAAAAGCCGACGACGTGCGCGCGCGGCACGTCGAGCTGGTCCATCAGGTTGAAGAGGTCGTTGGCAAAGTCGCCGATCTGCCAGTCGCCGTTTGGCGCGGGACTGGCGCCATGGCCGCGCAGGTCGGGCACGATCAGGCGATAGCTGCTGCCGAGGGCGTCGATTTGCGGGCGCCAGTCTGCGCCGCAGGAACCGAGGCCGTGCAGCAAAAACACGGGATCGCCCTGCCCTGCCTCTATGCCGGGATCGAGGTCGAGGCAATGCAATGGAACATCGGATGTCGTGTGACGCCGCATTCTGTCTCCTTGCTGTTGAACATGCTTTGTGTTCAGGTGCAGGAATATGTTTTCCTGCTGTTGGAAAACATAATACGGAATCCGAATTCCGATTTCAAGTTAAATCGCTAAATAACTGAAGTCAGGTAATGTAAAGCAACACGCACGAGTTCATCTTCCAGCGCCGCGCCCGACAAAAAGGACAGCGAACCCGTCAGGGTGTGCTGGTTCAGGATGCCCAGCAGCACGGGCGGCACCACCATCATGGCCTGCGTGGGGTTCGGGTGGCGGATGCTGGACGACTTGCTGGCCAGCACGGCTACCGTGCGTTGCGAAATCAGATGATTGATCTGGTGCACCCTGTCGCGAAATTGCGCATCCTGCGACGCGCGCGTGATCAAGGCCCGCAAGACGCCGCTGCGTCCGCCATTCACGGCCACGAACATGGCCACCAGCGCACGGATGAACTCTTCCAGGCTGCGCCCTTCCCACTGGCGCAGCTCCGTCAGGGTCTCGACCTTGTCCACCATGTCGGAAAAAAAGCGCTGCAGCAGCAAGCGGCTCAGGGTGTCCTTGTCGCCCAATAAACGGTAAAACGTGCCCACCGAGGTTTCCGCCAGTTTTGCCAGGTCGGCCACGCCGATTTCATCGAAGCGGTTTTCCGCCAGCAACTGTTCGCCCACCTGCAGCAGGCGCTCGAACGCTTGCTTGCTGCGCGCCTGGGTGGGTTCCGGGGGAACGATCATCTGCGGGAAGGGCATCGGAAAGGAAGGCATGCGGCGTCGGCGTCTCGAATAGTGGAACCTGCGTTCCGTTATGGATGCGCGTATTGTAACGCGGGAGACGGGCGATGGGGAGCGCCGCGTGACGGCCTCGCGTGCGCTACCTGCCCTGCCACTCCATGTAGACGTCGGCGCGCTGATAATGGGCGTCGCCGTCCGGCCGCGCCACGTGGATAAAACCGCTGCTTTCATACAGGCGGATGGCCGGCGCCAGCTTGCTGTTCGACTCCAGGAACAACAGTTTCGCTCCGCTGGCCTCGAAGGCGTCGAAGGCCCGCTCGATCAGGCGGCGCGCGATGCCCAGGCCCTGGCATTCGGGCGTGACGGCCATCTTCGACAGCTCGATGCTGTCGTCGCCGGCGCGGATCAGGGCGCAGGTGCCGACGATCTTGCCATCGAGGCGCGCGAGGAAAATCTGCCCGCCGCCGTCCAGGATCGAGCCTTGCGGATCGGACAGCACCTTGTCGTCCAGCGCCTCGACATAGAAATAGCGCTCCAGCCAGGCGATGTTCAGGCGCTTGAAGTCGGCCGCGTAGGGGGCGGCGTAATCGATGATGTCCACGGCGGCCCGCTCGCGCTGGCGCCGGCAGGCGGCGATCGTCTCGCCGAAACCTTGCGCTTGCAGGCGCGCCTCGGCCCGGTCCAGGCTGGCCATCAGCTGCGGCGTGGCTTGCTCGAACACCGTATCGACGGCCGCGCGCACGTCATCCCACAGGGGCGCCATATTGCGCAGCAAGGCTTGCCCGGCGTCGGACAGCGCCAGCAGGCGCCGCCGCTCGTCCTTGGCGTCCGGCAGCTCCAGCACCACGCCGGCATCGAGCAGCTTGCGTCCCAGCTGCACCACCACCGGATGCGTCTGCCCGATCTGCGCGGCCAGGGCCGTGATCGATGTGGGGCCATTGTCGCGCAGCAGCAATAACAAGGGGAAACAGCGCGACGTCAGTTCGACGCCGGCGGCCAGATAGCTGGCATCGACACCGGCATACAGTTGATCGGAAAGACGGCGCAGGCGGCTGGCCAGCATCAGCGAGCCGTAGGTTTGCAGATTGGAAGACATGTTGGGCGGGATATATGTAAGTAGTTACGTATACCATAACGTAAACCAGCTTTCCAGGTCAAGTGGCAGGCTTGACTACTCCTCATCCTCCGCCAGTGCCGCTTGCAGCCTGGCCTGGAACACGGCCGCAACCAGCTCGCCCAGTCCCGGCCACACCTGCGTCAGCCAGCGCCTGCCCTCCTCGCTGGGCGCTACATATGGTTCGCTGCGCGTGGCGCACGCCAGGCCGATATCGATGACTTGCCCCGCATCGTCCAGGCCGCCCGCGATCATGGCGGCGATGGGCAAGGCGATCAGCTCGGCGGTCAGCTGCGGACGCAGCAGGCAAGCGGGCGCGATGATGGCGAACGACGCTTCCACATAATTCCAGCAGTTGGTGGGCCAGTGGGCGGCGTTGACGGCGTCGAGGAAGGCCGCGTCGCTGACGGCATCCGGATGGGCCTGCGCCTGCGCATAGAAGGTGGCAAGGGCGACGAGTTGTGGCGGGGAAGTCCAGGTTGACATCGAAAATGATCCAAGGCGGGCGGCGAAGGCGGACTGTAGCATGCCCAGCAGACGCGCCGGAACACGGCTGGCCCGGGCATAATGGCGCCGTTACCACTCTCAGCAATAATAACCATGCCGACATCGTTCGCACACTGGAAAGCCGAACTTTTAATTGTGGGCAACATCGTCCAGGACGACGATACCACCACGCCGCCCGATGAAGCGCAGCGGCGCTTCCAGCGCTACTGCGCCATGCTCGACGCGCTGACGGGCGCGGAAGGCACGCAGTACGCGCTGGCCATTGTGCAATCCGTGCAGGCCGAGCACGATTACGGCGCCTACCAGACGGCCAACCGCGCCGCCTGGCGCTTCGGCGAGACGGCGTATTGCACGGCCCTGCTGCAGGAACTGCCGCGCCTGATCGCCACCCTGCCCGACTGGGCCGGCGAGTTTCTCGTCGGTATCGCCAATGGCGCCGGCATGTCCCACGCCTCGGCCATCACCTGCTTCAACACCCTGCTGGCCGCCGCGCCGCCCGCGCACCAGGCGCTGATCGCGGCCTTCATCGCACAGGAGGAAGAGGACGGCTGGTTCGAGCATTGCCCGGGCGTGCTGGGGCATCCGTAAGACCCGTCTGTTTGCGCATGCGCGCCAACACTCATTACCTGTTTATATCAGGAGGAAGACAATGCTGCTATCACTCGACGATCCCCTCTGGCCCACCCTGGAAGGCGGCTACCGCATGCCCTATGACGTGGCCGAGGCGCTCAAGGCCATGCAGGCGGGTGAAGACGTCTGGCATGAACTGTGGGAAGAGCTGCACCACCAGGGCGACGTGGGCGTCGCTTCGTATGCGGCCGTGCCCCAGCTCGTCCACCTGCTGGGCGGCGCTGATTCACGCGAAGAAGATTTCTATGCGCTCATCGCCTTGATCGAACTGGAGCGCCACCGCCAGCACAATCCACCGATGCCGGACTGGCTGGCCGCCAGCTACCATGATGCCTGGGCGCAATTGCCCGCCATCGCCGCGCGCGACCTGCAGGGCCCGCTGGACCCCGTCATGCTGGAATCCGTGTTCGCCGTGCTGGCCCTGGCCAAGGGTAACTTGCGCCTGGGCGCGCTGCTGCTGCAGATGGACTCGTCCGAAGCGGATGAGTGGCTGGAAGAGCACCTCGGCTGGAGCGAAGTCTACGGCGCTGACGCCTAGCGGCTAGAAACGCTCGTCGCGCAGCGCCGGCATCACCAGTTCACGCACGAACGAGGCATTCGACAAGCCCAGCAGCATGCGCACGACGGCGACGACGTCATGCACGGGAATCAGTTCGCCCTCGCCCCGCGCGCTAGCGTCCGCCAGCGGCACGGACAAGCCATCGTCGGTATTCAGATAGCCGAGCTGCAGCGCCGTCACGGCCAGTCCCTGTGCGCGGAAACCTTCGCGCAAGGCGTCGGCGATGCCGTTCAGGGCGAATTTCGACGCGCTGAACGTCACTTCCGGGCGGCCGCTCTGGCGCAGGCCGGAGGTCGACCCCGTGAGTATCAGCTGCGGCTTGCCGCTGGCCAGCAAGCGCGGCACCAGGCGCTTGAGCAGCAAGATCGTCGCCGTGATATTCGTATTGACCATGTCGACGATGGCGTCGTCCGCATCGTCGAGAAAAGCGTAGTCGTCGCTGAAGGCCTTTTCTTCCCACACGCCCAGGTTGTAGATCACTGCGTCCAGCGCGACGGGCGCTGCGTGCGCGATGCGTTCGACGGCCTCGGCGGGCCTGGCCAGGTCCGCCGCGATCCATTGCAGCTGCGTGCCTGGGCCGGCGGGCAAGTCGGCAGGTTGCTGGCGCGATACGCCGATGACGGCATGCCCGTCAGCGAGCAAACCGTCCACCAGCGCGCGTCCCAGGCCCCGGCTGGCGCCCACGATCATGATATGCATTGTGTGTCCTTTGCAATGAAGTCAACGCTGATGATAGCGGCGTTGTATTAAGCACAGCTGAGGCTGATCCCCATACGCACCGCATTTACTCACGCGGCGGAAATGCGTATGCTAGGTCTGGCAATCTCCGATAACACACAAGAACGAGACACATGCCTACCTCCACCACCGCCGCAAGCAACGCCGCAAGCCGTCCCCTCACCCAGCAAGACTATAAAACCCTGTCGCTGGCCGCCCTGGGCGGCGCGCTGGAATTCTACGATTTCATCATCTTCGTCTTCTTCGCCAACGCCATCGGCCAGTTGTTCTTCCCGCCGGAAATGCCGGACTGGCTGCGCCTGCTGCAAACCTTCGGCATCTTCGCCGCCGGCTACGTCGTGCGTCCGCTGGGCGGCATCGTCATGGCCCACTTCGGCGACTTGCTCGGCCGCAAGCGCATGTTCACCCTCTCCATCCTGATGATGGCCGTGCCGACCCTGCTGATCGGCCTGCTGCCGACCTACGCCAGCATCGGCCTGGCCGCCCCGCTGCTGCTGCTCTTGATGCGCATCTTCCAGGGCGCGGCCGTGGGCGGCGAAGTGCCGGGCGCCTGGGTGTTCGTGTCAGAGCACGTGCCGAGCCGTTTCACGGGCTTTGCCTGCGGCGTGCTGACGGCGGGCTTGACGGTGGGCATCCTGCTCGGTTCGCTCGTCGCGACGGGTTTGAACATCGTCTACACGCCGGCGGAAATCACCGATGGCGCCTGGCGCTATCCGTTCTTGCTGGGCGGTATCTTCGGCTTCGGCGCCATGTATCTGCGCCGCTGGCTGCATGAAACCCCCGTCTTCGCGGAAATGCAGCAGCGCAAGGCGCTGGCGACGGAGATGCCCTTGAAATCCGTGCTGCGCAGCCACCGCGGCGCCGTCGCCGTGTCGATGCTGCTGACGTGGATGTTGTCGGCCGGCATCGTCGTCGTCATCCTGATGACGCCCGCCCTGCTGCAAAAAATCCACCACATCGCGCCGCGCACCACCCTGGTGGCCAATACCGTGGCGACCCTGTGCCTGGCCTTCGGCTGCATCATCGCCGGCATGCTGGCCGACCGCCTGGGCGGCAAGCGCGTGATCTTCACCGGCTCCGTGCTGCTGGCCATCAGCACGTATATTTTCTACACCACCGTCGGTAGCCGTCCCGACTTGCTGCTGCCCCTGTACGCGATGACGGGCCTGTTCGTCGGCGTCGTCGGCGCCGTGCCCTACGTGCTGGTGCAAGCGTTCCCGGCCCAGGTGCGCTTCTCGGGACTGTCGTTCTCCTATAACTTGTCGTACGCGATCTTCGGCGGCCTGACGCCCGTGGTCGTGACCCTGATGCTGAAAAACAACGTGCTGGGCCCCGCCTATTACGTGATCGGCGTGTGCGTGATCGGCATGCTGACGGCGCTCTTCATCAAGGACCAGCGGCAGACCGTGGGGCGTTAACTCCGGCGCCGACTGCCCAGGCCACCTTCGGGTGGCCTTTTTTTCGTCCCGATTTGTCGCGCTGCACCAAATTCCGAAAAGGCGTTTCACATCGCGGGATTTCAAACGGCAGACTCAGCCATGAATGCTCTCACTTTTTGAAAATTCATTTCACATCCTGAAAAAATATAATTAAGTCGTTGAAAAAGAACGATAAAATTTAAGTTATATGTCTTATATAAGACTTGAAGATCGGCGCGAATCGGCCTACTATTTAGTCATGCAGTTTGCTTCGACAAGACGTTGTGGCGCACTCGGCGATTTTCTCAAACATAGCTTTTCTTTTTAGGAGATTCACATGTCCCAATATCAAGACGACATCAAGGCTGTTGCTGGTTTGAAAGACCAACAAGGCAGCGCCTGGAACGCCATCAATCCCGAGTCCGCCGCCCGCATGCGCGCCCAGAACAAGTTCAAGACCGGCCTGGACATCGCCAAGTACACGGCGAAGATCATGCGCAACGACATGGCCGCCTATGATGCGGACCCATCGAAATACACCCAGTCGCTCGGCTGCTGGCACGGTTTCATCGGCCAACAGAAGATGATCTCCATCAAGAAGCACTTCAACAGCACCGACCGCCGCTACCTCTACCTGTCCGGCTGGATGGTGGCCGCCCTGCGCTCCGAGTTCGGCCCGCTGCCAGACCAGTCGATGCACGAGAAAACCGCCGTCTCGGCACTGATCCGCGAGCTGTACACCTTCCTGCGCCAGGCCGATGCCCGCGAACTGGGCGGCCTGTTCCGCCAGCTGGACGCGGCCCAAGGTGCTGAGAAGCAAGCCATCCAGGCCAAGATCGACGGCCACGTCACCCACGTCGTGCCCATCATCGCCGACATCGACGCCGGTTTCGGCAATGCCGAAGCAACCTACCTGCTGGCGAAACAGTTCATCGAAGCGGGCGCCTGCTGCATCCAGATCGAAAACCAGGTGTCGGACGAGAAACAATGCGGCCACCAGGACGGTAAAGTCACGGTGCCGCACGAAGACTTCCTGGCCAAGATCCGCGCCATCCGCTACGCCTTCCTGGAACTGGGCGTGGACGACGGCATCATCGTCGCCCGCACGGACTCGCTGGGCGCCGGCCTGACCAAGCAGATCGCCGTCACCAATGAACCAGGCGACCTGGGCGACCAATACAATTCCTTCCTCGACTGCGAAGAAGTATCGGCCGACGCGCTGGGCAATGGCGACGTCATCATCAAGCGCGAAGGCAAGCTGCTGCGTCCGAAACGCCTGCCGAGCAACCTGTTCCAGTTCCGCGCCGGTTCCGGCGAAGAGCGTTGCGTGCTCGACTGCATCACCTCCTTGCAAAACGGCGCCGACCTGCTGTGGATCGAAACGGAAAAACCGCATATCGCGCAAATCGGCGGCATGGTCAGCGAAATCCGCAAGGTCATCCCGAACGCCAAGCTGGTGTACAACAACAGCCCGTCGTTCAACTGGACCCTGAACTTCCGCCAGCAGGTCTACGATGCGATGAAAGCGGCAGGCAAGGACGTGTCCGCCTACGAACGCGCCCAGCTGATGAGCGTGGAATACGACCAGACGGAACTGGCGCTCGCCGCCGACGAGAAGATCCGCACCTTCCAGGCCGACTCGGCCCGCGAAGCCGGCATCTTCCACCACCTGATCACCCTGCCGACCTACCACACGGCCGCCTTGTCGACCGACAACCTGGCCAAGGAATACTTTGGTGACCAGGGCATGCTGGGCTACGTGGCCGGCGTGCAGCGCAAGGAAATCCGCCAGGGCATCGCCTGCGTGAAACATCAAAACATGTCCGGCTCGGACATCGGCGACGACCACAAGGATTACTTCAGCGGCGAAGCGGCGCTGAAGGCGGCGGGTAAAGACAATACGATGAACCAGTTCTGAGCTTTTGGCTTGCTGGTAGAGTGAGAAAGCCCGCTTCGGCGGGCTTTCTCGTTAACCGAACGGCCATCCCGCTTGCCTAAGGATGTTCATGCTTCCTACCGGCCCGGAATGAATGTATTGGGTCGCTATGGCAGGCTGGAAGCGGGTGTCCGTTATCCAGTGCCCCGCCTCCCTGCCGCCGGGTTTATGCAAGCGGCTGGCTGAAAATTGGCCGTACCGGAAAATATCCAGGATTTTTCCCGAAACATCACATGCAATATCGGCTTGACCGCCCTTGATTGGATTTCATCCTTCAAGATATGATGATAAAAAAATTAATTTTGGGAAACTTACACGATACATCGACATTTCGCTCACGCACCTAAAAAGCTGAAGCGAAATATTTTGCAACCGAGCGAGAGACGCTCAATCAGAAACACTCAATACAAAGGATTTTCAAGCATGGCAAATGATTTGGACGAAGTAACTGGCCCGATCAATGAGCAGGGGCGCGACATCAACGTCATCAGCAAGCAGATTTCCGTCCAAGTCGGCACCGGGTCGCTCATATTTGAAATCGCCCTGTGGGCGGTCCTTCCGCTGATCGGAGGCTTGGCGCTGCTGACCGGCGCGTTGCCGCAAACGTACGGCTTGGCACTCCTGGCGCTGGGGGCACTGCCAGGCCTGGTCTTCCTGTTCATGAAGATCTCCGCCCTGGCGTATCTGCGCAAGCTGCAGCAGAAAATCCAGGCCGATGCTTCACAGATCGACAATTACCTGGAACAGCGCGTCGTCGTCCTGAACAACGTGGTTGGCCTGGTCGCAAAAGCGATCGACCTCGACAAGGACGTGATGAAGTCGGTAGCGGCTTACCGGAGCGGACAGAACGCCGATGCCGAACGCAATCAGGCATCCCAGAAAATCGACGGAATTTTTTCCCGCATCAGCCTGGCGTGCGAAGCCTACCCGGATCTGAAGGCACAAGCCGTCATCGCCGATGCCATGCGCCAGAACAGTTATCTGCAGAAGGAAGTGACCGCCGCGCGCACGCTGTATAACGATACCGTCGGCATGTGGAACCAGGACGTCTTTGCCTGGCCGACCAAGCAAATCGTTGCGGCGCGGCAAGGTTATACCACGCGCATTCCTTTCACTGCCTCCGCCGAAACCAAGGCTGCCGCCCGGAGCGTCTTCTTTTGATCAACGACGTCCACGAACCATTGGAGCAGTATTCTTTCCATTTCAAAAATGCTCACGCCAGCAATACGTCGGACTTTTTCGAAGACCTCGTGCGCCAGTCCGGCGTGGACGAGAACGCCAACATCACGACGGTGCAGGAACTACGCGTGCTCGAAAAGCAGGCCGCGGGCGCCGGTTCCAGCAACAAATGGTGGCGTATCCTGCGCGGCGCCAGCATCGTGGCCGCGCTGCTGGCGGCACTCTATCTCTACGCCTATCACGCATGGCCATGGCTCATGGTCCCGGCGATTGCGCTTGCCGTGGCGATTCCTGTGCTCAACCGCATCATCAACGATTCCGACGCGCAGTTAAAGCGGCTGCAGGAAGCCTGCGACGAAAAGCGTGCCGTGGCCTGGGGCCAGATGGTGCCGCTGAACCGCCTGTACGACTGGGATATCGTGGCGAAGCTGATGCAACAAACAGTGCCTCGCATCGCATTCGATCCGTATTTCAGCAACGGCCGCATGGAAGAGCTGCGCAACAGCTTTGGCTGGTATGGCAATCTTGGTGACAACCACTCGATCGAGTTCTCGCACAGCGGCGTACTGAACGGCAACCCGTTCATTCTTGCACGCACCTTGTCACATTCGATGGGCAGCAAGACATACCATGGCTCGCTGGCCATCAGCTGGACGGAACAGTACCGCAATTCGCAAGGCAAATCGGAAACCAGAACCCGCCATGAAACTCTGCGGGCCTCGATCGAGCGTCCGATGCCCGAGTACGAAAACCAGACGTTTATCGTCTACGGCAACGAAGCGGCGCCGGATCTCGTGTTCAGCCGTCACCCGTCAAAACTTTCCCGCCTGGAGGACGGCTTCCTCGACAAATGGCGAAAGAATCGCGCGATCAAGAAACTGGAAGAAAAGTCCCGCGATGTCGACGAGGGGCATACTTTCACGGTGATGGCCAACCGCGAATTCGACGCCTTGTTCGATGCCACGGACCGCAACCATGAAGTACAGTTCCGGCTGTTGTTCACGCCGTTGGCGCAACAGGAAATGCTCAAGCTGCTCAAGGATAGTCAAACAGGTTTTGGCGACACGTTCGTATTCGAAAAAACCCGCATGATCAACGTGCTGGAATCGGGACATATGCGCGCTACCGATATCAGCGGCGCCCCGGAGAAATTTTTCGCCTACGAACTGGCCCAGGCGCGCACGTTTTTCAACGCCTATCACAACGATTTCTTCAAGTCGTTCTACTTTGGGATCGCCCCGCTGCTTGCCATCCCCTTGTACCAACAGCATCGCCCGCACTCGGACATCTATCAAGACACGTATTCGCACAAACCCTGTTTCTGGGAGCATGAAGCGATTGCCAATTACCACGGCGAGGCGATGTTTCAGCATCCGGAGTGCGTCACGCGAAGTATCCTGAAGACATCCATGCAACAGGAAGCCGACGGATCGCAGAAAGTGCAGGTAACGGCCAGCGGCTTCCGCAGCGTCGCGCGCACCCACTACGTCTCGGTCAGAGGCGGAGACGGCCGCTCCCATCAGGTTCCAGTGCATTGGGACGAGTACTTCGAGGTCGAGAATAGCGCCAACATGCTGGTAAAGGAAACGGCTTCGCCAGGCAACACCGCTGCGGATGATGTCGCGTTGCCGCAGGCGTTTTCACAGCGTGGCATCGATGCCGGGAAGACTGTGCTTCGCCGGTCGATTGTGTCGGCGGTTTTGGCTGGTTAGGGCAAATTCGCGGATTACAGTGGCAGAAGTTGGCCGCTTTAGTATGAAATCATAAAGCGGTATGCCGGGGTCTAGTCCTCCCTTTGGTCACGAACTGATGCGCTAAGCGCCGTAGAAGCATGTTCATTTGCAAAGCTGATTAGGACCACAAACGCGCGGGGCTACCGCGCAGCCGCGGCAGTTGGTCGATTCGGAAAGGGCCGGCAGGCCCGATCCTTCGAATCCCCCCGCGTAGAGCACGCAGGGCGAAGCAGGGAATTCGCAGGACACCGCCCTGCGCCTGCAGAACGAAGTGTTTCTTTCCGCGTCCAGATGAAAAAAAGCTACCCGAGGGTAGCTTCATCTTTTTTGAGAGGGGGATTCGAATCAAGGCTTGTAATGCGCATAGGTGATGGATTACGACGAATGGAAAACTAAAGAACACCCCCAAAAAAACTCCTATAGAAAGAGGTGTCTTTTATGCAGCAGCCCAACTCCTTCACTAAATTAATCCTGATCCATAAAAAATTACAGCGCAATTACTTTAGTCACCACGGGGTCGAGACTTAGTGAAGGTGCGACAAGTATTTTTTCAACACGATTGGCCTGTTTCCTTACCGGATGAACTACATCATTAGTAATAAACACAAACCCCTCAGCCTCAAGAACTTGCACCACACGTTCAATGTAATCCAAAACATTTTGTTGAGTAATGCCTCTGAACAATGCATTCATCTTCCTACCACCACCTGCTTGCTTATATAGTTTTCTCAATATTGTTATTAAAGCCTTTAATTGCGATGATAAATTTAATTGAAGGACCGCATTAGTCGTACCCATCTTATCATATCGTTCAATATCACAATTTACAAACATATTACTCGGCAGTCCAGACTTATCAGCAATACCCACCACTTGATTAATCAAGCAGCCACTAAACATAACATCACTTTTTGCCGCATCAGAATTAATAAGTAAATCTTCAATTATACAATCTTTAAATACGATTCCCCTCACCACTATTTCCTCAAAATTAAGTCTCCCAATTATTGCCGAGTCAATAGTTAGGCCATTAAAATCTACCGAAGATAGCCCTTCTGAAACAGCCATATTTAATGCGGCCATAACCGTATCAGCTAGAACCTGACCAACTCCATTGAAGGGAGACTTTTGCCTAAATATACCTGAGGCAACCGATATAATAGTACTTGATTGATATCCATCTAAGTTCAGAAGATACACTGCCATATTTATAGCCTTTGAATCTAGCTGAGCAAGTGGCTTTGTATTATAAGACTTAAAATTCTCTTTTATTAGTCGATAAAATGCACCACCTTGCAATGCCGCCAGCATATCCTCATCAACAAATGATCTAGCACCAGGATCTTGATCACGTTGAGTTAAACCTGGAAGTCGTTGAAGTTGCGCTAAAACTCCCTCACCCGCTGCCTGCCCCGTCTCTACACTAAATGCGTTTGACAAATCAGATCCAGTAACTGGCCCAGTTCCAGATGGCCGCTCTCGAACGGAAAATGCAATTCTCTCCATTACAGCACGAAGCGTTTGGGCCTCCATGGTGGACGATTCTAACGTTGCCTCACGTTCAGATATTTTTGTTAAGAATGTATTCCAAGCATAAGAAAAACCAGCAGCACCATCAATATTCACAATTTCATTAATTAAATCTCGGTGAATAAGATAGCCTAATAAAAGAGGCTTTCTGGGAAGCCAATCAGGCAGCGTCTGCTTAATTCCATTTTTCTCCAGAAACTTCCTCACTCCCTCATCAGTAAACTCCCCTAATCTGAAGACTTGGCATCGCTTACTAGAAATGGATAATGCCGAGGAAATTTCTTGCTCATTATCGAAATAATGATCTCGACCACAAATCAAAACACCTATCCCAGTAGGAACTTTTGTCATAAAGTCCCTGACTCCATTAAGAGCCTCTCTACGAGCCGTACGCATAAACGTTTTATTGTCTTTTCTAATAACCGCTTGAGCTGCTACCTCATCAAACCCATCCAGCAAAAGCGACGCCATGCCAGAACGCCAAGCTATAGTTAAATCTTCTCTAGGCATATATCCGATAGTTCGTGCATGCCTATCCAATATTTCATCAGCGAATCCCTGCCCCCAATGCTCTCTCAAATTAAGTGCAAGTGGAACTGAAGAGCTTCCATCTTTCAGATATTCTGCGGCAAGATCAATAAAAATTTGGCGAGTTGTTATACTTTTACCAGCACCAAATGGAGCTATAAGAATAGCAATATTCCCATCTCTTATACATTTTTTTACATCATCAAGTGTTGCATGCTTATCCAAACAAAAATCTAAAGATTTTCCACTTTGCTTGTCAGCAATTAGTGTGATAGGCAAATCCACATATTTCGAATCATCGATAGTAATAGAATCCTTATCTAGATCACGCGCAGATCCAAAAGCACCATTTCTCCGAAGAGAAATGTATTTTCTACCATCAAAAAATCTTCGTCTAAATTGATCTAAAGTTATTGTTGTAACCCCGTTCTTTTTTGCATAATCAACATGCTGTGCATCAAGTTGCTTCTCTGTTATAAACCACTTTGAAACTAAAAGGGCATGCTTTTCCTCATAGGTTTCGGCAACATTTAATTTTTTTACGTCAGCTTTTGCTTTTTCAAGCCGGGTACTTGTCGTCACCATAATTAAGTGCGAAACATCTCGAAGACGTGCTATCCCGTCAAGTTCTTGTAACTGCGGATTATCAGCATAGTAAGAGGGTTGACACTGACCCGGCTCTAGCCCCCACACTGCTTCCGCGACTCTCCGCACCTCAGCCTCAAATTCCATGTTGTGCTCATGATCAGTTTTGCTCATATTACTCCTCGGAAATATTATTTTTAATAATACAACTTATCTAGCACGGATGCACAAAATTCACCGGACCTGCAACATAGCTGACACAATTTTTACCAAGCAAAGCAGTTCTAATGAGTGCCGCCGGCGCGAATAAAGTAAGTGAAGTTAGCTAGCCGAAGGATAGCTAACTTCACTCGCGTGCCGGGGTCAGGTCCGGCATTCGGACACGGACTGAGGCATAGGCGCAGTAAAAGCTTGCTCAG
>NZ_JAFLJN010000062.1:0-248 GCF_018682595.1 Janthinobacterium sp. JC611
CCCGCCAGCCACCCGCTGTGGTGCGGCCCGCTCGGCTACCAGGGTTCCAAGGCGGCCATGAAACTGATCGCCCAGGCCGACGTCGTCGTCGCCTTGGGTTCGCGCCTGGGACCGTTCGGCACCCTGCCGCAGCACGGCATGGATTACTGGCCGAAGAACGCGAAAATCATCCAGATCGACGCGGACAACAAGATGCTGGGCCTGGTCAAAAAGATTTCGGTGGGCATCTGCGGCGACGCCAAGGCGGC
>NZ_JAFLJN010000063.1:0-262 GCF_018682595.1 Janthinobacterium sp. JC611
GCAGCTCGTCGGGCTCATAACCCGAAGGTCACAGGTTCAAATCCTGTCCCCGCAACCAATACCGGAAAGCCGCTGATTCTTGCAAAAGATCGGCGGCTTTTTTCATTGCCGGCCAACGGCAAATTCCGGCAGGCGGGGCAGGAATGAGATTGTCAAATCATGCCCTTTACGCCGCGCAACAATCTGGTATATAATTCTTGTGCGGGGTGGAGCAGTCTGGCAGCTCGTCGGGCTCATAACCCGAAGGTCACAGGTTCAAATC
>NZ_JAFLJN010000064.1:0-648 GCF_018682595.1 Janthinobacterium sp. JC611
CTCCGTAATTGGAATGAGTACACTTTAAATCCTTTAACGAGGATCAATTGGAGGGCAAGTCTGGTGCCAGCAGCCGCGGTAATTCCAGCTCCAATAGCGTATACTAAAGTTGTTGCAGTTAAAAAGCTCGTAGTTGGATCTCGGGTCGTGCCTTGCGGTTCGCTTCGCGGCGCTACTGCGTGGCGCGATCTAAGTCCCGGTCTTCGCTTGGTGCTCTTCGTTGAGTGCTTTGCGCGGCCGGAAATTTTACTTTGAAAAAATTAGAGTGCTCAAAGCAGGCGATCCGCTTGTATAGTCGCGCATGGAATAATGGAATAGGACCTCGGTTCTATTTTGTTGGTTTTCGGAACGGAGGTAATGATTAAGAGGGACAGACGGGGGCATTCGTATTACGGTGTAAGAGGTGAAATTCTTAGATCGCCGTAAGACGAACTACTGCGAAAGCATTTGCCAAGAATGTTTTCATTAATCAAGAACGAAAGTCAGAGGTTCGAAGACGATCAGATACCGTCGTAGTTCTGACCATAAACGATGTCGACTGGCGATCCGCGGGCGTCGCTTCTATGACCCCGCGGGCAGCCTCCGGGAAACCAAAGTCTATGGATTCCGGGGGAAGTATGGTTGCAAAGCTGAAACTTAAAGGAATTG
>NZ_JAFLJN010000068.1:0-6422 GCF_018682595.1 Janthinobacterium sp. JC611
ATCCGCGCGAGTGGCGTCGTTGCCGAAACGCAGCTGCTTGCCAGCGCGGGCCGCGACATCAACCTGGTGACGACGACCGCCAGTGATTCCAGTGTAAATCTGCGGGACAGAAAAACCATCAGCGACAGCAGTACGGTCGTCGACAAGGTGGCGGGCCTGTATGTCACGGGCACAGGCGAGGGAAATACGCTGATTGCCCAGGCGGGGAGAGACATGACACTCACCGCTGGCGTCATCGCCAATGCTGGCGTGAATGGCCAGACCAGCCTGATCGCGGGCAATAACCTGACCCTCAATACCGTTACCGTCGCCTCGACCCACGATGAAGTGCGCAACGCTGATAATTACAGCAAACAGAGCAAGACGAGCGAAGTAGGCAGCCAGATCACGGGCGCCGGCAATGTCAATCTGCAGGCGGGCCATGACCTGCTGGCGCGCGCGGCGGACGTGCAGGCGGGCGGCACGTTGGGATTGGTGGCGGGCCATGATATCAGCCTGGTCAATGGCGTGGCCACCGACAGCCTGGATGTGGCAAGCAAGGTCAAGAAAAGCGGTACTTTCTCCAGCAAAACGACGACCACGCGCGATCTGGTGCAGACCAGCACGGCGCAGGGGACTTCATTGACGGGCAATACCGTCGATATTGCCGCCGGGCATGACCTGAAAGTGGCGGGTTCATCGGTACTTGCGCACGAGGCCGCCAATTTACTGGCGAAAAACGATATCAGCATCGAATCCGTCGGACTGGACGGTAAGGAGATTCACTCCAAGCAAGTCAAGAAGAGCGGCACCTTTGGCCTGAGCAAGTCGCTGACCAGCCAGGCCGACGATGGGCGCACCGTTACCCAGGCTGGCAGCGCCGTCAGTGGCGGCAGTGTGACGATGGTGGGCGGACGCGACGTCGCCATCAAGGGCAGCACGGTGGTGGCCGATGGCAATATTGACTTGACCGCCTTGCGCAACCTGAGCATCGTCAGTGCCGAGAACGACAAGGACACGACGTCGAGCAGCTTCAGCAAGAAGTCCGGCTTTATCGGCAGCGTCACCCAGCCAGCTTTCGGCACGGTAAAAACCACCAGCGATGGCAAGAACACGGGCGTGGCGCAAGTGGGCAGCCAGATTGCCAGCCTGGGCGGCAATGTGTCGCTGCGCGCGGGCGAGACGTATACGCAGACGGCCAGCGAAGTACTGGCCACCGGCGCGGGTGCGAATGGCGGCTTGCCTGGCGATATCAGCATCGTGGGCAAGAATGTGTTGATCAAGGAGGCATACAACAGCAATGCCAGCGAGCAGCACACGACCTTCAGCAAGGTGGCCCTTGGCGGTACGGTCAACGTGCCGATTGTCGACGCCGTGAAAAGCATCGGCAGCCTGGCGAAGGCCGCCGAACAAACGAAGGACTCGCGCATGCAGGCCCTGGCGGCCGTGACTCTGGCATCAAAGGCCACGGATCTGGCTGGCATGGCCTCGAAGGGATTGACCAACACTGCTGGCATCAAGATCAGCGTCAGCCTGGGCAGCAGCAAGAGCGAAAGCGACATGCACCAGAGCAGCAGCACGGTGGTCGGCAGCGCGGTCAATGCTACTGGCAACGTCAGCATCGTTGCGACCGGGGCAGGGGCGGACAGCGACTTGACGGTAGCTGGCAGCAAGATTGCTGCAGGCGGCAATCTTACCTTGTTCGCCGACGACAAGATCAACCTGCTTGCGGCACAAAATACGGCGACGCAAACGAGCAAGAACAGCAGCAGCGGTTCCAGCATCGGCGTCGGCTATACCTTTGGCGGTGCGCAGAATGGCTTCAGCCTCGATATTGCGGCCAACCAGGCGCGGGGCAAGGCCGATGGCACGGACAATTACTACACCAACACCTATGTGACAGCAGGCAAGACCGCGACCGTCATCAGTGGTGGCGACACAACCTTGCAAGGCGCGATCCTGGCGGCGGACGCGGTCAAGGGCGCCATCGGCGGCAACCTGAACATTATCAGCCTGCAGGATACGAGTACCTACGCCAGCAAGAGCAGCAGCGCGGGCTTCAACATGAGCTTGTGTATTCCTCCGTTCTGCTATGGCGCCAGCAGCGTCGGAGGCAGTGTCTCGAAAAGCAAGGCCAAAGGCGACTTTGCCAGCGTCACGGAGCAAAGCGGCATCAAGGCGGGCGACGGCGGCTTCCAGATTAACGTCGCCGGCAATACCGACCTGCAGGCTGGCGTGATTGCCAGCAGCGGCAAGGCGATTGCCGATGGCAAGAACTCGCTGATCACGGGTACTTTGACGACGAGCGAGCTGCAAAACAAGGATGAGCATTCGGCGAGCGGATTTAGCTTGAGTGGGTCGGCTGGCGCGAAAGTGGGTACGCAGAATACGGCAAGCACTGCAGCCGATACAGCCGCGGCGACCGCGAAATCGGGCAGTAGCGGGTCAACGGGCTTTGGTAGTACATCAGGTAGTCAAAGTAGTACCACGACCTCCGGTATTAGTGGCGGCACCATAGTGATTACTGATGTGGAGAAGCAGCAGGCGCAGAATGGCAAGACGGCAGCGGAGATGCTGGCTGGACTTAATCGCGACGTCAGCAGCGAAAAGGACAGTAGCGGCGCGTTGAAAAAAGGATGGGACGCAAAAGCGATCGAGAAGGAAGTTCAGGCGCAGGTGGCCATTACCGAGGCATTCAGCGTGGCCGCTGCGTCCGAGATTGGCAAGTACGCCGATAAAAAACTGAAAGAAGCTGGCAAGTTGCGGGAAGAGGCGGCCAAGCCAATGGCGCCAGAGCAGCGCGATGCGTTGTTGCGTCAAGCGGCGGAAATTACCCGTGAGTGGAGCGAGGGGGGTACGGCGCGTGTCCTCGCTTCCACCGCCGCTGGAGCCTTGGGCGGTGGTTTGCTTGGGGCATCGGCCTCCGCTGCGGGCAGCAAGGTGTCCGGTGTCCTTTATCATGCGGATATCCCTGAGTCTATGCAGGGATTGTCGCAGGAGCAGCAGGCCAGGATGCAACAAATGGGGCAGGAGGCCGGTTTCAATGGCCTGACGTCTCAGGAGTCATGGCAAAAGTTAAAGCTCGTGTCCGACTTGCGCTTCGATCCGGAGTCGCAAAATCTACCTCAGGCGGAAGTGAATCGCCGCATCGGCGATTACCTGGGACTGCTGGGGGCGTCAGCTGAGCAGATTGCCGATATACAAAAGACGTTTGCGGATGCCGGTATTTCCGCAGTCAACACGCCGCGCACCCCCCGTGTGGAGCAAACTCTTTTGGGGGCGGTGGCGTCACCGGGCGACGTGGGGGAGTACGACTATTCGGCAGATGGTGCTCAGCCTAATGTTTTCCTGGGGACAAAGGTCATAGATAAGGGGACGCAGGGCGTCGGCGAGGTGGTCACCAAATTTGGGAAGTTGATCGACAGCAATATTGGTGCAAAATATACCCTTGAAGCGCTTGATTTTGCGTCTGGGGCGATCATTTATGGCGTCAATAAAATACCGGCAGTGGAGAAATTGAAAAATCAGGCCACGGATCTGGTTAGCTCTTTCTTCGCTGAAGGTTTCAAAGACGCGGGATATGGCCAGTCGGGGATTGATAACGGTGCAGTTGGTGGTACGTCGATTTCGATGGTTGGGCTGGGCGGATTTGCTGGCATGATAAAAAATGCCGGGAAAATAGCCAAAGTTTTCCCCAATACCCATGTAAATCTGAAAGATGGGGCCCCAGATGTCCCGGTGCCACATAAGGGGGGCAGCGAAAAGCCACATGAAAATAAAGTGGTCAATGAAAAGACTGAGAATTCGAATGCAAATAATTCGGAAAATCCCAATAAGAATCTGGAGATTGATGCCAAGCCGGTCAAGGAAATAGAATCAGGAAAAAAAGGTGAGTGGAACAAGGAATTGAATAAACCTCAGCCAAATACCGTTTATGTGGTGGATTCAAATCATACCTATCGTACGGATGAATTTTCACGCGTTGTCCATGTCGAGGGTGAGCTTACCTTGAACAAGCACGATAGGAATGGATATCAGCAGTGCAAGGCAGGCAAGTGTGGCGATTCTGGTGATGAGGGCGGGCATTTGATTGGCGCACAGTTCGATGGTGCAGGGGAGAAAATTAACCTTGTGCCAATGAACTCGAGTTTGAATCAAGGTCAGTGGAAAGCCATGGAGAAGACATGGGCTGATGCGTTAAAAGATGGAAAGAAAGTAAGTGTTGATATTCGACCTACGTATGTAGGTGATAGCGCTAGACCCACTACATTTATGGTAGAATATAAGGTGGATAATGTGCAGTATAAAGTTGTTTTTAAAAATAAAGCTTAAGGAAGAAAAATGGAATCGAAAGATATTGAAATATCTAAGGAAGTTGGAAAATACTTATATAATATCGCTCCGGAAGATGCAAAAATAATTTTGATGATTGCGGTCCTTTCTCCCGAAGGTGATGTTGGTCGATTTGAGTTTTATTCGAATAATGGAGTCGCCGAGAGCAATTTCTCCATCACTGATTTAGAGACGGAGAAACTTCTTGATTTGGTTAGTGAGCATCAGAAATTCATGGTCAGTAATAATCAGCCTGCATGGACACGTTGCGAATTTACGGTAAATGTTGATGCCGGTAAATTCTCTATGGAGCTGGGTTATGAGGCGGATTTATTTAAAGAAGGTTCATTGCGATAATCGATAGGTGACTTTTCATCGGCAAGGTTAGGTTTCGTCGAAATGGCGAAGCCTCATTCCGTCCGGGAAATTGGTACTGATCTGGGTCCGCGACACCGGGGGGGGCTCGGTCACGGGGCGGGGTCAGATACCGTCTTGAACAGGGCCGGGGTCAGGTCCAGGGCCGGGGTCAGGTCTGCCATTCGTACACGATCTCGGCCTTGGGCATGTTGAGCTGCAGGAAGGTGCGCTGTCCGTGTGCTCGGTGAGGTTGCGGCGGTTTGCTGTGTTGGATTTGGGGGAGGGGGAGGTTCCCTCGGTTTTCCGAGGGTGTACTGAATTCTGTGTAAACGGCTTTTCGTTTAAGCCTGCGGCACCCGGTCCTCAAACTGGATGGCGAAGCGGTTCAGTGCAGCTTTCCAGTCGCTTATCGGCATCGTCCATTTCTTGCTGATGTTGTTCAGCGCGAGGTAAAACAGTTTGCTGACGGCATCGTCGGTCGGAAAGGAACTGCAGGTCTTCGTGACTTTTCGCAGGCTCATATTAATCGATTCAATCGCGTTCGTGGTGTAAATCACCTTGCGGATTTCTGGCGGGTAGTCGAAGAATGGGATGACGCGTTCCCAGTTGCGGCGCTATGACTGGCTTATTGGTTTATACTGTTTATCCCATTTTTCCTCGAATTCCGTCAGCCTGAGTTCAGCCTCGTCGGCGGTGGCCGCGCTGTAGATCAGCTTCAGATCGGGGGGGCGGGGCGGGGTCACGGGGCGGGGTCAGGTCCGCCTTTCGTACACGTTCTCAGCCTTGGCCTTCGCGATCTGCAGCAAGTTGCGCTTTATGAAATGCCGATACGGCCCTGCTGACTGTCCTGCTCGAGACGTGAAAAACGGCGGCGATGTGGGACATGGTAAAAGCGGTTGAGAGATAAGCGCGCGCCATGGCCTCGTCTCTGTTGCTATAGATGGCTTGATATTGCGCTAGTGATAGCGCGACAGCGCGGCGTTGCTGCCTTGGCGTATCTCTGAATGCTGCGGAACGCTGCGATTGCTGATGTGCCGAAACGAAGGCTTCATCGCCAAGAAGAATCTGGTGACAGGTGCGAGCGAGCGGACTTTCCTCGCCCATCCCGGCGGCGACAAACCGGCAGTACGCAGGGATGGCCTCGTCGCGCGTAGCGCCAAACCGACTCAAGAGCCAGTCACGTGTCAACCAGCATGGAGGTACCGCATCGTCCAAAACGTAGTGATGGCTGCTCCAGTACCATTCATCGGGTGATACGACCATGTGCGCCCGGACTGGATTCAGGACGATGTAGCGGGCCACTTCCAACAGATAGTTTTCTTTCTGCACCAAGATAGCTTTATAGCGACCTTGCAATACGTGTCCTACAAGCTTGTGGCGCCGGTTGAAATACTGAGTATAAACGCCATTCAACTGGCGCATGCCCTGCGACAGATTAGCCTCAACCGTTTCAACGAGCAGATGATAATGATTGGTCATCTGGCAAAAGCTATGCACGATAAAATGGTGCCGCTCACAAACCAGGGCAAGCACTTCTTGCCAGGCTAGGCGATCGGTATCGTCCCGGTAAATGGCGCCGCGCCGGGCGCCGCGCGAAGTAACGTGGTAGAGGGCACCGACGAACTCAAGTCGTAGTGGTCGCGTCATGCGGTAGACGATACCTGAGCTATATACATCGGCACTGAGATTGCGCAGAGGTTTGAATGTCGGAATGGCTGAGGCCGTGTCGGAATGGCGGACCTGACCCCGTCTCC
>NZ_JAFLJN010000069.1:0-668 GCF_018682595.1 Janthinobacterium sp. JC611
AATATCGACAACACGCGCGGCGTCTTGCAGGCGGACATGTTGCGTCTCGATGCCGCATCCTTGTTGAACCAGCAAGGGACAGTGAGCGCCGGCACGGATTTGACGGCGAAAGTGAGCGGTGACCTGAACAACGCGGGGCTGCTGTATGCAGGCCACAACCAGCAACTGACGGTGGGTGGCGTGCTGAACAACACGGGATCGATTGCTTCCGTCAACAACACCCATATTACGGCCGGCAAAGTGACCAGCAGCGGTTTGCTGGGCGCCGGCGTGAAAGCGGACGGCAGCCTGGGCACGGTAGGGGACTTGACCATCAACGCGGATGGCGTGCTGCAAGCGAACGGACAGAACCTGGCGGCAGGCAGTGCGACGCTGACGGGTTCCAGTGTGGATCTGTCGAACAGCCAGACGGGCGCCGCCAACATCGCCATCACCGCACGCAGCGGCGACGTATTGACGAACAAGGCCGTGATTTCCGCCAGCAACGTGCTGGCCATCACAGCCAACGCAAACAACGCCCAGTCGCTGGTGAACAGCCAGGGGCAGCTGGTGGCTGGTCATTTGCAATTGAACGTGGCCAACCTGAACAACGCCGGCGGCGACATCGTGCAGACGGGTACTGGCGACACCGTCATCACCACGACCAAGCTGGACAACACGGCGGGCCG
>NZ_JAFLJN010000070.1:0-281 GCF_018682595.1 Janthinobacterium sp. JC611
AATAGCAAGAACCTGAACATCGATGCCGTCAGCGTTACGAACAAGGACGGCAAGATCGAGCACGCAGGCACGGGGACATTGAATCTGCAGGCAGGCGTGCTGGACAACAGCAAGGGCCGCATCACGTCCGCCGCGGCGGCCGACATCGTCAGCAAGGGTGTACTGAACAATACCGACGGCGTGATGGCAGCGACTGCCGACTTGCAGGTGGGCGGTGTAAATATCGACAACACGCGCGGCGTCTTGCAGGCGGACATGTTGCGTCTCGATGCCGCATCCTT
>NZ_JAFLJN010000071.1:0-229 GCF_018682595.1 Janthinobacterium sp. JC611
TGATGCTCAGGTTATTGTCTGCACGCAAGCCACCCTGGCTGTTATTGATCATGCCTGCCGACAGGTTGACGTCGCGGCCTTCGATTCCCTTGTCGGTCCCCTGCGTTGCCTGGTTGACGATGGCGCCAGCCCCCAGCGCGACGGCAGCGCCGCCACGTATCAGTCCGGACGTGTTGTCGATCGTGCCGGCGCCCGCCTGCAAGCCCAGGTTGCCGACCACTTGCACCTG
>NZ_JAFLJN010000012.1:0-41662 GCF_018682595.1 Janthinobacterium sp. JC611
GGCCGAGGCCGTGGGGCGCAGGACGTCATACGGGGTCGGCGCCAGGCCGGCGCGCGCGCGCAGCAGGTTGATGGCCGCCGCCAGGTCGGGCGCGGTGTCGGCCAGGGTGCCGTCGAGGTCGAACAGGATGGCGCGCGGGGCTGGCAGATGGTCTGTGATCATGGCGGGCAAAATGTGTCAAGTAGGAATGAAAAATGGCGGCCGCAGCCGCCTTGTATTGTGCGTGATGGTTACAGCGGCCGGGTGCAGGCCACCAGATAATTGACGCTGGTATCGCTATTAAGTGAGTAAATCTTGGTCAGCGGATTGTAGCCCATGCCGCGCATGCTGTTGACGTCCAGGCCGGCGCTGCGCACGTATTGCGACAGCTCGGCCGGGGTGATGAATTTGTCATAGTCGTGCGTGCCTTTCGGCAACAGGCGCAGCAGGTATTCGGCGCCCAGGATGGCGAACAGGTACGCTTTCGGGTTGCGGTTCAGGGTCGACAGGAAGATGTGGCCGCCCGGCTTGACCAGGGTGGCGCAAGCCTTGACGATGGCGGCCGGGTCCGGCACGTGCTCGAGCATTTCCATGCACGTGACGACGTCGTACTGGCCCGCTTCTTCCTCGGCCATGGCTTCGGCGGCGATCAGCTTGTAGCGGACCTTGGCGCCCGATTCCAGGCTGTGCAGGTCGGCCACTTTCAAGGCTTTGTCGGACAGGTCGATGCCCGTCACGTCGGCGCCCTTGCGGGCCATCGATTCGGCCAGGATGCCGCCGCCGCAGCCGATGTCGATCACGCGCTTGCCGGCCAGCGGCACTTTCGCGTTGATCCATTCCAGGCGCAGGGGATTAATTTCGTGCAGGGGACGAAACTCGGAAGTGGGGTCCCACCAGCGGTGGGCCAGCTCACTGAATTTTTGGATTTCGAGAGGGTCGGCGTTCATAGGTCGAATAATAGCGGCAATTTTACAATCGGGCAGCCACGGACGAAAAAAAACCCCGCCGTGGCGGGGTTTTTCATGCTGTTCTTGACTTGCGCGATGACTTGCGGCAAGTCCAGGGTTCAGCTATTACTTGTTGCGGGTACCAACAACTTCGATTTCCACGCGACGGTTTTTCGCACGGCCTTCGGCAGTTTTGTTATCAGCAACAGGTTGTTTCTCGCCTTTGCCTTCGGTGTACACGCGGTTGCTTTCAACGCCTTTGGAGACCAGGTAGGCTTTGACAGCATCAGCACGACGTACCGACAGTTTTTGGTTGTAAGCATCGGTGCCGACGGAGTCGGTGTGACCCACGGCGATGATGACTTCCAGGTTGATGCCGCCCAGTTGTGCGGACAGCTCGTCCAGCTTGGCTTTGCCTTCTGGCTTCAGCGTAGCTTTGTCGAAATCGAAGAATGCATCAGCGGCGAAGCTGACTTTTTCCGAGGTAGGAGCAACGACGACTGGTACTGGTACGACAACGACTGGTGCCGGTGCTGGTACGACTGGCGCTGGAGGAGCCACGCATTTGCCGTCTTGCAGGGTTTCTGGCTCTACGCACAGTGGCACGTCGCAACCTGGCACTGCGTCAGCAGGTGTCCAGTAGCCGGTACGCCAGCACAGGCCGAATGGGTCACGCACGATCACGCCGCGGGCATCTTGCACGTAAGCGCTTTTTGGGCTTGGTGCTTTGATGTCAGTGGTAACTGGCGCGAATGGTGGGGAGGTTGGGGTTTGGGCCGAAGCCGAGCCAGCAATCACTGCGGATGCAGCGAAAAACAGCGTTACAAATTTATTCATTCTTTTTTCCTTTCGGGGGGTGATATCCGCAGAACAACACTGCGCTACTGGTGCTACGTGCCAAGATTTTATCATGTAGACCATATGCGCTCGTTTCAGATTGCGAAACTAGCAATTAACTTCCTAGTCATTTTGCCACACGCATCAGGGGCGCACGACCGTGGTTAAATCAAAGCTTGCCCGATTTTAGACCGCTCGTTGTTTTTGCGCAACGAAAATGCCCATTTGTAACGCATCTGTAACAATTGATCGTTTTTTTTGCCACTTTTAAGGGCAGATGGCTTGAACTGGTATTGCCATTGTGCATTATCGACAGACTCGGCCGCACGCCTCCGGTGCAAACGGCCAATCTTGTCGGTATGGCCAATTTGTACAGGTAGCTGGGCGCGCATGCTAAAATCGTGCGCTTGACTGTTAAGAGTGTCGGGCAAATGCCCACGGCAGCACCGTATGGCCAGCAGGTAGCCCCGCGCTACCCGTGCTGGCCGTACCGCCAGCCCGCCGATTTGTTCCGGCACTCTGCGACATGGAAGCCGGGCCGCGCCAGCAGCGCGCGCGACGCGGCGTCCACGACGACAGCCACCCAGGATATGCAGTATTGCGTCATACATTGCGTAACAGATAAGTTAACCACAGCCTGAGATCAGTCGAACCGCCAATGGATCAATTCGCAAAAGAAACAATTCCTATTTCCCTCGAAGAAGAGATGCGCAAGAGCTACCTCGATTACGCCATGAGCGTGATCGTCGGTCGCGCCTTGCCCGATGCGCGTGACGGCTTGAAGCCAGTGCACCGCCGCGTCTTGTTCGCGATGCATGAAATGAATAACGTGTGGAACCGCCCTTACGTCAAGTGCGCCCGCGTGGTCGGCGAAACCATGGGTAAATACCATCCCCACGGCGATGCCTCGATCTACGACACGCTGGTGCGCATGGCGCAAGATTTTTCGCTGCGCTACATGCTCGTCGATGGCCAGGGCAACTTCGGTTCCGTCGACGGCGATGGCGCCGCGGCGATGCGTTACACCGAGTGCCGTCTGGACAAGATCGCCGGCGAGCTGCTGGCCGATATCGACAAGGATACCGTCGACTTCCAGCCCAACTACGACGGCAAGGAAAAGGAACCGACGGTCTTGCCGACGCGTATCCCGAACCTGCTGATCAATGGTTCGTCCGGTATCGCCGTCGGCATGGCGACGAACATCCCGCCACACAACATCACCGAAGTCATCGACGGCGCGCTGCACGTGCTGCGCAATCCCGACTGCACGATCGATGAATTGATCGAGCTGATCCCGGCGCCGGACTTCCCGACGGCCGGCATCATCTATGGCGTGTCCGGCGTGCGCGACGGCTATCGCACGGGCCGTGGCCGCGTCGTGATGCGCGCCAAGACCCACTTCGAAGAATACGGCAAGGATGGCGGCCGCATCGCCATCATCGTCGACGAGCTGCCATTCCAGGTCAACAAGAAATCCTTGCTGGAACGCATCGCCGAAAACGTGCGCGACAAGAAGCTCGACGGCATTTCCGACATCCGCGACGAATCCGACAAGTCGGGCATGCGCGTGGTGATCGAGCTGAAACGGGGCGAAGTGCCGGAAGTGGTGCTGAACAATCTGTACAAGCAGACCCAGTTGCAGGACACCTTCGGCATGAACATGGTGGCCCTGGTCGATGGCCAGCCGAAGCTGCTGAACCTCAAGCAGATGCTGCAATGCTTCCTGTCGCACCGCCGCGAAGTGGTCACGCGCCGTACCGTGTTCGAACTGCGCAAGGCGCGCGAACGCGGCCACGTGCTCGAAGGCCTGGCAGTCGCGCTGGCCAACATCGATGACTTCATCGCCATCATCAAGGCCGCGCCGACGCCGCCGATCGCCAAGGTCGAGCTGATGGCCAAGGCCTGGGATTCGTCCGTCGTGCGCGAAATGCTGGCCCGCACGGGCGACGGCACGACGCCAGGCGGCATCGATGCCTACCGTCCGGAAAACCTGCCGAAGCACTACGGCATGCAGGGCGATGGCCTGTACAAGCTGTCGGACGACCAGGCGCAGGAAATTTTGCAGATGCGCCTGCAGCGCCTGACCGGTCTGGAGCAGGACAAGATCGTCAACGAGTACAAGGACGTGATGGCACATATCGCCGACTTGCTCGACATCCTGGCCAAGCCGGAACGCGTCACCGTCATCATCACCGATGAAATGACGGCGGCGAAGAACGAATACGGCGCCGGCAACAAGGACGTGCGCCGCTCGCAGATCGAATTGAATGCCACCGACCTGGAAACGGAAGACTTGATCACGCCGCAGGACATGGTCGTGACCCTGTCGCACACGGGCTACATGAAGGCCCAGCCGATCACCGAATACCGCGCGCAGAAGCGCGGTGGCCGCGGCAAGCAGGCCATGGCGACGAAAGAGGAAGACTGGATCGACCAGCTGTTCATCGCCAATACGCACGACTACATCCTGTGCTTCTCGGATCGTGGCCGCATGTACTGGCTGAAGGTGTGGGAAGTGCCGCAAGGCTCGCGCAATTCGCGCGGCAAGCCGATCGTCAACATGTTCCCGCTGCAGGACAACGAAAAGATCACCGTGATCCTGCCGCTGTCGGGCGAGAACCGCACGTTCCCGGAAGACCATTACGTCTTCATGTCGACCAGCCTTGGCACCGTCAAGAAGACGCCGCTGAAGGACTTCAGCAATCCACGCAAGGCCGGCATCATCGCGGTCGACCTGGACGACGGCGACTTCCTGATCGGCGCGGCGCTGACCGATGGCCAGCACGACGTGATGCTGTTCTCCGATTCGGGCAAGGCGGTGCGCTTCGACGAGAACGACGTGCGTCCGATGGGCCGCACGGCGCGCGGCGTGCGCGGCATGAACCTGGAAGAAGGCCAGCACGTGATCGCCCTGCTGGTGGCCGAGAACGAGCAGCAGTCGGTGCTGACGGCCACGGAAAACGGTTACGGCAAGCGTACGCCGATCCTTGAATACACGCGCCATGGCCGTGGCACGAAAGGCATGATCGCCATCCAGACCAGCGAGCGCAACGGTAAAGTGGTTGCCGCGACCCTGGTCGATACCAACGATGAAATCATGCTGATCACCACCGGTGGCGTGCTGATCCGCACCCGCGTGTCGGAAATCCGCGAGATGGGCCGCGCGACGCAGGGCGTGACCCTGATCGCCGTGGAAGACGGCACCAAGCTGTCCGGCCTGCAGCGCGTGGTGGAAACGGATATCGACGAAGTCGAGCTGACGACGGAGGCGGGCACGGATGCCGCGCCGGCGCCGGCTGAACCCGCCGATCCAGCAGACCCGGCCCAGCCGGAGTAAGATGATTGGGGCTCTTTCGGGAGCCCCAATTGCTATGGGCGCGCCAGTTGCGGCGCCAGCCTGCGTGTCCCAGGCCATTCCCCGCTTTTATAGAGTCCCGCATGCCATGAGAAAAATCGTCGCCACCTTCTTCGCCGCGTTTTCGCTGGCCTTTCTTGCAACCCTGCCGGCCCTGGCCCAGAGCACGCAAGCCACGCCCGCCCGCCAGGCCGCGCCCAGTCCCGCCATGAAAGTGGCCGTGCGGCGCATGCTCGACGCGATGCAGTTCCCGCAGCTCACGCGCAGCATCTTCGACCAGATGCTGCAATCGGTGCCGGCCATGATCCGCCAGTCGGCGCAGCAGCAAATCAACGGCAACCCGAAGCTGGACGAGCAGCGCAAGGCGCGCGCGCTGGCCAGCGCCGAGGAAGAAATCCCCCTGGCCATCGCCACCCTGACGCAGGTGCTGGCCGACCCGACCCTGATCGATGAACTGGGCGATGAAATGGTGCCCCTGTACGCGCGCTTTTACACGGTGCCCGAAGTCGAGCAGCTGACGGCCTTCTACAAGACGCCGCTGGGCCGCAAGATGCTCGCCACGATGCCGCAACTGTCGGCCGAATCGATGGCCATCAGCCAGCGCGTGCTGATCCCCCGCGTGAATGCCGTGCTTGAGCAGGTCATGCGGGCGGCCACGCAGCAGTCGCCCCAATAAGATTCCCATTTTGCCAAGGACCGTATCGTGACCCCTATCTACAACTTCTCCGCCGGCCCCGCCGTCCTGCCCAAGGAAGTGCTGGCGCAAGCGGCCGCTGAAATGCAGGACTGGCATGGCAGTGGCATGTCGGTGATGGAAATGAGCCACCGTGGTCCCGAATTCATTTCCATCTACAAGCAGGCGGTGGCCGACCTGCGCGAGCTGCTGGCCGTGCCCGACAACTACCGGATTCTGTTCCTGCAGGGCGGTGGCCTGGGCGAGAACGCCATCATCCCGATGAACCTGGTGGGCCTGGCCGCGCAGCAGCCGGCCACCGTCGACTTCGTGCACACGGGCTCCTGGTCGGGCAAGTCGATCCAGGAAGCGGCCAAGTACGCCAACGTCAACGTGGCCGCCTCGTCCCAGGCCGCCCATTTCACGGGCGTGCCGCCGGTTGACCAATGGAAGTTGACGCCGGGCGCCGCCTACCTGCACATCTGCACCAATGAAACCATCGATGGCGTGGAATTCCAGCAGGCGCCGGACGTGCCGGCAGGGACCACCATCGTGGCCGACATGTCGTCGCACATCCTGTCGCGCGTGATTGATGTATCGCAATACGGCGTGATCTTTGGCGGCGCGCAGAAAAATATCGGCCCGGCCGGCCTGACCGTGGTCATCGTGCGCGAAGATTTGCTGGGCAAGGCGCTGCCGATCTGCCCGTCGGCCTTTGACTGGACCATCGTGGCCGAACATGAATCGATGTACAACACGCCGCCCACCTACGGCATCTATATCGCCGGCCTGGTTTTCCAGTGGCTCAAACGCCAGGGTGGCGTTGCAGCCATGGAACAGCGTAATATTGAGAAAGCGGCGCTGCTGTACGCGGCGCTCGATGCGGACGACTTTTACCAGAACCGGGTCGACCCCGCATACCGCTCGCGCATGACCATCCCGTTCTATCTGCGCGATGAAAGCTTGAACGACGCATTCCTGGCCGGCGCCAAGCAGCGCGGCCTGCTGCAACTGAAGGGCCACAAGTCCGTCGGCGGCATGCGTGCATCGATCTATAACGCGATGCCGATCGAGGGCGTGCAAGCCCTGGTCAATTATTTGAACGAGTTTGCCGGACGCTGAGTCGCATTGACGACCGCGCCGGCCCGCCGCCGGCGCAGGCCGCGCGGCCATGATTGAAGTACAGCTGACGAAACAAACAACCATGACCGATAAATTGAAACCGCTGCGCGAACAGATCGATGCGATCGACGCGCAAATCCTCGAACTGCTGAACCGCCGCGCGCAAATCGCCCAGCAAGTGGGCCACGTGAAGGCCGAAACGCAGGCGCCCGTGTTCCGCCCCGAGCGCGAAGCGCAGGTGCTGCGCGGCGTGGCCGAGCGCAATCCCGGCCCCATGGGCGACCGCGAAGTACAGACCATCTTCCGCGAAATCATGTCGTCCTGCCGCTCGCTGGAAAAGAGGGTCACCGTGGCGTATCTGGGCCCGGCCGGCACCTTCAGCGAGCAGGCCGTGTATCAGCAGTTCGGCAGCGCCGTCGAAGGCTTGCCGTGCGCGTCCATCGATGAAGTGTTCCGCTCCGCCGAGGCGGGAACGGCGGACTTCGGCGTGGTGCCGATCGAGAATTCCTCGGAAGGCGCCGTCAACCGCACCCTCGACATGATGCTGCAGACCAGCCTTGTCATCAGCGGCGAGGTGGCGATCGCCGTGCACCACAGCCTGATGACGAAGAGCGGCAACATGGATGGCGTCACCGCCATTTGCGCCCATTCGCAGGCGCTGGCGCAGTGCCAGGTGTGGCTGAACCAGAATTACCCGCACGTCGCGCGCCACGCCGTGGCCTCGAATGCCGAGGCGGCCCGCATGGCCGGCGAAGATGGCACGGTGGCGGCCATCGCCAGCGAACTGGCGGGCGCGCAGTACAAGCTGGGCGTGGTCAAGGGCCATATCCAGGACGACCCGCACAACCGCACGCGCTTTGCCGTCATCGGCACCTTGCAGACGGCGCCGTCGGGCAAGGATCAGACGTCGCTGGTGCTGGCCGTGCCGAACAAGGCGGGCGCCGTGTACCAGCTGCTGGCGCCCCTGGCCAGGCACGGCGTGTCGATGACGCGCTTCGAGTCGCGCCCGGCGCGCATGGGCAGCTGGGAGTATTATTTCTATGTCGACGTGGAAGGCCACGTGCACGACGCGGCCGTCGCCCAGGCGCTGGCCGAGCTGCAGAGCAACGCGGCGTTTTTCAAGGTGCTGGGGTCGTATCCGGTCAGTCTGTAACCCGGTAAAGGCCGGGGTCGGACCCTCAGAGTCCGACCCCAGTCATTGCTTTGGGGGTTCACCAATCATTCACCAACTTTTAAAGAACACCATGTCTAAAAATATCGGTCCAGAATACGTCCGCGCCATCGCCCCTTATCAGAGCGGCAAACCGATCGCGGAAGTCGCGCGCGAATTCGGCCTCGACGAGGCAGCCATCGTCAAGCTGGCGTCGAATGAAAACCCGTACGGCATGCCGGCATCGGCCAAGCAGGCGATGATCGCCGCCATCGACGACCTGGGCCGCTATCCGGACGCCAACGGCTTCGACCTGAAAGCCGTGCTGTCCAAGCGCTACGACGTGCCGGCCGACTGGATCACCCTGGGCAACGGCAGCAACGACATCCTGGAAATCGCCGCGCACGCGTTTGTCGAACACGGCCAGTCCGTCGTCTACTCGCAGTACTCGTTCGCCGTGTACGCGCTGGCCACGCAAGGCCTGGGCGCGCGCCACATCGTCGTGCCGGCGCAAGCGTATGGCCATGACCTGGATGCGATGGCGGCGGCGATCGCCGACGACACGCGATTGATCTTCATCGCCAACCCGAACAACCCGACCGGCACCTTCCTGACGGCGGCGCAGTTGGAGGCCTTCCTCAAGAAGGTGCCGCAGCACGTCGTCGTCGTGCTCGACGAGGCCTACAACGAATTCCTGTCGGCCGACGAGCAGTACGAGTCGACGGCGTGGGTGCGCCAGTATCCGAACCTGGTGGTCTCGCGCACCCTGTCGAAGGCGTATGGCCTGGCCGGCCTGCGCATCGGCTTCGCCATCGCCCAGCCGGCGTTGACGGACCTGATGAACCGCATCCGCCAGCCGTTCAACGTGAATTCGCTGGCGCAGGCGGCGGCGATCGCCGCCCTGAACGACAAGGAATTCCTCGAGCAAAGCGCGCGCAACAACGCGGCCGGCTACCAGCAGTTCACGCAAGCGTTCACGCAACTGGGTCTGGAATACGTGCCATCGCACGGCAATTTCGTGCTGGTCAAAGTGGGCGACGACGACGGCGCCGGCGCGCGTGTCAACCTGGCGCTGCTGAAGCAGGGCGTGATCGTGCGTCCCGTCGGCAGCTATGGCTTGCCGCAATGGCTGCGCATTTCCATCGGCCTGCCGCAGGAAAACGCCATCTTCATCGCCGCGCTGACGAAGGCGCTGGCCTGACGACATGACGACGCCTGCACTGAAAAAAATCGTCATCTTCGGCGTAGGCCTGATCGGCGGCTCGTTCGCGCGCGCCCTGAAACACGCGGGCGCGGTGGGCACGGTAGTCGGCATGGGCCGCTCGCCGGCCTCGATGGCGCGCGCGCTCGAACTGGGCATCATCGACGCGATCGGTGGCGACATGGCCGATGCCTTGCGTGACGCCGACCTGGTGCTGCTGGCCGCGCCCGTGGCGCAGACGGGCGCCATCCTGGCGTCCATCGCGCCGCACCTGCAGCCCGGCACCGTCGTCACCGACGCGGGCAGCACGAAAAGCGACGTGGTGGCGGCCGCGCGCGCGGCGCTCGGTGGAAAAGTCGGGCAATTCGTGCCCGGCCACCCGATCGCGGGACGCGAGACGAATGGCCCCGACGCGGCCATCATCGATCTGTATCAAGGCAAGAAAGTGGTGCTCACGCCGCTGGCGGAAAACGCCGCGGCCGACGTGGAGCGGGTGGCGGTCGCGTGGCGCGCCTGCGGCGCCATCCTGCACACCTTGAGCCCGGAAGAACATGACAAGGTGTTTGCCGCCGTCAGCCATCTGCCGCATCTGCTGGCCTTTGCGCTGGTCGACGACATCGCCAACAAACCGCACGCGGGCCTGCTGTTCCAGTACGCGGCCAGCGGCTTTCGCGACTTTACGCGCATCGCCGGCTCATCGCCGGAAATGTGGCGCGACATCAGCCTGGCCAACCAGCCGGCGCTGTTGCACGAACTGGACGCCTACCTGGCGCAGTTGACGACCTTGCGCGCCCACCTGGCCGCGAACGACGGCGCCGCCATCGAGGGCGTGTATGCGAACGCCCAGCACGCGCGGCAGCAATGGATCGAGGCGATCGAAACGGCGGAAATACCCGCCGCGCCCACACGATAAATACTCAAGGATTCCAGCATGACCCAGACCAAGCACTACCCCCACCATATCGATCTGAAGCCGGTGATGCACGCCGAAGGCACGGTGCGCCTGCCCGGCTCGAAAAGCATTTCCAACCGCGTGCTGCTGCTGGCCGCGCTGGCCAAGGGCACGACGAAGATCGTCGACCTGCTCGCCTCCGACGACACCTTCGTCATGCTCACGGCCCTGACCTCGCTGGGCGTGAAATGGACGCAGGATGAATTGACGGGCGACCCGGCCACGGCGCACCAGGTGCACCACGTGGAAGGCTGCGGCGGCGTGTTCCCGCACCACGCGGCGGACCTGTTCATGGGGAACGCCGGCACGGCCATCCGCCCGCTGACGGCGGCCCTGGCCGTCATCGGCGGCGACTACACCTTGCATGGCGTGTCGCGCATGCACGAGCGCCCCATCGGCGATCTGGTCGACGCGCTGAACGCCGTCGGCACGCAGATCGAATACACGGGCGAGCAGGGCTTCCCGCCGCTGCGCATCCGCCGTGGCCACATTCATGCGCAGCGCATCGCCGTGCGCGGCAACGTGTCGAGCCAGTTTTTGACGGCCTTGCTGATGGTGGCGCCGCTGATGGCGCGCGACCATGCCGTCACCATCGATGTCACGGGCGAGCTGATTTCGAAGCCGTATATTGAAATCACGCTGAACCTGATGCGCCGCTTCGGCGTGACGGTCGAGCATGACGGCTGGCAGTCGTTCACCGTGCAGCCGGGGCAGCAGTATCAAAGTCCGGGCACCATCCACGTCGAAGGCGACGCTTCTTCTGCCTCGTACTTCCTGGCGGCCGGCGCCATCGGCGGCGGTCCCGTGCGCGTGGAAGGCGTGGGGCGCGACAGCATCCAGGGCGACGTGCGCTTCGTCGAAGCCTTGCAGCGGATGGGCGCGACCATCACCATGGGCGAGAACTGGATCGAGGCCCGCTCGAACGGCGTGCTGAAAGCCGTCGACATGGACTTCAATCACATTCCCGACGCGGCCATGACGATCGCCGTGGCCGCCCTGTACGCGGATGGCACGTCGACCTTGCGCAACATCGCCAGCTGGAGGGTGAAGGAAACGGACCGCCTGGCCGCCATGGCGACGGAATTGCGCAAGCTGGGCGCGCAAGTGGAAGAGGGCGCGGACTACCTGCGCGTGACGCCGCCGGCGCAAATCCAGGCAGCGACCATCGACACGTATGACGACCACCGCATGGCCATGTGCTTTTCGCTGGCGTCGCTGGACGGCGCCGCGCGCCGCGGCAATGCCATGCGCATCAACGACCCGAAATGCGTGGCCAAGACCTTCCCCGAGTACTTCGCCGCGTTCGCGGGGATAGCCAAAGATACCTTGATTTAATTGATTGTTTAATACTATGCCGACCTCCAACATCCCAGTCATCGCCATCGACGGCCCCACCGCTTCCGGAAAAGGCACGGTGGCGCACCGCGTGGCCGACAAATTGGGCTTTCACTATCTCGATTCGGGCGCGCTGTACCGCCTGACGGCCCTGTCGGCCCTGCGCCGCGGCACGGATTTGCGCGACGAGCACGCGCTGGCCAAGCTGGCCGAACACTTGCCTTGCCACTTTGCTAATGGCGAGATCCTGCTGGCGCAGGAAAACGTCACCGAGCAGATCCGTGCCGAAGAAGTGGGCAATACGGCGTCGAAAATTGCCGTTTTGCCAACGGTGCGCCATGCCCTGGTCAACTTGCAGCTGGGTTTTCGCAAGACGCCGGGCCTGGTGGCCGACGGGCGCGACATGGGCACGGTGATCTTCCCGCATGCCCCACTGAAGGTGTTCCTCACGGCCAGCGTCGAGGCGCGCGCGCAACGGCGCTACAAGCAATTGATAGACAAGGGTTTTTCTGCTAATATGGAAGACCTTCTGATGGATTTGCAGGCGCGGGACGAACGTGATACTCACCGTGCGATTGCGCCGCTGGTCCCCGCGGAAGGCGCGCATGTCCTCGATACGTCGGCAATGACGGCGGATGAAGCCGTGGAAACCGTGTTGAAATGGTATGCGTCGGCTGCAAAATGAGTTGCAAAATAGTGTGATTTTTATGCTATGTGGTGCCCGTTGACGGCTCCTGGCCTGTCCGGGTGTGTCAAAAACCTAACCCAGTTTAAGTCGCATCGTGCGATCTCTGCTGGATAACCTGTGTGAACCCTATGTCTACTGTTACAACTAACGAATCTACCGGTATGGAAAGTTTTGCTGCGCTCTTCGAGGAATCGTTGTCGCGTCAAGATATGCGCTCCGGCGAAGTTATTTCCGCTGAAGTCGTGCGCCTCGACCACAATTTCGTGATCGTGAACGCTGGCCTCAAATCCGAAGCATTCATCCCTGTCGAAGAATTCAAGAACGACCACGGCGAACTGGAAGTCAAAGTTGGTGACTTCGTTTCCGTGGCGATCGAATCGCTGGAAAACGGTTTCGGCGATACCATCCTGTCGCGCGATAAAGCCAAGCGTCTGGCTTCGTGGCTGGCTCTGGAAAAAGCGATGGAATCGGGCGAAATCGTCGTCGGTACCGTCAATGGCAAAGTCAAAGGCGGTCTGACCGTGTTGACCAACGGCATCCGCGCATTCCTGCCGGGCTCGCTGGTTGATACCCGTCCTGTCAAAGACACCACCCCATTCGAAGGCAAAACCCTCGAATTCAAAGTGATCAAGCTGGATCGCAAGCGTAACAACGTGGTTCTGTCCCGCCGCGCCGTCATCGAAGCTTCGATGGGCGAAGAGCGTCAGAAACTGATGGAAACGCTGAAAGAAGGCACGGTCGTGACCGGCGTCGTCAAAAATATCACCGACTACGGCGCGTTCGTGGATCTGGGCGGTATCGATGGCCTGCTGCACATCACCGACCTGGCATGGCGCCGTGTACGTCACCCGTCGGAAGTACTGACGGTTGGCCAGGAAATCACCGCCAAAGTCCTGAAATACGATCAAGAGAAAAACCGTGTTTCGCTGGGCGTGAAACAACTGGGCGACGATCCTTGGACCGGTCTGTCCCGTCGTTACCCACAAAGCACCCGTCTGTTCGGTAAAGTAACGAACCTGACCGACTACGGCGCGTTCGTTGAAGTGGAACAGGGTATCGAAGGTCTGGTACACGTTTCCGAAATGGACTGGACAAACAAAAACGTTGCTCCTAACAAAGTTGTCCAACTGGGCGACGAAGTAGAAGTGATGGTTCTGGAAATCGACGAAGAGCGTCGTCGTATTTCGCTGGGCATGAAACAGTGCAAAGCCAACCCATGGGACGACTTCGGTGTTACCCATAAGAAAGGTGACAAAGTCCGCGGCGCGATCAAATCGATCACCGACTTCGGCGTGTTCATCGGCCTGGCCGGCAACATCGACGGTCTGGTGCACCTGTCCGACCTGTCCTGGACCGAAACCGGCGAAGAAGCCGTGCGTCGCTTCAAGAAAGGTGACGAACTGGAAGCCATCGTTCTGGCCATCGACGTTGAGCGCGAGCGCGTTTCCCTGGGCGTCAAGCAACTGGAAGGTGACCCATTCAACAACTTCGCAGCCATGAACGACAAAGGTTCGCTGGTCACCGGTACCGTTAAATCGGTTGAGCCTAAAGGCGCCGTGATCCAACTGTCCGAAGAAGTTGAAGGCTACCTGCGCGCTTCCGAAATCTCGCGCGACCGCGTTGAAGATGCTGGTACGCACCTGAAAGTCGGCGACACCGTCGAAGCCATGGTGTTGAACATCGACCGCAAAGCCCGTGGTATCCAACTGTCGATCAAAGCGAAAGACAACGTGGAAACCCAGGAAGCCATGCAGAAGATGGCAGCTACCGACAACAACGCAGCTTCGGGCACCACCAGCCTGGGCGCCTTGTTGAAAGCTAAGTTCGATAACAAGAACTAAGACTGCGGATACGGCAGATGACAAAGTCCGAGCTGATCAACCGCCTCGCTGAGCGTTATTCTCAGCTGGTGGCGAAAGATGCGGAGTATGCCGTCAAGACCATTCTCGATGCGATGACCAACGCCCTGGCGACGGGCCAGCGTATCGAGATCCGCGGTTTTGGCAGTTTTGCCCTGAACAGCAGGCCCCCGCGCATCGGCCGCAACCCGAAATCCGGCGACAAGGTGATGGTGCCCGAAAAACGGGTGCCGCACTTCAAACCGGGCAAACAGTTGCGCGAGCGGGTGGACGCGATGGTCGGACAACCGATCATCGAGGATTAATCGTCTGCTGGAAGGCGACATAAAGAGCGGCGTCCTTGGATGCCGCTTTTTTTTGTTAATATGCTGAGAATACCTGACATAAGCTACTGCGCGTCGCGCTTTGCGGCCTGCGATGCTCACCGTACTTCAGTACGGTTGCGCTTCTTGGCCACAAATCACTGACGCTCGCTACGCTTCTGCCAGGCATTCCAAGGTTGTGCCATACGGGCATTTTTTGTACTTTCTGGGCGTATCGATGAAAATCATCTCCACCATCGTTGGCTGTGTTCTTTTCGTCCTGTTCTTCAGTTTCGCGCTGAAGAATGCGCAGGTTGTCGACCTGCATGTTTTCCTCAATTATGAAATTCGCGGCCCCCTGGTCCTGATGCTGCTGGGCTTTTTTGTCGCCGGCGCCAGCCTGGGCGTCCTGGCGCTGACGCCGACCGTGTTCCGTCACCGCCGCGAAGCGAGCAAGCAAAAGACCACCATTGCCGCGCTGCAGACCGTGGGCGTGGCCAGCAATGTCCAGCCGCAACCGGACAGCGTGAGCGCGCAGTAAGCGGCGCCGTCGCTCCTATCTCTCTTACTCGAATAAAAACAATCGCATGGATTTTGAACTCTGGTGGCTCTTGGGTATCCCGGTGTTTTTCGCGCTGGGCTGGATTGCCGCGCGCGTGGACATTCATCAACTGGTATCCGAATCGCGCAGCCTGCCGCGCAATTACTTCAAGGGCTTGAATTTCCTGCTCAATGAACAGCATGACAAGGCCATCGACGCCTTCATCGAGGTCGTCAAGCTGGACCCGGAATCGGCCGATATGCACTTTGCGCTGGGTAATTTGTTCCGCCGCCGCGGCGAAACGGAGCGCGCCATCCGCGTGCACCAGAACTTGCTGGCGCGCCCGGACTTGCCGCTGGAACAGCAAGGCCATGCCGCCTACGAGCTGGGCATGGACTACCTGAAGGCGGGTCTGCTGGACCGTGCCGAAGAAACCTTCAACAGCCTGGTCGACACGCAATATGCGGCCCAGGCGCGCCGCGCGCTACTGGAAATCTACCAGCGCGAAAAGGAGTGGCCACGCGCCATCGAAGCGGCCGTGGGCTTGCAGGAATCGGGCGCCGGCGCGCGCCAGAAGGAAATCGCCCAGTTCTATTGCGAACTGGCGCATGACGCCCTCGTGCACATGAAGCCGGACGACGCCATGCCGCTGCTGGAAAAAGCCTTGCAGACGGACCGCAAGAGCGTGCGCGCCACCATCCTGACGGGCGACGTGCTGCTGGCGCGCGGCGACGTGGAAGGCGCGCTGACCACCTGGCGCCGCGTGGAGCAGCAAAGCGTGCCGCACGTGGCCCTGGTGGCGCAGCGCCTGATGGATGGCTACACCAAGGTGGGCCGCGCGCAGGAAGGCGTCAACCTGCTGCGCTCCTACCTGGAAGAGGCGTCGTCGATCGATTTGATCGAAGTCGTCTTCAAGGCCGTCATCGAGCTCGACGGCGTGGAAGCTGCGAAGCAGCTGGTCAGCGCCGAACTGCGCCGCACGCCGACCCTGCTGGGCCTGGATAAACTGCTGGAAGCGCGCATGATGGATGCGCCGGCCGCCATCTGGTCGGAACTGTCGATGGTGAAAAACCTCGTGCACGGCTACACGCAGAAGCTGGCCCGCTACCAGTGCAGCCACTGCGGCTTCAAGGCGCGCCAGTTCTACTGGCATTGCCCGGGCTGCAATAAGTGGGAAACCTATCCGCCGCGACGCACTGAAGAATTAAATGTCATGAATTGATCAATCGTACACGCCACCTTGCCTCGCGCAACGTGGCGTGTACTCGTATGTAACACCTATATTTCAGAAATACGGCACAACCATGAAAATCACCATTATCGGCACGGGCTATGTGGGCCTCGTGACCGGCGCCTGCCTGGCGGAACTGGGCAACGACGTCTTTTGCCTCGACCTGGACGCCCAGAAGGTCGACTTGCTCAACAGCGGCGGCATCCCCATCCATGAGCCGGGCCTGGAAGAAGTCGTGGCGCGCAACCGCGCCGCCGGCCGCATGACCTTTTCCACCGACGTCGAAGCGGCCGCCGCGCACGGCGTGATGCAATTCATCGCCGTCGGCACGCCGCCCGATGAAGACGGCTCGGCCGACCTGCAATACGTGCTGGCGGCCGCGCGCGGCATCGGCAAGTACATGACGGACTTCAAGGTCATCGTCGACAAGTCGACCGTGCCCGTCGGCACGGCCGAAAAAGTGCGCGCCGCCATCCAGGGCGAACTCGATGCGCGCGGCGTGGCCGCCACGTTCTCGGTGGCGTCGAACCCGGAATTTCTCAAGGAAGGCGCGGCCGTCGAAGACTTCATGCGCCCGGACCGCATCGTCATCGGCGTCGACGCCACGCCGGACGGCGAGCGCGCGCGCGAATTGCTGAAAAGCCTGTACGCGCCATTCAACCGCAACCACGAACGCACCTACTGGATGGACGTGCGCTCGGCCGAATTCACCAAGTATGCGGCGAACGCCATGCTGGCCACGCGCATCTCGTTCATGAATGAACTGGCGAACCTGGCCGACAAGGTTGGCGTCGACATCGAAGCCGTGCGCCATGGCATCGGCTCCGACCCGCGCATCGGCTACAGCTTCCTGTACGCCGGTTGCGGCTATGGCGGTTCGTGCTTCCCGAAAGACGTGCAGGCGCTCGAGCGCACGGCGCGCGGCCACGGCCAGGAATTGCTGATCCTGCGTGCGGTCGAAGCCGTCAATGACCAGCAGAAGCAGGTGCTGGGACGCAAAGTGGTCGCTCGCTTCGGCGAAGATCTGACGGGCCGGCATTTCGCCGTGTGGGGCCTGGCGTTCAAGCCGAACACGGACGACATGCGCGAAGCGTCGGCCCGCGTGCTGCTGGCCGACTTGCTGGGGCGTGGCGCCACGGTGGCCGTGTACGACCCCGTCGCCATGGCCGAGGCGCGCCGCGTGCTGCAACTGGACTTGACGCCGGAGCAATTGGCGAGGGTGCGCTTTGCCGACAGCCCGAAGGATGCGCTGCAGGACGCCGATGCGCTGGTCATCGTGACCGAATGGAAAGCCTTCCGCAGCCCCGACTTCGAGCAGGTCAAGGCGCGCCTGAAGCAAGCCGTGATCTTTGACGGGCGCAACCTGTTCGAGCCGGCCGTCATGGCCGAGAATGGCATCGAATACCACGGGATCGGTCGCTCGATCCTGACGCGCGCATGAGCGCCCACGAGGTGGCCGCCTTGACGGCGCCGGCCGCGTTGGCCCAGGTACGCCTGCTGGTGGTGGGCGACGTGATGCTGGACCGCTACTGGTTCGGCGACGTCAGCCGTATTTCGCCGGAGGCGCCCGTGCCCATCGTGCGCATCGAGAAGCGCGAAGAGCGCCTCGGTGGCGCGGCCAACGTGGCGCGCAACGCGGCCGCGCTGGGCGCGAAGACGAGCTTGCTGGGCGTGGTCGGCGACGACGAGGCGGGCAGCCAGGTCGAGCGCCTGCTCGAAGGCGGCGGCATCCACAGCTATCTGCAGCGCGACGCGGCCATTTCCACCATCATCAAGCTGCGCGTGATCGGCCGCCAGCAGCAGATGCTGCGCATCGACTTCGAGGATGCGCCCAGCGATACGGTGCTGCGCGACAAGCTGGCGCAGTTCAATGCCCTCTTGCCGCATTACGACGTGGTGATCCTGTCCGACTACGCCAAGGGCAGCCTGGTGAACGTGGCCGAGATGATCAAGGCGGCCCGCGCTGCCGGCAAGATCGTCATGGTCGACCCGAAAGGCGATGATTTCAGCCGCTATGCGGGAGCGTCAGTGCTCACTCCGAACAAGTCCGAGCTGCGCCGCGTGATCGGCAGCTGGAGCACGGAAGAGCAACTCACGCAGCGCGCGCAGCAGATGCGTGCGCAGCTGGGCCTGGACGCCTTGCTGCTGACCCGTTCCGAGGAAGGCATGAGCTTGTACACGGCCGACGAGGTGGTGCACATGCCCACCGATGCGCGCGAAGTGTTCGACGTTTCGGGCGCCGGCGACACGGTGATCGCCACCATGGCGGCCATGCTGGGCGCCGGCATGGGCCTCGGCGAGGCCGTGCGCACGGCCAACCGGGCCGGCGGCATCGTCGTCGGCAAGTTGGGCACGGCCACCGTGACCCGCGACGAACTGTTCCCGCAGTAATCTGTCGTCTCGCCTGCGCCAGCCCGTTTGATCTGGCGCAGGTTTTCCCACCCTTTCGCTGTCCCGTCTTGTCAACCGTATCACGCCACAGCCGTTAAGCCGTCAAGGCGCTGTTCCTCCTTTGCGTTCGAGTCATCTTGAAACCACCTTACGGAGAGATATCCATGTTCAAAAAAATACTGCTGGCCATCGCCACCTTGATCGCGACGATGGGTTTTGCCTTTGCCCAGGTCGATGTCAACAAGGCGGACCAGGCGGCGCTCGACAGCGTCAAGGGCATCGGTCCCGTCACGTCGAAAGCCATCATCGATGAGCGTGCCAAGGGGGGCGCCTTCAAGGATTGGGCCGATTTTGAAAGCCGCGTGAAGGGCATCGGTCCGAAGAGTTCCGTGAAGCTGTCGGAAGCAGGCTTGCAAGTGAACGGCCAGGCCAAGTCCGGCGCGCCAGCGGCGCCCGCTCCGGCGGCGAAAGCCGCGCCGGCAAAAAAGGAAGCTGCTGTGAAGGAAGTTGCAGCGAAAGAAGCCGCACCGAAGCCAGCTGCTGCGACCGACACCGCTGCGGCGCCAGCCAAGACAGCCGCTGAAACGAAGAAAGAAGCTGCTGCCGCGAAGAAAGAAGCCAAGGCCGCCGCTGCCGCCGCCAAGAAAGAAGCCGCCGCCGCCAAGGCTGCCGCGCCTGCCGCCGCTGCCGATGGCGCCGCGCCCGTGAAGAGCGCCGCGGAAGCGAAGAAGGAAGCTGCCGCCGCCAAGAAAGAAGCGAAGGCTGCCGCCGCTGCAGCGAAGAAAGAGGCGAAGCTGGCTGCCGCCGATGCAAAGAAGGCGGAAGCCGAGAAAAAGTAAGCGTGTTGCTGTAAGGCGTGTTGCGTGGTGGTGCCGCGCAGCACGAAAAGAAACCCCCGCGCGGTACCGGCCGCGCGGGGTTTTTTTATGCGCCGGCCAGTCTACAGCTGCGACTCGATCGGCAGCCAGCGCATCACGGACACCAGCATGCGGCGCCAGAAGCCCGCTTCGGGATCGTGCGTCCACACCTTGGCGGGCACTTCGGTGGCGTCGGACCAGCGCAGGGCGCCGTTGTCGAGGAGCACGCGGTAGCTGGTGTCGCTGGCCGTCGAGTGCAGGAACAGCGCGCGCATGTCGGCCGCCAGCGCGGCATCGTCGAACAGCACGCCCATCTCCGTGTTCAGCTGGGCCGAGCGGGGATCGAGGTTGAAGGAGCCGACGAAGCCTCGCTGGCCATCGACCACCACGGCCTTGGTATGCAGGCTGGCGCGGCTCGATCCCATCAGGCTGATGCGCTTGCGGTGCAGGGTCTTCAATTCAAACAGGTCGACGCCGCCGCCCAGCAGCATCTGGCGGTAGCGCGCATAACCCGCGTGCACGAGGGCCACGTCGGTGGCGGCCAGCGAGTTGGTCAGCACCTGCACCTTGACGCCGGCGGCGACCTTGCCGGCCAGGGTTTGCGTCAGCGCCGTGCCGGGCACGAAGTATGGCGAGGTGAGCAAGGCTTCTTCGCGCGCGTCCGTCAGCAGGGGCAGCAAGCTGTGCATGAGCCAGTGCTCGCTGCGCTGCAAACTGGCTACGGGCGCGGCTTTTTCCGGCGGGTCCGACAATACTTGCACCTGCCCGCTCCAGTGCAGGCGCAGGCGGCCATCGAGGTGGGCTTGCAGCTGGCCCGTATCGGTCAGCTGCCGCAAGTACGGCGAGGCACCCAGTTCTCCGCTCAGCGCGTCGAGGCGGGTGCGTACCGCCTGCAGTGCCGGCGCGCCCGCATGCTTGCCAGCATGCAGGGCATGGATGGGAATGACGGCGCGGCTGTTCCAGAAGCGGTCGAAGATGTCGCTCGTCTGCTGCACGGCGGGACCGACCAGCAGCAAGTCGGCATCCTGGAAATTGACTTGTTCGGCGGCATCGAAGTATTCGTCGCCGATATTGCGTCCGCCGACGAGGGCGACCCTGCCGTCGACGATCCAGGCCTTGTTGTGCATGCGCCGGTTCAGGCTGACGGCGCGCAAGGCCATTTCCACGGCGCGCCACCACACGCCGTCGCGGTTGCGGCCCGGATTGAAGATGCGCACGTCGATCAGCGGATGGCTGTCGAGCGCGAGGATGGCGGCGTCCTGGCCGCGCGCGTTGATATCGTCGAGCAACACGCGCACGCGCACGCCACGGTCGGCCGCGCGCAGCAGTTCGCGCACCAGCAGCCGTCCCGTGACGTCGTTATGCCAGATGTAGTACTGCAGGTCGAGGCTGCGGCCCGCTTCGCGCGCGCTCAGGGCGCGCAGGGCGAACGCTTCCCGGTTGTCGTCGATCAGGGCCGTGCCGCTGTGGCCCGGGCGTTGCGCCAGCTGCGGCGCCAGCACGCGGTCGAGCAGCGTGGCATCCATCGCCACGGGCAGGGCCGTGCCTGGCGCTCCCAGCGACCGTTCGGCGAAGCGTCCGTAGCTGTACAGGGCGGCGACGCTGAGCACGGCAAACAAGGTGGACAGGAGCAACAGTTTGACGAGCATGCGGCGCACCGTCAGCGGACCGCAGGCACGCCGCGGGGCGAGGAAAGCCTGGTGGTGTGGGGCATGCGGTCTCTTTCAGCTCGATGGCGACAGCCGATTGTAGCAGTTTCTATAATGCACGATTTTCAGCTCGAACCGGCTGGCAACCGCGCCAGAAATCCATGAATCTGGGAAACGACCGCCGCGCCTTCGCCGACGGCGGCGGCCACGCGCTTGGTCGAGCCGGCCCGCACGTCGCCGATGGCGAACACGCCCGGCACGCTCGTTTCCAGCGCGGCCCGGTCTGGCAGGTCGGGTGGATATACCCCGTGGCCGTGGGCGCGGCATTCGGCGCGCGTGACGTCGAAGCCCGTGCGGATGAAGCCCTGTTCGTCGACGGCGACGGCGCAGTCGTGCAGCCAGTCCGTGTTCGGATCGGCGCCGACGAAGAGAAACACGCGGCGCACGGCGCAGTCGCACTCTTCGCCCGTTTGATTATTGCGCCAGCGCACCTCCGTCAAGCCATCGTCGTCGCCTTCGAGGGCGATGATTTCCGTGTGCGTGTGCAGGGTGATGTTGGGCGTGGCGGCGATGCGCTCGATCAGGTAGCTCGACATGCTGGCCGCCAGCCCTGCGCCGCGGATCACCATGTGGACCTTGGCGGCGTGGCCGGAGAGAAACACGGCCGCCTGGCCGGCCGAATTGCCGCCGCCAACGAGGATGATCTCTTCCTGCCGGCACAGCTTGGCTTCGATGGGCGAGGCCCAGTAATACACGCCCCGTCCCTCATACGTTTTCAGGTTCGCCAGCGAGGGGCGGCGGTAGCGCGCGCCGCACGACAGCACCACCGTGCGGGCGCGCACCTGCGTGCCGTCGCACAGATTGACGCGCAGCGGCCACGTGTCGCACAGCAAGTTGGCGGCGCTGGCCGGGGTGGCGATCTCGACGCCGAACTTTTGCGCCTGCACGTAGGCGCGCCCGGCCAGGGCGCGGCCGGAAATGCCGGTGGGAAAGCCCAGGTAATTTTCGATGCGCGCGCTGGCGCCGGCCTGGCCGCCGTACGCGCGCTGTTCCAGCGCCAGCACGGACAAGCCTTCCGAGGCCGCATACACGGCCGTGGCCAGGCCGGCGGGACCGGCGCCCACCACCAGCACGTCGAAGATCTTGTCGCCGGACAAATCGGGCAGCATGCCCAGGCAGCGTCCCAGTTCGACATTGCCGGGATTCTTCATGATCTTGCCGTCTGGACAGATCACCAGCGGCCACTCCTGCGGCGTGGGCCGGTGGCGTTCGGCCAGCGCGGCGGCGGCCGCATCGGTGGACGGATCGAGCACCGTGTGCGGATGGCCGTTGCTCGATAAAAAGCTTTGCAGGTGGAACAGATTGCCATTGCCGCGCGGCCCCACCAGCACGGGGCCGCCCGAATTCGATTCGATCAGCGCCACGCGGCGCAGGATCAGGGCGCGCACGATGCGTTCGCCCATCTCCGCCTCGGCCACGATCAGCGCGCGCAAGGATTCCGAGCTGATGTCGAGCAATTCCACGGCGCCCACGGCGCGGCCGTTGACGAGGGTGGGGCGGCCGGACAACTGCGCCACTTCGGCGATGAAATGGCCGACGCCCACTTCGCGCAGCAGCGACGCCTGGCCCAGCACTTCGTGGCGCGTGATGCTGACGCGCCCGGACAATATCACCAGCATGCCGAAGCTGCTGCTGCCCGCCTCGAACAGCGTCGCGCCATCGGCAAAGCGCCGCAACGTGCCGTAACGCTGCAAGCGCTGCAGTTCGAGCGCATTGAAGACGGGCGAGATCTGGTGGCTGCGACCCTGCAAATCGAGCGTGCTGAACTGGACGGGATCGTCCTGCGTCGTTTCGGGAATGAATTCGGGTGTGCTGCTGGCCATGGCGGGTCCGTTCGGAGGCTGAATAAGCAAATAACAAAAATAACTAACAGTGACGAGTCTAGCGCATGCGGCGCGCGCCTGCCGCAATACCCGTTGCGCACGCCAGGAAATGCCGGCGCGGCAGGCGCCGTGCGGCATGTGGCGCTGCGGCCGGACGCGCATGCGGGCCCGGCTGCCGTCGCCGATGGGCGATACGCCGTCCAGCATCTCATATTAGAATGGGTCTTTGTTGAAATTACTCAAACAGACACGATGGCTTACAAGACACTTGAAGATACGATAGGCAATACCCCGCTGGTGCAGCTGACGCGCTTGCCGGGTGCCGATGCGCTTGCGCGCAACAACGTCATCCTGGGCAAGCTGGAAGGCAATAATCCGGCCGGCTCCGTGAAGGACCGCGCCGCCATGTCCATGCTCAAGCGCGCCGAAGAGCGCGGCGTCATCAAGCCGGGCGATACCCTGATCGAGGCGACCAGCGGCAACACGGGCATCGCGCTGGCCATGGCCGCCGCCTTGCGCGGCTACAAGATGCTGCTGTTGATGCCGGATAACCTCAGCGTCGAGCGCCGCCAGAGCATGGCCGCCTACGGCGCCGACATCTTATTGACGCCGAAGACGGGCGGCATGGAATATGCGCGCGACCTGGCCGAGCAGATGCAGAAGGACGGCCGCGGCGTGATCCTCGACCAGTTCGCCAACGAAGACAATTCGCGCGCCCACTATGAAAGCACGGGACCGGAAATCTGGCGCGACACGGAAGGCCGGGTCACGCATTTCGTCAGCGCCATGGGCACGACGGGCACCATCATGGGCGTGTCGCGCTACTTGAAAGAGCAGAATCCCGCTATCCAGATCATCGGCGCGCAGCCCGAGGAAGGTTCGCAGATTCCCGGCATCCGCAAATGGCCGGAAGCGTACTTGCCGAAAATCTACGACAAGTCGCGCGTGGACCAGGTGGAATACGTGAGCCAGGGCGTGGCCGAGCGCATGGCGCGCAGCCTGGCGGCGGAAGAGGGCTTGTTTTGCGGCATCTCGGCGGCCGGCGCGTGCGAAATCGCGCTGCGCATCTCGCAAACGGTGGAAAACGCCACCATCGTGTTTGTCGTCTGCGACCGCGGCGACCGTTATCTGTCGACCGGTGTCTTCCCCGCGTAATGGCTGAAGTGCTGAAACTGAGGTTGGCCAGGACGGCCTGAGAACTGCAGAAAACTACCCCCTCCCCATGGCGGGGAGGGAAAACCTGCGCAACTGGCAGGATCAGCCTTGTGGCGTTTCGCCTTCTTTTGGCTTGAATTGCTTGTCGCTGATGCGGAATTTGTTGCGGCGGTCACCCATCAGGTAACGCAGGTCGCGGATGCTCAGGTCGCTGACTTCGTGCATGCGGATCAGCAGCGATGCGCCGACCGGCAGGCGGTGGTGGCGGATTTTGCTGATGACTGGTGGCGCGACTTCCAGTGCGCGCGACAGGGCTGCGTCGTTTTTCAGGCGCAGGTTTTCGATCAGGGTATCGAGCAATCTGTTTGGGTTGTACTGCAGCAGATCGTCGGAGTCCGAATCGCTGTTCATATCAATGCCGACTTGGTTTGTCATGATGTTAATGTTCCTTCTGTAGTTGCACTGCAAAGTAAAAAACACTCGGAGCTCGCTCTTGCTGCGTTCATGTTCATTCTTTACTAAAAGGAACGAATTCACACACGGTACGATCCGGGATACAGTTTTTCATGATATATACACAATTGTACAGCAGGATTCAATTTCAGGCGGGAAAGCCTGGAAATCTTGCCTTGTACAAAATCAGTGTTGTCTAGCTGCAACACCTATTTATTCTTTATTATGCTCTATGATAGAACAAAAATTGTACTTTGACAAAAGTTAAGTATAAAACCATTTCTGCATTCCGTGCGGTACCAAGGCTGGCGAGCAAGGCTGGCACATGTTATCGGCCCTACCATAGACTTGTTTTCTGGCCGCTTCAACATCCCTTACGCTTTCTTACAAGTAATATTATAACTTTACACTGACTTTCGGTTAGCGTGCGCGCACTTGGCTGATGGCCCTGCCCAAGTCGATCACTGACATGGCATAAAAATAACTTCTGTTGTACTGAGTTATAGCAAAGAAGTTATTGGTTGCCAAGTGATACTCAGTTGCTTCTGAACCGTTTTGCAAATCGATCAGGCCGAACAACATGTTCTGGGGCGTGGCCGAGACGGTGCTTACGCCGGCTTCCTGCAATTCCCCCAGCCGGTACCTGGCCTGCAAGCCCTGGCCGATGAATTTTTCCCAGGCGTGGCTGGCCGACACGGTGACGGGATATGTGCTGATGGCCGGATCATCGCGCCGCCAGCCGTGCTCGACGAGGAAATGCGCGACGCTGCCGATGGCGTCGGCCGTGGAATTGCGCAGGTCGATGTGACTATCGCCATCGAAGTCCACCGCATATTTCATGATGCTGCTAGGCATGAACTGGGGCAGGCCGATGGCGCCCGCATACGAGCCGAGCAAGGTCAAGGGATCGATGCCGTCCTTGCGCGCGTACAGCAGCGCGTTTTCCAGTTCTCCCTTGAAAAACTCCATGCGCGCGGCCCGGGTCGGGCTGTCCGGATAGGAAAACGCCAGGGTGGTCAGCGCGTCGAGCACGCGGAAGCGGCCCGTGTTGCGTCCGTACACGGTTTCCACGCCGATGATGCCGACGATGATTTCGGCCGGCACGCCATATTCGCGCTCGGCGCGCGCCAGCGCTTCCGCGTTCTCTTCCCAGAATTTCACGCCCGCATTGATGCGCACCGGCTCGATGAAGCGGGCCCGGTACGCTTGCCAGTTCTTCGGCTTGCCCGGCGGAGCCGGCTTCATCAGCTGCACGGTCGACTCGACATAGCGCACCTTGCCGATCAGGGTATCGAGCTCGGCGCGGTCAAAGCCATGTTTGGCGGACATGTCATCGAGGAAGGCGCGGACTTCTTTCCAGTTGGCATAGTCGACAAACTCGCCTTCGAAGTCGAATTTCGCCGGTGCTTTCCTGGCAGCCGCCTTGGCGGGCGGCGCCTTGGCTGCGCGCACGGCACGGGCGCGGTCGGCAGCGGAAATATGGCTGTTTTCGCCAGCGTGCGCGGTGGACAGGCACAGGGGAAGGAGCAGGGACAGGGCGGAGTATTTGATCGGTAACAAGGAGCGTCTCATCGGCATTGGGTTAACAGGCGGCGCAAGCTGCGCCGCGCGCGGAGTTGTTCGTCTGGGTTGGCATTACCATACTTCATCGCGGCATAGATTGCCAGAAACTGTGCGATGGCGGCGTGCGCCTCGGGTGTGGCCTTGCCTGCGGCCAGCCGGGCAGCATAACCGTGCGGGCCCTCATGCGGCGCACGGCTGTAGCCGCGCCGCGCCTGCTGGCGGCAAAACTGCGCGTACAACGCGTCGAGCGGATCGCCTTGCCGGGCCTGGCGCCACCAGACCAGTGCGCCGGCCATGGCGGACAGCAGGGCCAGCACGGCGCAAGCGAGTGCCAGCTTGGTCGCTGGCAAGTTTCGCAAGCCATCGAGCATGGCGCGCCGGCGTTGCGGCGTCGTGTCGAGCACCCAGCTGCTCCAGGCGTGCTCGGCCTGTTGCCATTGCTGGCGCCACGCGGCCACCGCGCCGCGCGCGCCGCCATCAAGTCCGGCCAGGGCGCGCCATGCCGTCAGCGGCGGCGGGGCCGGTGGCAGGGCGGCATCGAGATTGCGCTGCGTGCGCAGGGGCGCGACGGCGCCGGTGGGGTCGACGCGCACCCAGCCCCGGCCGGCCAGCCACGCTTCGCTCCAGGCGTGGGCATCGGACTGGCGCACGCTCAAGCTGTTGTCCGATTCGTTGCGCAGGCCGCCCTGGTAGCCCGTGACGACGCGCGCGGGAATGCCCATGGCGCGCATCAGCACGACGAAGCTGCCCGCGTAATGTTCGCAAAAGCCCGCCTGCGTGCCAAACAGGAAGTCGTCGACGCCATGCTTACCCAGCAGCGGCGGCTGCAGCGTGTAGCGGAAGGGCGCGCGGCGGAAGTGCTCAAGTACGGCGGCGATGGCGTCGGCCGGCGCCAGCGCCTGCGCGCCATGGCCGCGCAAGGCGCGGGCCCAGGCCACGCTGCGCGGATTGCTGCCAGCGGGCAAGGCCAGCCATGGCTGCTGCTGCGCGGCCGACAAGCCAGCCTGCAGCCGGTAGCGGGGCTGGGAACTGACGCGGTAACGCACGGTCGAAGTAATGGGCTGTATCGTCAGCACTTCGAGCGCGGACGACACGACGTAGGGATTGCCGGGCAGGCGTTCGATGCTGCGCGGCACGTCGAGCGCGAAGATGCGCCGCTGGCCGCTCGCTTGCAAGCTCACTTCATAATTGCTGGGCTGGCCTTCCAGCGCGATGTCGATCCGGTTGTCGCTGGCAGGCGCGCGCCCCTTCGCGCCCCGGCGCGTCCAGGTGCTGCCGTCGAAGTCGCCCAGCACCACGCCGCGCCAATACAGCTGGTCTTGCGGCGGGAGCGGCGTGGAAAAGCGGGCCGAGAAGACGGCTTCGCTTGACAGAGCCAGCGAGGCGATGGCGCCCGGCTGCATGCTGTCGGACAAGCCCGTGCGCGCCTGCGCGCCTTCCGGCGCGGCACCCCACAAGGGGCCATCGATGCGTGGCACGGCAAGAAACATCACGGCCGACAGGGGAAGGGCCAGCGCCAGCAGGCGTCCCAGCAAGCCCAGCCTTTGCGCCAGGCGCGGCTGCACGGCGCCATACTGGGCCGACAGCAGGGCGGCCAGCAGGACGATGACGGTGGCCAGCATCCAGGCGGCGCTGAGGATGCCTTGCGCATGAAAGAAGTTCGCCAGCAGGAGGAAAAAACTGAGGAAGACGAAGACGAAGATGTCGCGCCGGCCATGCATTTCCAGCGATTTCAAGGCCAGCAGCAAGGCCAGCATGGCCACGCCCGCATCGCGCCCCAGCACGCTGCCGTAGCTGGCGTAGACGGCGGCGATGCCGAGCACGGCCAGCGGCGCGAGCACGGCCAGCGGCGGCTGGCGCCGGCCCCGCACGGTGATGGCGGCGCGCCACAGCAGGGGCATGGCGACCGCCACCGACAGCCACGGGGGCAGGTGCAGCGCGTGCGGCGCCAGCACCATGGCGGCGGCCAGCAACAGCAGCACAATGTCGGCCTTGTCGCGCGGCAAGCTGTTGAACCAGCGGATCATGCTGACTCCTTGCTGGGAGGTAAGTCATGCAGGGCCAGCGCGCGCAGGCAGGCGTCGCGCTGGGTGGCGCCCAGGGCCGGCGCCACGGTCAGCGCGCCCAGGCGCAAGCCATAAGGCTGGCCCGTGCGTTCCGCCTGCAGCACCCAGGCGGCCAGGCGCGACAGGCGCGCTTCCGGCGCCAGCGCGTGCAGGGCGGCGTGATCGAGCAGGATGCCGCCACGGGCTGCGCCCGTTTGCGCGTCGGCGGCTGGCTGGAATTGCTTGCTGAATAAATGCTCGCCGTCATGGCGGGCGATCTGGCGCCAGGCCAGGCGGTGCAAGGAATCGCCTGGCTGGTAGGCGCGCACGCCGGCCAGTTCCAGGATGCCGCCGGAGGAACGCGGCTGTTGCGGCGTCTGCTTTGCCGGCTGCTCCGTCCCGGCGGGCAAGGGCAGCGGCGGGGCGTCGTGCTCGGATTGCGGATACACGAGCACGCGCGCGTCGGGTTGCCAATGGCACCAGGCGATAAACAGGCCCAGCGGAAAGCTGCCCGACAGGCGCACGGAAGGCGCATCGAGCCAGCCGCGTTGCCGCGCCGCCACGACGATGCTGACGGCCGTCTCCCCGTGGGCGGCGATATCGGCCAGGCTGGGCGCTGCCGCCGAGCCGTGCATGGCCAGCCGGATCGCGTGGCGCGGGCGGGCGCTGCGGTTGATCAGGCGCAAGGTGAACGTGGCCTGGCTGGCCGCGAACACGGGCTGGCCCGGCGTGGCGGCCAGCGCCAGGCCAGCCAGGTTACGGCTGGTAAACAGCATGTCGGCGATGGCGCAAGCGGCCGCGAAATACGTGAGCGCATAGCCCAGGCCCAGGCGGTAATTGACGGCGGCGATCCACAGCGCCAGCAGCAGCGCGGCAAAGGCCAGGCCCGCGCGCGAGGGACGGATGTGCACGCGCTGCGCGCCCAGCCAGGGGCGCGCCGGCAGCCAGCGGATCGTGCGCGGGCGCATTGCGGTCAGACGGGGGTCGCCAGCAGCAATTGCTGCAGCAGGTCGCGGCTGTCCGCGGACCCTTGCGCCGCATGCAGGCGGTGGGCGCAGACGGGTAATAATACGGCTTGCACGTCGTCGGGCGTGACGTGGTCGCGTCCGGCCAATGCTGCCCAGGCGCGCGCCGCCTGCAGCAGGGCCAGCGCGGCGCGCGGGCTCAGGCCATCGGCAAACACGCCCGGCACGCGGGTGGCATGCACGAGGGCCAGCACATAGTCGACGACGGCCGGCGAGGCGTGGATGGCGCGCAAGCCCGCTTGGGCCTGCAGCAATTCTTCCGCGTTCATTACGGCCGGCAAGGTGTGCAGCATGGCGCGGCGGTCGGTCCCCAGCAGCAGCGCCCGTTCGGCGGCCGCATCGGGATAGCCGAGGGTGACGCTCATGAGAAAACGGTCGAGCTGCGATTCGGGCAGGGGGAAGGTACCCAGCTGGTGCGCGCAGTTTTGCGTGGCGATGACGAAAAACGGTTGCGGCAGCGTGCGCGTGACGCCGTCGAGGCTCACTTGCCGCTCTTCCATCGCTTCGAGCAAGCCCGATTGCGTCTTCGGCGTGGCGCGGTTGATCTCGTCGGCCAGCAGCACCTGCGTAAACAGGGGGCCGGGATGAAAGATGAAGCTGCCGCTGCCCCGGTCATACACGCTCATGCCGGCCACGTCGGCGGGCAGCAGGTCGCTGGTGAATTGCTGGCGCTTCCATTGCAGGCCCAGCGAGATGGCCAGCGCGTGCGCCAGGGTCGTCTTGCCCACGCCGGGCACGTCCTCGATCAGCAGGTGGCCGCCGGCCAGCACGCAGGCGAGGGTCTGGCGGATCTGCACGTGTTTGCCGACGAGAACTTCGCCGATCTGCTGTGCGGCCTGGTGTATTTTCGAAAACATGCTATTTCTATCACAGTAAGACGGATTATTTAATTTACAATCGCTTTGGCCAGGTCAAACGGCGCCGCCCGCCGCCTGCGCGCTCGTGGTAGATTAGCGTGACAGCGAAGGCGGCAAGGGCGGCACAGACCAGCCAGTGATTTTATGCGAGAACGCGCCAGGCAGGCAGGAATGCTCTGCGGTGTTCCGGCGCGCGTTCCCGGTATGGATAGAGAGCAGAGACAGAGGTAACCAGTACAGCGCATGAGTACAGCCATATATACCCATCCCGATTGCCAGCGCCATGAAATGGGCGACTGGCATCCCGAATCGCCGGCCCGCTTGCAGGCCATCAACGATCAATTGATCCTCGCGCACATCAGTGACCTGGTCGAGCACCGCGACGGCGTGCGCGCGCAATTGTCCGATATCGAGCGCAACCACAGCGCCACGGCCATCGGCCTGGTGCGCGACAATGTGCCGCCGGAGGGCGATTACTATCCGCTCGATGGCGACACCTTGCTCAACGCGCACAGCTACGAGGCGGCGCTGGCCGCCGCCGGCTCGGCCGTGGCGGCCACGGACGCCGTCATCGATGGCGAGATCAGCAACGCCTTTTGCGCGATCCGCCCGCCCGGCCACCATGCGCGGCCCAGCGAACCCATGGGTTTTTGCCTGTTCAATAATGTCGCCATCGCCGCCAAGCATGCGCTCGACGTGAGGGGGCTCGCGCGCGTCGCCATCGTCGATTTCGACGTCCATCATGGCAATGGCACGGCCGAATCCGTGGCGCACGACCCGCGCATCCTGATGGTCAGCTTTTTCCAGCACCCGTTCTATCCATACAGCGACGTCGAGTCCTACACGGATACGCGCGTCAACGTGCCCGTGCCCGCCCGCTCGAAAGGCGACGCCGTGCGCCAGCTGGTGCTCGACCACTGGCTGCCCGCGCTGCACCGGCAGCAGCCGCAGATGATTTTCATTTCCGCTGGCTTCGACGCGCACCGCGAAGACGACGTGGGCGGCATGGGCCTGGTGGAGGCCGATTACACGTGGTTGACGCAGCAGATGATGGCCGTGGCCCATCAGTATGGCAAGGGCCGCATCGTCAGCTGCCTGGAAGGGGGCTACAACCTGTCGTCCCTGGGCCGCAGCGTGGCCGCGCACGTGAAGGCGCTGGCGGAGCTGTAAAGGGGAGCTTTATTAGCTACAGCAGGCTGGGGCGGCTGCGGGAATGCGTGTGGCGGTGCGTCTGGTAGTCGAGCGCGTCGCCGGCCATGAAGCGGCGCCAGGCTTGCGTGTAGACGAGCGATGATTTATCCGCATCAAAACTGTCGAGCTGCAACATGTCACGGTGGTGCTTGATTTCATTGACCAATTGGTCATACAGCACTTGCAAGCCATAGCTGTCCGCGCTCTGGCGTTTCAGGCGCTCTTGCAGCTGCGCCACTTGCTGCCGCAACTGCCGGCATTCCTTCTTCCAGTCATTGCGCGGCATGCGCTTGGGCGCCTTGCCAGTGTGTTCCATCATCATATCGAGCTATCCCCCATCGCCTATCTCCCTGGCGGGAGCCGGCCTGGAAAATAATTGCTTTTCATTTAAGAGGCGATATTAGAGCATACTTTTTTGTTTCTTTCAGTAAATATAAAAATCCTTGTGGAAATATTTGATCTGGCTTCCCGGGCGCCGCCTATTGGCGCTGCGTTGCCTGCAAGTGCCCTGCCGGGGCGGCGCCGGCCATGTTGCCGTCGTCGCCATAGGTCAGGGTCAGCAGGGTATTGTCGTCCCAGTTCACGTCATGTAGCGGCGGCATGTAGCGCTGCCGGTCTTGCGTGACGCGGATGTCCAGCGTGCGCTCGCCCGAGCGCGCCTGCACGGCAAGCAGCTTGCGCATCACGGGAAACGGCACGTGGACCAGCGACGAATGGCATGGCCCGCCCGCCAGGCGGAACAGGTTGCGTCGGACAAACGGCAAGTCATCCTGTTCGACGGCCCAGCGGATTTCGCATTCCAGGCGCAAGTCGCCCAGGCGGCGCACGTTCGCGGGCAGGCCCGGCGTATGGATGTCGGCGCGCCAGCGCAAGGTGTCGCGCTTCTTGTTGCTGACCAGGTCGGCATTCGCATCGTAGGCGGTCTTGTCGCGCGACAAGGTGAAGCCGCCGTCCGCCGCCAGCGGCACGGGGATCGACAGGTTGTCGGCCGACAGGTGCAGCGTCACGCCATCGAGCCTGGCCTGGGGCGTGGCGGGGATCAGCATGAAGCGCAGCGGCGCACCCGGCGCCAGGCGCTGGTGGTCGGCATACGCGTCGAGTCCCTTGAGCATGGTGCGGTAGGGACGCAGGTCGGGATCGCGCGTGCCTTGCACGTCGACAATCTGCTGCATTTCCTGCTTTGCCGGGTCGCCCGGCGCCGCCGCTTGTTCCTGGGCCATGGCGGGCAGCTGGCAGGCGTAAAGGAAGGCGAGGAGGCAAAAGCGGGAAAAGTGCATGGAATGCGCGCCAGGTTGAGCTTGCGATAGGGAAACCGTCCAGGCCGGACGCATTGCGGATATTATCATTCAAGTAACTGTCAAATTATCACCAATTGTCTCGTTCGTGTCGCACGGCTGGCGCTGGCGGCGGAAAATGCGACGTCGTGGCGGCAACCACGTAAAATAGCGGATTGACCGAACGATTTTGAAAGCAAGAGCATGGCGATACAATGGTACCCAGGACACATGAACGCGGCCCGCAAGAAAGCGGCCGAGACCATGGAAAACACCGATCTGGTGATTGAAGTGGTGGACGCGCGCCTGCCGGCAGCCAGCTGCAATCCCATGGTGGACGAGCTGCGCCTGTTCCGCCAGCGTCCTTGCCTGAAAATCCTCAACAAGACCGACCTGGCCGATCCTGCAGCCACGGCCGCCTGGGTCGCCTATTTCAATGCCCAGGAAGGCGTGACCGCGTATGCGATGACGACCAAGAAGCCGGGCGACGTGGCGCGCATTCCGGACCTGGCCAAATCGCTGGCGCCGCACCGCGGCGTGCCGACGAAGCCGCTGCGCATCATGATCATGGGCATCCCCAACGTGGGCAAGTCGACCCTGATGAACGCGCTGCTGAAAAAGCGCGTGGCCAAGGTGGGCGACGAGCCGGCCGTCACCAAAATGCAGCAAAAGCTGTACCTGGACAAGAATACGATTCTGGTCGACACGCCCGGCATGCTGTGGCCGAAGATCGCCATCCCCAGCGACGGCCTGATGCTGGCGGCCAGCCACGCCATCGGCTCGAACGCGCTGATCGAAGAGGAAGTGGCCGTGTTCCTGGCCGAGGAATTGCTCAAGCGCTACCCGGACTTGCTGGCGGCCCGCTACGGCACCAAGGTCGGCGAAGTCGATGCGATCGGCGTGGTCGAGGGCATCGCCGCCAAGCGCGGCTTCCGCATCAAGGGCGGCGACTACGATTTCGAGAAGGCGTCGCACACCTTGCTGCTCGACTACCGCAGCGGCATCCTGGGACGCATTTCGCTGGAAACGCCGGACACGCGCGCGGCCCTGCTGGCCCAGCACGCGGCCGAGATGGCGGAAAAAGCGGCCAAGGCAGCGGAGATCGCCGCCGAAAAGGCGAAGAATGCGGCGCGCGGCAAGCGCGGCACGTAAGTTACGGCTTCACCATGCAAAAAGCGCCGCGACAGCAATGTCTCGGCGCTTTTTTCATGCGCTAGCCGATTAGCCGAATTTGAAGCTGGTCACCGCCAGCGCCCCAAAAAAATCCTCCTCGTGGTACACGACCTGCGCCGCTTCCTGCTCGGCCGCGCCGAGCGCCACCATCAGCGGCAGCAGATGGTCTTCCTGCGGATGGGCCTGGCGCGCGCCCGGCGCCTGGTCCCAGGCCAGCAACTGTTCCAGTCTTTGCGCCGGCGGCAATGCCATGGCATGGCGCAGCCACGCGTCGAACTGGTGCGACGCGGCGGCACCGGCCTGGCCGAACTGGCGCAGGTTGTGATAACTGAGGCCGCTGCCCAGTATCAGCACGCCTTGCCGGCGCAGGCTGGCCAGCGCGCGGCCCACCTCGACGTGCGTGAGCGGATCGTAGCCGTGTTTCAGCGACAATTGCACCAGCGGCATGTCGGCCTGCGGGTAGATGGGAAACAGGGCGCTGAAGGTGCCATGGTCGAAACCCCGTTCGTGGTCGAGGCGCGCCGGATGGCCGGCCCCGTCGAGCAACTGTTTCACCTGCGCCGCCAGTTCCGGCGCGCCCGGCGCCGGGTACTGGATCTGATACGTGTGCGGCGGAAAGCCCGAATAGTCGTAGATCATGCCAGGCCGGGGGCTGGCCGAGACGAGAAATTGCGGCCCTTCCCAGTGCGCCGTGACGACCAGCACGGCGTTCGGCCGCGCGCCGATCTGGCGCGGGATATCCTGCAGCGACGCTTCCAGCACGTCGTAGCGGCCGCCGAACTGGTCTTTCATGAACGGCCACGGGCCGCCGCCGTGCGACAGGAAGTAGGTGGGGAAGGTGTGCTCTTGCATGGCGGCTCCTGGGGGGAATGGCTAACGATGGAACAATGATAGTTATGCGCGGTCAGTTGATCAAGATCGCTATTATTGATATATCATTTCCATTTTGTTGATGATCGGGCAGTCATGGATACCTTGCGCAGCATGCGCGTGTTTCGCGCCGTGGTGGAACTGGACAGCTTCGTGCGCGCCAGCGAGCGCCTGGACCTGTCGCCTGCCATGGTCAGCAAGCACGTGATGCACCTGGAGCGGCACCTGGACGCGCGGTTGCTGAACCGCAGCAGCCGCCACCTGAGCCTGACGGAAATCGGCAAGGTGTATTTTGAACAGTGCCGCGACATGCTCGACAATCTCGACGAGGTGGAAGCGACGGTCGGCCGCACGACGGTGGTGCCGCGCGGCATGCTGCGGCTGAGCGCGCCCGTCTGGTTCGCCAACGCCATCTTTACGCGCACCCTGGCCGCCTACCGTGAACGCTTTCCCGAAGTCACCTTCGACATCGACCTGAGCGGCCGCGTGGTGAACCTGGTGGAAGAGGGCTTCGACCTGGCCTTGCGCGTGAGCCAGGCGCCATCGCCGGCCCTGATCGCGCGGCCCATCGGCAGCATCGAATTCCACCTGGTGGCGTCGCCTGCCTACCTGGCGCGCGCGGGCCAGCTGCACCTGCCGCAGGACCTGGCGCAACACGCCATGATCAGCTATTCCTTGTTGGCGAACGGTAATGAGCTGGCCTTCGACGGGGCGCAGGGGCGCGAGACGGTGAAGTTCTCGCCCGTGCTGCAATGCAATAACGAAAGCCTGCTGCACGCGGCCGCGCTCGACGGCATGGGCATCGCCCTGCTGCCGTCGTGGCAGACGGATGCCGACCTGGCGGCGGGGCGGCTGGTGCGCCTCTTCGACGATTTCAAGCTGGCGGGCGGCAAGGTGTACGCCGTCTACACGAGCCGCCGCTACCTGTCCTCGAAAGTGCGCACCTTCATCGACTTCCTCGCCGATGAAGGGCGCCTGGGGGCCTGATTACGCGAGCGAGCGCTTGACGTCGATCAGCGCGAACAGGCGCGCGCTGCGCATCCACGCCAGCACCAGCGCCGCCAGCTGCGTCACCAGCAAGCCGGCCACGATGGCCAGCGGGCCGGGTGCGGCCAGGTTCAGGCGCGCCACGCCCAGCAAGGCATACAGCGCCAGTCCTGGCAAGGTGATGACGAGGTAGATGGCCAGGCAGGCCAGCGGACGCCGGCGCAGCATGTCCAGGCCCCGCCACCAGGCCTTGACGGCCGAGGTGCGGCGACGGTCGACGGCCAGCGCCGCGCGGCCGGCGTCGAGCGTGGCGCAGGCCAGCAGGAACAGCAAGCCCGCAAGCAGCAAGGCCAGGTGGCGGGCCAGGTCGGCATCGGCTTCCAGGATGGCTTTCGCCGCGTGCTTGTCGGCCAGTTTCAGCGCGCCGGCGCCGATCGCCAGCGCCAGGCCCAGCGGCACGATGCTCCACAGCAGCATGCGCAGCATGCGGCCGTATTCGCTGAAGGCGCCCGTCAGCAGGGGGGCGAAGCCCAGCGGCGCAGGCGCGCGCGCGGCCGTCACCACCAGGCCGCTCAGCAGCGGCGACAGCAGCAGGGCCAGGACGATGCCGATGACGGCGGCCTGGCTGACGGCGGCGCCGTTGCGTCCCGCATTGGCCACCAGGTCGGCCACGGTCATCAGGTCGAGCTGGTGCGCCAGTGCCGCCGCATGCACGGCTTGATCGAGGCCGGCGCTCAAGGTGCGCCAGAGGGGAATGACGGCGAGGATGGTGGGGATCAGCGGCAGGCCCGCCCACAGCAGCAGCAAGCGCCATTGCAGGGCGGCGCGGCTGGCGCGCGTGGTCAGGGTCAGGCCGCTGGCCCGTGTCGTGGAAGTGGCGCTCATACGATGGCAATCAGGGAAAGGAGGCATTGGAAGGCGGCGGCAAGGTCGACGCTCCAGCGCCGCGCGGCCGAGGTATCGGCCTTCAGGGTGCGGCTGTCATCGAGCTTGTTGACGTCGAGGTAGTGCACGCGGTCGGGGTCCAGTTCGGCCGAGACGGCTTTCACGGGCTTGCTCCACGTGTAGCGCTGCCACAGCTGCTCGTTATCCCACACCACGCGTTCGGAGCTGCCGTCGGCGAACTTCACCAGCAGCACCTGCGGCACGGGCGCGCCGCGGCGGCGCAAGACCACGCTGGTGAGATAAGGATACGGGCCCGTGCCGGGCTTGGCGTCAAGATGCGCCTTGTCCCACGCCGCGCGTACTTTTTCCTCCTCTTTTTCCAGCGCTTCGGCCGTGTGCTCCACGCGCTTGCCGTTCACCAGCGCCATGCCGGCCAGCGGCGTCTGCTCTTCGCTGGTGAAGGTGCCGATGCGGTCGTCGATATTCGCGCTGGCATAGACTTGCTGCGCGAAGACCTGTTCCACGATGCGCCGCTGGCCCGTCGCCTCGGCCAGCGTTTCGCGCAGGTCGGCCACGCTCGGGTGGCGGAATTTCCACTGTTCGTAATAGGCCTTGAAGCCCCGTTCCATGGCGTCGCTGCCGATGCGCGCCTCCAGGTCGCGCATGGTGGTGGCCGTGCGGCTGTAGACGGGCCCCACGCCCTGCAGGCGATTCCACGCATTCTGCCCCAGCGGGTCGGCCGCGTCCTGGCGCGGCGCGGCCATGCGCTCGAATTCGAAGACCTTGAAGACGGGGTCGAAGCCCAGGCGCTTGAGCAGGGGCGTGGTGGCGTGGATATGCTGGCCGCGCGCGCGCAGCATGCGCTGGTCCCAGTACTCGTTCAAGCCTTCGTCGAGGATGGGTTCCTCGAACTCGTTCGAGGCCAGGATGCCATAGAAATAACCATGGCCGAATTCATGGATGGTGACGAAATCGAGGCCGAATTCGGGAATCGTCTTCGGCTGCAGGTTGGCGTAGCTCGAGGCGGTGATGAAGGTCGGATATTCCATGCCGCCCGCTTCGGCCGCGTTAAACGGCGGAATCACCACCGTCAGCGTCTTGTACGGATACGGCCCCAGGGTGCGCGAGAAATACGTGAGCGCATCCTTGGCCGCCTGCAGCGCGGGCGCCGCGTTCGATGCGTACTCGGGCGGGTACAGCACCTTGATGCTCACGGGCGGGCTGCCAGGGCCGCTCCAGTGGCCCGTCAACGGCGTCGCGCTGCGCTTGTCGGCCGTCCAGGCGAAATCGTGCACGTCGCCCTGCACATAGTGGTGCGTGAGCATGCCGTTCTTTTCCTGCGGCGCGCCCTGCAGTTCGCCCGTGGCGCCCACCGTGTACTCCTTGGGCACGGTCAGCTTCACGTCATAGTTGCCGAAGTCGGCGTAGAACTCCGAATTGAGGTGGAATTCATGCGCGTTCCAGCGCGGCGCGGTGGCGCCTCGTTCACCGGGCAGTTCCAGCACGGCGATCTTGGGGAACCACTGGCCCACCAGGTGGAAGCTGCCGAAATAGCCGGTGCGCGCGATGACGCGCGGCAGCTGATCGAAGAAGCGGATGTCGAGCGTCGTCTCGGCGCCCGGCGCGACGGCCTGCGGCAGGTCGACGCGCACGACCGTGCGATCGGTGGCCGGGCCGTTGTCGGGCTGGACGAAATGCCAGGGCGCCTTGGCGCCGTTCTGCGTCATGCTGCGCAGTTCGATGTAGCCCCACTCGCCGTCGCGCGTCTCGACGCCCGAGCGGAAGCCCGTATCGAGCTTGCGCTTTTCGGTGAAGAAGGTCGAATGTTCGCCTTCGAATGCATTCAGGTACAGGTGCAGGTAGACGCTGCTGACGGCTTGCGCGCTGCGGTTGCGCCAGCGCAGTTTCTGCTGGCCGTCTAGCGTGTGCTTGACGGGATCGAGCGTCGCCTCGATCTGGTAGTCGACCACGCGGTCCGACAGGGTCGCGTGCGCGCTCGTGCGCGCGCCGCCCCAGGCGTTGCTGGCGCTGGGCGTGCTGACGGCGGCCGCGTGCGGCGACGCCAGGGCGATGCCGTCGGCCGGTGGCGCCAGCGGCATGGGCGCGCCGGCCGGCTTGCCTTGGCCCGGCTGGGCGAACAGGTCGGCTTGCAGGGCAAGGCCGGCCAGCAGCAGGGCGGCGATGGAAAGGGCTTTGAGCCTGCCCGAGATGGGGAAAAAACCTATGCTGCGGCGCGTGCCGCGGGGACCAGGCGCCCCCCGGCGCGTTGTGCTACGACTTTCCATGCGCGACTCCCACAGTGACTTCTTTTTTAAATGCGGCCGGCTGCGCCCAGGATCGCCGGGCGCACCTCGCACCTGACTTAATATACCTACAAAAATGCCAAATCACCAATAAAATATTGGCATTAGGAAAGTACCGCCGGGCTGGCGCTTGCGGCGCCGTGCGCCCTGCGTATAATGATTCGCTTTTGCCATGCCGCCGTTCCACCAGCGCGCCTCCGCGCCGCGGTGACGCCTCAAGCCTGCCGCCATGATGCCTGCCCCTCCCGCCCTGACCATTGCCACGCGCGCCTTGCTGCTGTGCGCCCTGGCCATGCCGGCGTGCGCGCAGCAGCAAGGCGCGGATGGCGCGGCCGGCGTCACGCATGGCGACCTGTCCGCCGAGCTGGCGCAGGGCGGCCAGCACAGCGTGCGCGGCGCCCTGTCGCGCGAGCAGGACGGCATGACGCTCGATGTGGCCATGGACGGGCTGCGCAATGGCAATTACCGCGACGGCAGCGTGTTTCACCAGCGCGGCTTCAACGGCGGCGCGGAATGGACGATGCGCCAGGGCCGCTTCGGCTTCAGCGCCGACCAGCTGAACCAGGACACCCGCTATCCCGCGCCCGAGGCGCCGTTCCTGGCCTTGCTGGCGGCCCGCCCGGAAGACCTGTACCGCTATGAGGTGCGGCGCGCCAGCGCCTTCGTGCAGCGCTACGTCGGCAAGTTCGAGCTGGGCGTGGAACTGTCGCAGCGGGAAAAGCGCGCCACGGCCCGCTATGCGGGCGAGGACGGCAGCAGCGAATCGACGTACAGCAGCCGCCGCCGGCAGCTGGCGCCCCGCCTGCGCCACTACGGCAAGGTGGGCGGCGTGGGCACGGATACGGAAGTGGGCCTGGACCTGATGCAGTGGCAGCGCAGCTCGGGCCGCGCCATGACGGGCCGCGATGGCGATGCGCAGCGCCGCCAGTACTCGCGCGCGCTGCTGCTGCGCGAGGAGCTGGCCTTCGGCGGCGCGTATGCGCCGCGCCTGCTGCTGGGGCTGCGGCATGAACAGTTCCAGCTCGATCCGGCCGACATGCCCGCCGGCGGCAGCGACTGGGAAAACCAGAATGCCTGGGACGTGCAGGGCAGCCTGCAACTGCGCCCGCAACTGAGCGTGTACGCCAGGGCCGCGCGCAGTTACCGCATCGACGACGATGGCTATACCCGCGCCGGCTACCGTCCCCTGGCGGGCCAGCTGCGGCGCGACATGGAGGTGGGCGCCACCGTTGGCGACGCGGCGCGCAGCGCTTCCGTGCGCGTGTTCAGCGAGCGCCTGAGCAACCAGATCGTCTTCGACCAGAGCCTGGGCCAGCTGGGCTTTGCGGGCAACCTCGACCCCTCGCGCCGCGACGGCATCGCCATCGAGGCCAGCCTGGCGCTGGCGCGCGACTGGCGCCTCGACGCTCAGCTGCGCCAGGTGCATGCGCGCTACGACGATTACGCCTATGACGGCCCGGACATCGCCCTCGTGCCGAAAACCCTGGCCAGCCTGCGCCTGTACTGGACGGGGCAGGGCGGCGCCAGTGCCGACGTGGGCGTGCAGTGGCTGCGCGCCCTGCGCTATGGCCCCGATTTCGCCGGCAGCTGTCTGGCGCAGGTGCCCGCCTTCGCCACCGTGGACGGGCGCTATGCGCGCAAGCTGGGCGCCTGGGAGCTGGAGCTGGCCGGCAGCAACCTGGCCAACCGCCGCCATTACGGCGATGCGCCCGGCTGCCGCTCCAGCATTTACCTCAATGATGCGCGCCAGCTGCGCGTGTCGGCGCGCTACCATTTCTGAGGCAGAGGCGCGGCGGCGCTTAAGAGCGGCTTAATCAGGCGCAAACGGAGCGGGTAAAAGTGCCTTTTTTCCGCCCGGGCTTCAATGGACAGCGCAAAAAGTGGTAATCTCGCCCCGTTCACGACCACTTTATGATGAAGGATTATTATGCGTTTTCTGCGTTTCTTGCGTCCCCTGCTCGCCGCCGTCACCCTGGTGGCCGCCACCGGCGGCGCCATGGCGGCCGATACCGGCTTTACCACGCTCCCGACGCCAGTGCGCACGGACACGGGCAAGAAGGTCGAAGTGGTGGAGTACTTCATGTATTCGTGCCCGCATTGTTACGCGCTCGATCCGCTGATGCACGACTGGGTCAAGAAGCAGGGCGACAAGATCGCCTTCCGCCGCATCCACCTGGCCTTCTCCGGCCCGAAAGATCCGCAGGCGCACGCCTATGCCACACTGGAAGCGATGGGCCAGCTGGACCAGTTCCACGACAAGATCTTCCGCGCCATCCACGTCGAACGCAACCGCCTGAACCGCGATGACGCCATCCTCGAGCTGCTGGTGAAGAACGGCATCGACAAGGCGAAATACCTGGACATGTTCAATTCCTTCGGCGTGCAGACCAAGCTGAAACGCAACGAGCAGCTGATCGCCGCCAGCAAGATCGACAGCGCGCCGACCATCGTCATCGATGGCCGCTTCGTCACGTCGCCGGCGCAGTTGTCGCGCCCCGGCCAGTCCGAGCCGCAAACCCAGGCGGCGACCCTGCGCGTGATGGATGAACTGGTGGCGCGCGTCCTGAAAGAGCGCGCTCCCGCGCCAGCGAAGAAGTAAGCGGAGATCATCATGAAACAGCTGCCCTGGACCTTGTGCGTACTGGCCCTCGCTCTCGTGGCGTGGCTGGCGCTTGCCCTCGTCAACGTGGAAAACCAGCGCAATGCGCTGGCCAGCAAGGCTTGCGCGGACCCCGCGTTCAAGAACGAGGTCGACGCGAAATGCCTGGCGTCCGTGCAGTCGCGCGAGCACTGGTGGCAGCATCTGACGTACGCCATGACGCATTTGAGAAGTTGAATGCGTCTGCATGAAAACCCGCCGCGCGCGGGTAATGCCGTTCAGTTAAGCAGGTTTTCGTAGAATGCGCGTGGCATAGCGCTTTGGTTTTGC
>NZ_JAFLJN010000072.1:0-343 GCF_018682595.1 Janthinobacterium sp. JC611
GGAATCAATCCCTGACCGTAACAGGCGCCATCACGAATACGGGCGTCATCGCGGCACAAGGCAACAACAGCATCACGGCGAAGACGCTCGACAGCGGCCCAAGCAGCTTGCTCGGTGCCGGCATGCAGGCCGATGGCAAGCTGGGTGCGGCTGGTGACTTGACGATCAACACCACGCAAACGCTGGCCGCGCATGGCCAGAACCTGGCGGCGGGCAAGGCAACCCTGACCGGCGCCAGCGTCGATATCGCCGGCAGCCAGACCAGCGCGGCCAATATCGGCCTGACGGCAACCCAAGGTGACGTCAGCACGAACAAGGCGGTCGTGACAACGGCGGGCACGCT
>NZ_JAFLJN010000073.1:0-1487 GCF_018682595.1 Janthinobacterium sp. JC611
GTGCAGACGGGTACTGGCGACACCGTCATCACCACGACCAAGCTGGACAACACGGCGGGCCGCATCGCCGTCAACAGCGCGAACCTGGCCCTGAACGCGACGGTGTTGACGAACGTCAATGGCAAGCTGGAGCATGCTGGCGCGGGCATCCTGGCGATTAACGCAGGGCAATTCAACAACCAGTTCGGCAAGATCACGGGCAATGGCAAGCTGGATATCACGGCAGCGACCCTGGATCACCGCAATGCGACGACGGTGGCCAATCAGCTGACCATCAACGCCGGCAGCCTGGACAACCGCGCCGGCAACCTGGCGCAGACCGGCGCCGGCCTGATGACGGTGAGCGCCACCGGCCAGCTGGACAACGCGGGCGGCAAGATCGAGAGTAACGGCGATGCGCTGGTCAAAGCCCAGGTATTGCTGAACAGCACAGGCCGCATCGTGGCGGTGCAGGATGCCGAGCTTACGGTGGGCAGTCTGGTCAATACCGAAGGCACCGTGGCGGCAGGACGTCATCTGGCATTGTCCGGTGGCGACATCGACAATACCAAAGGCCAGTTGCAGGCCGTGGCCGGCAATGCCACCCTGAATGTGGCGAACTTGAACAACAGCGCAGGCAACGTGTTTGCCGGCGTCAACCTGGACGCGACACTGGCCAGCTTGAGCAATACGGGCAGCCTGTATGCGGCAGGGAATCAATCCTTGACCGCAACAGGCGCCATTGTGAACAGGGGCGTCATCGCGGCACAAGGCAACAACAGCATCACGGCGAAAATCCTCGACAGCAGTGCCAGCAGCATGATCGGCGCCGGCATCCAGGCCGATGGCAAGCTGGGCACAAGTGGTGACCTGACAATCAGCACTACGCAAACGTTGGCCGCACATGGACAAAACCTGGCGGCGGGCAGCGCAAATCTGACAGGTGCCAGCGTGGATCTGTCAGGCAGCCAGACCAGCGCCGCCAACATCGGCCTGACGGCAACCCAAGGTGACGTCAGCACGAACAAGACGGTCGTGACAACGGCGGGCACGCTGAATGTGACGACGAGCGCCTCCCTGCACAACACGGAAGGCACCTTGCAGGCAGGCCAGCTCGATCTGCATGTGGGTAATCTGGACAACACCAAGGGCACCATCTTGCAGACGGGCACGGGCGATACGAGCATCGTCACAGGCAAGCTGGACAACACGGCTGGCCGCATTGCCGTCAACAGTACAAACTTGAACATCGATGCCGTCACCGTCACGAACAAGGACGGCAAGATCGAGCATGCAGGCACGGGGACATTGAATCTGCAGGTGGGCGTGCTGGACAACAGCAAGGGCCGCATCACGTCCGCTGCGTCGGCAGACATCGTCAGCAAAGGTGTACTGAGCAATACCGATGGCGTGATGGCAGCGACTGCCGATTTGCATGTGGGCGGTGTGAATATCGACAACACGCGCGGCGTCTTGCAGGCGGATATGTTGCGTCTCGATGCGGCGAC
>NZ_JAFLJN010000074.1:0-974 GCF_018682595.1 Janthinobacterium sp. JC611
GTGCAGACGGGTACTGGCGACACCGTCATCACCACGACCAAGCTGGACAACACGGCGGGCCGTATCGCCGTCAACAGCAACAATCTGGCCTTGAACGCGACGGTGTTGACGAACGTCAATGGCAAGCTGGAGCACGCGGGTGCGGGTCTGCTGACCATCAACGCGGGCCAGTTCCTTAATCAATCCGGCAAGATCACGGGCAATGGCAAGCTGGATATCACAGCAGCCACCTTCGACCACCGCAATGCGACGACGGTGGCCAATCAGCTGACCATCAATGCCGGCAGCCTGGACAACCGCGCCGGCAGTCTGGCGCAGACCGGCACCGGACTGATGACGGTGAGCGCTACCGGCCAGCTGGACAACACGGGCGGCAAGATCGAAGGCAATGGCGATGCGTTGGTCAAATCTCAGGTATTGCTGAACAACACAGGCCGCATCGTGGCGGCGCAGGATGCCGAGCTTACGGTGGGCAGTCTGGTCAATACCGAAGGCACCGTGGCGGCAGGACGTCATCTGGCATTGTCCGGTGGCGACATCGACAATACCAAAGGCCAGTTGCAGGCCGTGGCCGGCAATGCCACCCTGAATGTGGCGAACTTGAACAACAGCGCAGGCAACGTGTTTGCCGGCGTCAACCTGGACGCGACACTGGCCAGCTTGAGCAATACGGGCAGCCTGTATGCGGCAGGGAATCAATCCTTGACCGCAACAGGCGCCATTGTGAACAGGGGCGTCATCGCGGCGCAGGGCAACACCAGCCTGACAGCGAAAACCCTCGACAGCAGCGCAAGCAGCTTGGTCGGCGCGGGCATGCAGGCCGATGGCAAGCTGGGCACAAGTGGCGACCTGACAATCAGCACAACACAAACGTTGGCCGCGCACGGCCAGAATCTGGCGGCGGGCAGCGCCAATCTGACAGGTGCCAGCGTGGATCTGTCAGGCAGCCAGACCAGCGCCGCCAACATCGGCCT
>NZ_JAFLJN010000075.1:0-281 GCF_018682595.1 Janthinobacterium sp. JC611
AATAGCAAGAACCTGAACATCGATGCCGTCAGCGTTACGAACAAGGACGGCAAGATCGAGCATGCAGGCACGGGCATCTTGAATCTGCAAGCAGGCGTGCTGGACAACAGCAAGGGCCGCATCACGTCCGCTGCGGCGGCGGACATCGTCAGCAAGGGCGTACTGAACAATACCGACGGCGTGATTGCCGCGACTGCCGACTTGCATGTGGGCGGCGTGAATATCGACAACACGCGCGGCGTCTTGCAGGCGGACATGTTGCGTCTCGATGCCGCATCCTT
>NZ_JAFLJN010000013.1:0-1570 GCF_018682595.1 Janthinobacterium sp. JC611
CCCTGGCCCCGTTTGCTGCAGATTGCGAAGGCCAAGGCTGAGATCGTGTACGAATGACGGACCTGACCCTGGCCCCGCATACGAAGGCCAAGGCTGAGATCGTGTACGAATGGCGGACCTGACCCTGGCCCCTGCTGGCCCCTGCTATAGCGACAGAGACGAGGCGATGGCACGCGCTTATCTATCGACCGCTTTTACCATGTCCCACATCGCCTCCGCTTTTCACGTCTCGAGCAGGACAGTCAGTCGAGCCGTATCGGCATTTAGTAAAGCGCAACCTGCTGCAGATCGAGATGACCAAGGCTGAGATCGTGTACGAATGCCGGACCTGACCCCGGGCGTGACCCCGGGCGCGCTGCAGACGACGCTGGCTTTTCGCTTATGCAGATCGAGACGGCCACAGCTGAGATCGTGTACGAATGCTGGATCTGACCCCGGCCCGCGCGAATGCTGGATCTGACCCCGGCCCGCGGCCTCCGCCGGCCTCCCTAACTGCCACTTTTTTGAATAGATTTAAATGTGGCTATTGCAGTTCTAAAATGCACATTGGGTGTTTCCAAGCAAAAATTTTCAACATTTCCTTTCCCGCCTAACATTGGGCTAACAATAGGAGCAAAGTGCATCCCTTCTTTGAGTCGTCCATAGTTTTTCTCCACCCCAATCAAACGCCGCTCATCTACCAAAGCAAATCGCTCCGTCAGCACTCTTTCAAAAAGTTCAGATCCATTTTCTGCAATTACGAATGATTCAAATGTATCAATTAAAAATAGTATATAGATACAATCCCCATCAACCATCCTATAACCTATTTGATCACCAAAACTAGTTTCCGCAAAAAACACCGGACCACCATCTGCAGCAGAGGGGAAAATATCGCGCCAAAAATCCTTCTCATTCCACTCTTGAAAAGAATCACGTGGCATCTTCTCTTTTCCGTCACAGAAAAAATATAAATCATTTTCTCCAAAATAGCCTCCTCCCATCTCATCAAAAAATGAAACAAGGTCAGCTGGAAAATCGACACCGAGCACATTTCTAGAAAACAGAGAAAAAACAGAAGTATCAACTGTGAATTTTCTCTGCTCATTTTTCGGAAATGCATTTTTAAATTTCAGAAATGAAATTTTCATTTTCCACGACTCCATTCAATATTAAACCCATTTATTTTTGTACCTATCGGCATATTTTTTGTCGCATTGTATTCAAAACTTCCCATCACCTGATTAGCTCGAGCTGGAGCAATGTTTTGATTATCGAAAATCTGACGACCACCATACTGCCTAGACACATACTCATCGACATTCATGCCAGGAACCACCTGATTGACTTTAATACTACTAATAGGCGCACCAGGAACCAACTTATCACGCAAATATTTTTGGCTTAATGCGTAGTTATACTCAACATTAGACCCAACCATACTAGTTTCCGCCCCCGAAGCGGGAAACGGGGTCAGGTCCGCCATTCCGACACGGCCTCAGCCATATCCGCGGGAAACGGGGTCAGGGAAACGGGGTCAGGTCCGCCATTCCGACACGGCCTCAGCCATATCTGCCGGGAAACGGGGTCA
>NZ_JAFLJN010000076.1:0-202 GCF_018682595.1 Janthinobacterium sp. JC611
GCATTGCCTGCTTGCAGCAAACCACCGTGATTGTTGAGCTCTCCAGTTTGCAGATTCAGTACTTGCGTGGCGGCGATGGTTCCCTGGACATTGTTCAAGCCCTGTCCCGCCGTATCGATGCTGACGTTGCGGCCCACGATGCTGCCTGCGGAGGCGTAGCCGGAAGCCAGCGTATTGCCAAGGCTTGAGCTTTGCAAAACAA
>NZ_JAFLJN010000077.1:0-297 GCF_018682595.1 Janthinobacterium sp. JC611
GCCGCGATGACGCCCCTGTTCACAATGGCGCCTGTTGCGGTCAAGGATTGATTCCCTGCCGCATACAGGCTGCCCGTATTGCTCAAGCTGGCCAGTGTCGCGTCCAGGTTGACGCCGGCAAACACGTTGCCTGCGCTGTTGTTCAAGTTCGCCACATTCAGGGTGGCATTGCCGGCCACGGCCTGCAACTGGCCTTTGGTATTGTCGATGTCGCCACCGGACAATGCCAGATGACGTCCTGCCGCCACGGTGCCTTCGGTATTGACCAGACTGCCCACCGTAAGCTCGGCATCCTGC